>JBHJIP010000001.1:0-10732 GCA_050043365.1 Leptolyngbyaceae cyanobacterium
ACCTACTGTCATCGGGGGGATGCCCGCCATGTAGCGACGCTACTCGTCCCCCGGTCCATAGATGCGGTGATTACCTCGCCCCCCTACCCCAATGAAAAGGACTACACCCGCACCACCCGGCTAGAGTCAGTACTGCTGGGCTTTTTGGCCAACAAACAAGATCTGCGCCACTTTAAGCAGTCTCTGATTCGCTCTAACACCCGCAATGTCTACAAAGTTGATGACGATGATCGGTTGTTGACCCAAAGCAGCCCCGTCGCGCAACTAGCGAAAGCGATTGAAGCTAAGCGTCTGGCCCTCAACAAAACCTCGGGATTCGAGCGCCTCTATCATCGGGTCACCCGTCTGTACTTTGGTGGAATGAAGCGCCATTTAGCAGAGCTGCGACCCGCCCTCAAGCCCGGTGCGCAACTGGCCTATGTGGTGGGCGATCAAGCTTCTTTTTTTCAGGTGATGATCCGCACTGGCAACCTGTTGGCCGAGGTGGCGACTGAGGTGGGCTATGAGGTGGAAGGGATTGATCTATTTAGAACCCGAATTGCCACAGCGACGGGGGAGCAATTGCGGGAAGAAGTGGTGGTTTTGAAATGGCCCGAAACGCCTCGGCATCAAAAATCTTTTTCGGTATCGTCAAAGAGTTGTCGTGAGGTGCAATCTTCGGCCATGGCCCGTGGATAATCGATCAGCCGTGCGATGGAAAAAGCATCAGATGGTAACGATGGTTGTGAATGGACTTACAGGACAGTGCGTCGATCTCTGCCCTACGGAGCGTGTTCCGGGTTTTTATGGCGATCTCCACAGGTCTGCTGCTCATGTCTGCCATTCTCAGACTCAGGATCCATCGAAATGGCCGATGCGCTTCAGCGCAACTCTGTTGGCAGGGTAATCTCTACAACTAGGCCGCCGCCCGCTCGGGAGCGCAGCACAATCTCACCGCCATGGCGTCGAATGACGATGCGAGCCACGGCTAACCCGAGACCCGTGCCCCCAGTTTCGCGATTACGGGAGGGCTCCAGCCGAAAGAAGGGCTCAAAAACTTGCTCACGCATCTTTTCAGGAATGCCTGGCCCTCGATCTGAGATCGCCACCTTAACTTCAGGGGTCACAGCTGCAATAGTGACCTCGGCTTCTTGCCCATACAGAGTGGCGTTCTCAATCAAATTAGTAAAGGCTCGTCGCAGGGCGGTGGGTTGCCCCTTAATAGGGACTCGAGCGGATCCCTGATATTGAGCCACCCGTCCGGCATCCACCCAATCATCACAGATGCTTTGCAGCAAGCTGGCCAAGTCAAGCTGGGTCCTGGCTTCCGGGGTGCTGTCTGCTTTGGCAAACGCCAGAGTCGAGACCAGCATCGCTTCCATTTGGGCTAAATCTGCTTCAGCCTTTTGCTGCTGGGTGGCATCCTCGATCAATTCGGTGCGGAGCCGGAGCCGGGTTAAGACGGTCCGCAGATCGTGGGAAATCGCGGCCAACATGAAGGTGCGATCGCGGATCAGTCCCTGTACCTTGACCTGCATTTGGTTAAAGGCCCGAGCCGCTTGGCGGAGTTCGTCAGATCCGTTTTCAGGCAGGGGTGGTGCATTCACATCCATGCCGAGGCGATCAGCAGCGGCAGCGAAACGGAGTAGCGGCGCGGTCACCCGTCTAGCTGCCCAGGCCGACAATAGCCACACCACCGCGCCGATGAGGAAGAGCCAAACTAAGGGCGGTTGATCGGGAGGGTAGCCTTTGAAATGCCCCTCTAAACCACGGGCATCAAACGGGGTTCGAAACACCCACCAGCCGCCGTCGGGCTTTTCTAAAGCAATCACCAATTGCTGACGGCTGGGCCAAAGCTGGTCCAGATCATCTTCAGCTTGGGGTCGGCCGCCTGAACATACTTGCACCACCACTGGGTTAGTGAGAGCGGTGGTGAGTTGAGATTGTAGTGACCCTAACCGCCGATCCTCAACACAATGGACAGATTGATCAGGGGGCTGCTCCAGGGATTGCACCTGTAGAAGCGCATTACTCAAGGTGTCGATGAATTGAGACTGCTGGTTAGGGGGCAGCGAGTCGAGGAGGGCCGCGATCGCGACCACCCGTTCCCCAAACGCCGCTGTCATGACCTGGGGATTGTCCCAGCGTTGATGCCGCTGGTGTCGCTGCTCAAATAACCACCCCGTCGTCCCTTGGGCCACTAAAACGCCAACAGTAATGATCACCAATAAGCGACCCCGGATCCCAGCAGGCCAAAAAGAGCGACGCTTGCGATCGCGTCGGGGCCGGGGCCATTGAGGGGCAGGTGACATGGTTACGGTCCTACCTGTTGAACGGTGGGGGTAAACAGATAGCCTCCACCACGCACGGTTTTGATCAGCGCGGGCTCTTTAGGATGAGGTTCAATTTTGCGGCGCAAACGACTCAGCTGCACATCAATGCTGCGATCAAACCCCATGGCCCCATAGCCTTTGGTGTATTCCAACAGCTGATCACGGCTCAGCACCCGCTGGGGATGTTCTACAAACGCTAGGAGTAAATCAAATTCACCCGCAGTTAAGGAAATCAACGTGCTCCGCTCGCCAGAGGCGGCGTTGCGTAATTCCCGTCGTCCTAAATCCAGCACCCAGCCGGCAAAGACAAATTGGGTGGTGCCTACCGTTGGGGCCTGAACTTGATGGGCATTGACTTGACCATAGTCCACCCGCCGGAGCACCGCTTTGATGCGCGCCAGCAACTCTCTCGGGTTAAAGGGCTTAGTGACGTAGTCATCCGCTCCCATCTCTAGACCAATAATGCGGTCCATATCCTCGTCGATCGCGGTCACCATAATAATCGGCACCGTAGAGCTAGCGCGCAGTTGTCGACAGAGGCTGAGCCCATCTTCCCCCGGCAGCATGATATCCAAAACGATCAAATCCGGTGGATGGCCTGCAAGCTGCTGGTACATGGCAGCTCCATCCGCTGCCGTGACAGTGGTATAGCTATGTTTTTCTAAAAAGGTGGACAGCAGCTCACGGATTTCGCGATCATCATCCACGATCAAAATACGGGGGAAGTCTGCCATAACGTGATCATAAGCGTTGATCGGGGGGCATTTATGGCAGAAGGATTTCACTCAGTAACAGAGTATTTCAGCTGTGGATTGCAGCCCTATGGCGGTGCTGCTGCCGCCCATCATGGCGCAACCGGCGCATCAGGGATGCGACTCCATTCATTCCAGGAGCCGTCATAGTTGCGCACCTGGGGATAGCCAAGCAGGTATTTCAGCACAAACCAGATGTATCCTGCCCTGGCTCCAATAGCGCAGTAGGGCAGGATTTCACGATCTGGCGTGATGCCGTGGTCTTGATAGAGCGCCTGTAGGGCGTCAAGCGATTTAAAGGTGCCATCTTCATTCAAAGTCTGAAGATGCTCAAGATGAATGGCACCGGGAATATGCCCCGCTCGCTCTTCACCTTCGGGAGGCTTCATCAAAAATTGTTCGCCCCGATATTCAGCCAAGGTGCGCACGTCCAACAACACCTGATCAGGGTTGTTCATCGCTTGGTGAACTGCTGTTTGGGCAATGCGCAACTGCTGGTCTGGGGGCGAGACCCGATACTGAGTCGGCGCAAAGGTAGAGAGCTGGTCTGTGACTGGTCGACCTTCTGCCATCCATTTTTGATGACCTCCATTCACAACGCGCACATGGCGATGACCAAATAGATTCAACAACCAGAAGATCCAGCCCCCTGTACCGGGATAGCTGCCGTAGGCGATCACTATGGTTTCAGCGGTAATTCCTGAGCGAGATAGAAGAGCCGCCATGGCATCAACCTGCAGGTTCATGTGCAGATCGGGCTGAAGCAGATCTGTAAAAATATTCCAGTACATGGCACCTGGGATATGAGCCGCTTTGTAAGGCTCTGGACTCATGTCTACTTCTAGAATTCGCAAATTGGCATCATGGAGATGGTCCTCCAGCCATTGGGTATCGACTAAAACTTCAGGGTGGGCGTAATCAGCCATGGGATCTGCTAACCAAAAGACTGATGCCAGGTTAAGGCGAGTCCTTAGCGGGCCGATAGACCTCGATCGGGTACACTTTGACCCGCCTGTTAGGGCAGGATGATGGTATGGAAAGTGTGACAACAACGCCTCTACAGCAGCTATTTCAAGCAATCGCGCAAGCCCAAGATGCTTACGTCCTTAGGCAGCACGTCATGGAACAGGTGGGGCAATATTTCGCGGCAAAACGGTGGCGACTCTGGTTTCTAGATCAGCTACCGGCCATGGATGATCAGACGCCCAAATTACTCCGACAAGCACTCTCCCTCGACTACAATCCGGTCCTGCGTTATCTAGTGCAACGCCATGCTGTGGTTCATGATGAAACGGTTTTGCCCCCTGGTGCGTGGCAAACGTTGTGCCCCCGTGCTGATCATGGCCACGTAATGGTCGGGCCAATCATTCGTAATGGCCAGTTGATCGGAGGGGTAGCTGTGACTCGCCATCGCGATGACCCCGCGTTTCACGCAGACAACTTGGCCGACCTGAGTGCACTGTGTTTGCATCTATCGATCCGTTTGGCAGATCTGCAGTCTCAGACCATAGCGACCCGTGAACGCAGTCGCCTGACTCCCCGAGAAATCCAAATTGCTGAACGGGTGGCGCAAGGGCTGACCAATCGTGAAATTGGTGCCGATCTGTGGATTACGGAAAATTCAGTGAAGCAGGCCCTGAAGCGGCTGTTCAGCAAGCTAGATGTATCAAGTCGGGCCGAAATGGTGGCTCAATTATCGGGACATCCTGGCTTGATGGGTTCCAGTTAGCTGCCGGTACGACGACCCGGTTCAGGTCAATACTGCTGCGTCGCGATCAAGTGGCCTAAACGGTTGTGTTGTAGACCGATACGCGATCACAATGGTCTGACATCAGCTTGTAATAGTCGCCACCTAGGGTATGAACATGAACCGTTTAACCCTCCTATTTGGAGACCACTGATGAATAGAAATCGTATCGTTACCTTTGCCCTGGTTGCTGGCGTCGGAGTTGTCGGTCTCGGCGCAGCAACCCATAGATTGGCCGTCGCCAATGATAGACATCAAGGTCGCCACGGTGGCCATGGTCCGCTGGCTCATCTTTGTGACGGCAATAACAGCGACAAACTGACTCGGGTCTCGGAATATCTCTCATCGGAATTAGACCTCACTGTTGATCAAAGCCAAAAATGGGACGCTGTTACCGAAGTTGTCCAAACCAGTGATTTTGCAGCTCTTTGCTCAGCTATACCGGAGGTGGACGACACTGCGATCGCCAAACTTGAGCAACTCGAAACCACCTTGAACGTCAGCCTGAATACGGTACAGCAGGTGAAACCACCTTTTGAGACGTTCTATGGCTCGCTGTCAGAATCTCAACAGCAAACCCTCAATCAGCTGATCTCTCGCCGTCATCATCGAGACCGTCATCAAAACCGTTAATCCGTCGCTTAGTGCAATCAACCACACCCAACCATGACCACAGTTACTACCCAAATCCAGATCAACGCCAGTCAAGAGATTGTCTGGAAAATGCTCAAAACCATTCATGCCTTGCACGCTCAGCCGGACCATCGCTCAGAGCAATCGTTACACAGACGACCAGGGAGAGGCCATCGTCGGAGTCGTTTGCGATCGCTCTGGCAAAATATTACTTGGCAGCCCGACCAAGGCTTTGCAGCGACCCTCGCAGAACGGGGACCGATTCGTTCGGGAACATTACAACTGACCTTAGCCCCAGCGGCTGCGCAAACGGTTGTCACCCAAACTTTGGACTATGAGTCCAAGCCTCATCCGAGGTTGCGGTTACGAGGACAATTGCTGGAAGATCGCATCCAACATCATCTAGAAGATCATTTACAACAGCTCAAAACTGCTGCCGAGGTGTTTGTGAATCCAGCCTGTTAAGGGGCTTAATCGTTATTGCAACGTTCCTCACGCGTCGCCCCCTGCCATCTATTTCAGAGGTAGGGGACAAGCTCAGAACCGCCAATGGCCTATCCAAGTGCGTAAATCGTATTCTCAAACCATCCTGAATAGCGCCATTATTTCCGTAGTCTGATGTAATAATCCTTACATGCAAAATTAGGCATGACGGGGGCTTTGCAGGCGACTCTTCTCACCTATCTCAGGGCATAATTCCTAAAGGGATAAGTGATGGCAGCTACGACAAGGCAACCAAAAGGGCTTTTCGGGCAGGACGCAAAGGGCGTGTTTAAAGTTGCAGTTGGTCACAGCACAGATTTAGATTCAGCGGATGCGATCGCTGAAGTACTCATACAGTGCGAAACAGCCTTAGCAGGAACCACCCCCGCTGCTGGGATGTTGCTGGCTGCGATCGATTTTGACCACGCTTTAGTATTGAGCCAAGTTTTAGCAACCTATCCTGACCTCGCCTTGATCGGCGGGACGACCGATGGCGAGCTGTCTTCGGTGTTGGGGTTTGAGCAAGATTCTGTCACGCTAATGTTGTTTTGCTCCGACCAGATTCACATCACGGCAGGCATTGGTACCCAAGTATCTGCAGATGTTGCGACTGCGACCCAAGCCGCAATTGACCAAGCCCAAGTAACCCATTCAGACTCGATTCAGTTTTGCCTGACTCTGCCCGAAAGCCTAACCACCAGTGCCGTGCAGATTGTTGAAAGCCTCAAGCAGCAACTGGGTTCCCAGGTCCCGATTTTTGGTGGATTGACCGCCGACCAATGGCGCTTTAAATACACCCACCAGTTTTGCCAAGGTCAGGTTTATAGCGATGCTGTGCCGGTCTTGCTATTTTCTGGCCCGGTGTTGTTTTCCCACGGTATTGCCAGCGGCTGGCAACCGATTGGTAAACGAGGGCGCATTACCCGTACAGCCCAAAACGTCGTATATGAGATCAACGACCAACCCGCCCTCGACTTCTACAAGTACTATCTAGGCCCCTTGCCGCCCTCGTCAGAATATCCGCTGGCGGTTTATGAACCGAGCGGTGAGTTAGCCTATATGCGTGCTCCGAGCGGAATTTGTGATCCCGAAGTTGGCAGCATTACCTTTTTTGGTGACATCCCTGAAGGGGCCACCATCCAAATTACTGAAACCAGTCGAGATAAGATCTTGGCTGCTTCTCAAACCTCTATGGAGCAGGCTTTACAGAACTATCCAGGTGAATCCCCGGCTGCAGCCCTATTATTTTCCTGTGCCAGCCGCCGTCAAATTTTAGGCAGCCGTACCAGCGAAGAATATCAACTCATCGAGGCAGAGAGTAGTCAGACCTTTCCGAGTTGTGGGTTTTACACCAACGGAGAAATTGCACCGCTAGAGCAAAAAGGCTCGACCTATTTTCACAATGAAACTTTCATTACGGTTTTACTAGGAGATGCGTAAGCTGTGGTCGATAGTTTGCATCCGAACGAACTTGCGCACGATACGGAAGCAGCGGCCTTGGCCAAGATTCGTGCTTTAGAAAAAGCCAATCGGGTGCTACAAAAAAAGCTCAAACGGACTCAAACAGATCTGATCAAACTCGAAGAAACTAATGAGAAGAAAGAGTCTCTGCTGCGTAAAATCATTCAAGATCTGAACGAAACTGAGCAGCAATTTCAGAACCTGATTACGGGCACAGCAGCGACGACAGGTAAAGACTTTTTCCCAGCACTGGTTCAACATATTGCAGAAACCCTGAGCGTTGCTTATGCCGTTGTCACCGAACAAGTTGGGAACGAGCTGCATACCCTAGGGTTTTGGGCGAATGGTACTTTGCAACCCACCTTTGCCTACCATGCGGCCCAAACGCCCTGTGAACGAACTTTGCAGGAAGGCCGATTCTATTGTGAATGCGCGATTCAAAAGCAATTTTGCCCTGAAGATTTAGATCTGGCTGCCATGGGGGCCGAAAGCTACTTAGGCATCGCCCTACGCAGTGAGCAGGGTAAAACCCTGGGCAACCTCTGCATCCTTGACCAACAGCCCATCCAAAATCCACAGCGGGCGGAAGAAATTTTGCAGGTTTTTGCGGCCCGCGCTTCTGCTGAGTTAGAACGCCAGCGGGCCAAAGTCTCCCTAGAGCAACTGAACCAAGAGCTTGAAGTTAAGGTTCAAGAACGCACTGCGGCACTCTACAGCAGTGAAGCTCAAATTCGCGCCATGATCGGGGCAATTCCAGATTTGCTTTTGCGCGTTACACAAGACGGCACATGCCTCGACTACTTACAGTCTCATCATCAAACTGATGAATTCTTGCGCATTCAGGAACATCTGTCCGAAGTGTTGCCGCCAGATTTACTCGCTCAACAATTAAAGGCAATTGAGCAGGCGATCTCAACACAGCAGGTGCAAGTTTATGAGCATGTCTTGCAAAAAAATGGTCATGCGGCCTATGAAGAAGTGCGAATCAGTGTTCTGAATGAGAATGAAGCTCTGGTGATGGTTCGAGACATTACTCAGCGCAAGCAGTCTGAAAATGCCCTCAGACAATCGCAGCAGGACCTCCAAAATGCGCAACTGCAAATGGTCCAAAGCGAAAAAATGGCCTCACTGGGTAATTTGGTTGCAGGGGTTGCCCATGAAATCAATAATCCCCTTGGTTTTTTGAATGGCAGTATTGCTAATGCTCAAGACTATGTTGGGGATCTGTTTGAACACATCACGCTATATCAGCAGCAGCCCAGTCTGTCTGTGCCTCTTCAAAATCATGCGAAGGCAATTGACTTGGAATTTGTACAGACGGACTTCCCCAAACTCCTCAATTCTATGGAGGAGGCAACTGCCCGAATTAAAGCGATTAGCACGAGTCTCCGTACCTTCTCCCGAGCCGATACGACTGAGAAGATCAAGGTTGATCTCCATGAGGGGTTAGCAAGTACACTACTGATCTTGAAATATCGTCTCAAAGCCAATCAATATCGTCCTGCGATTGAAGTCATTCAGGACTCTGGAGATTTGCTAGAGATTGAATGCTTCCCTGGACAGATTAACCAAGTGTTCATGAATGTCCTTGCTAACGCAATCGATATGTTTGATGAGGCAGCACAGAAATCATCTTTTCAAGACTTAGAAAAGCACCCTCAACGGATCACAATTCAAACCTCTGTTCTGCCAACCAAATATATGGCAAGCATTGACATCTGTGACAATGGCGCTGGCATGTCGGCAGAAGTCCAAGCCCAAATTTTCGATCACTTATTTACCACTAAGAAGATGGGGCAGGGGACAGGATTGGGCTTAGCGATCGCCAGTCAGATCGTCACCGAAACCCATAGGGGTCAACTGACGGTACAGTCTGAGGTCGGCAAAGGCAGCACGTTCTGTATCCAATTGCCTTTGAGTTGAGGTCAGGGTTGCTGAGCAGAAGCCTGTTGGTCAAGCATCCAGAGTGGCCGCACAATTGGCATGACCC
The DNA here is from genome assembly GCA_050043365.1 of Leptolyngbyaceae cyanobacterium. Lineage (GTDB taxonomy): Bacteria > Cyanobacteriota > Cyanobacteriia > Phormidesmidales > Phormidesmidaceae > PCC-6406. Next base: position 9,379 of record JBHJIP010000001.1, read on the forward strand.
ATGTTGAGTTACGATGCAGCTTGTTTGGGCAAACGAATACAGAATTCTGTGCCTTTGCCCAGTTCTGAATTCATTTCTAGGCTGCCGCCGTGGTTGTCCTCGATAATTTGGCGGGCGATCGCCAGCCCTAGACCAGTCCCTTTCCCCACCGCTTTGGTCGTAAATAAATGATCAAAGATCTTGGCTTGTAAATCATCAGGAATACCGGGGCCATTGTCGGCAATCGTAATTTGAATCCAGTTGTTTTCAATGCCCGTGCAAATCGTAATCTGTTGGGGATTACTCTCTAGATCATCAAAGCTACGGTATTGATTAGCCTCATTCAACGCATCAATGGCATTGGCCAAGATGTTCATAAACACCTGGTTGAGCTGACCGGGAAAACAGTCAATCTCAGGTAACGCCTCATAGTGCTGCAACACTTGGATTTCAGGACGATGCTCGTTGGCTTTGAGACGATATTTGAGAATCAGCAGCGTGCTGTCCAGCCCTTCGTGCAGGTCAGCCCTGACCTTGTACTCAGTATCGGCCCGAGAGAAGGTGCGTAGGCTGTTACTGATAGACTTGATGCGATCTGTAGCAGTTTGCATAGAGTCCAGAAGTTTGGGCAAATCCTCCCAAAGAAAATCTAAATCGATCGCTTCAGCATGGGTTTGAACAGCGGCATTGGGAGGCTGTTGTGCTTGGTAAGTGTCTAGATGATCAAACAGGTCTTGCATGTAGTCTCTGGCATTCTTGACGCTGCCATTCAGAAAGCCGATGGGATTGTTGATTTCATGGGCAAGCCCTGCCACCAAGTTGCCGAGAGAGGCCATTTTTTCGCCCTGGACGATTTTGAGTTGAGCCTGCTGGAGGTCTTGCAATGCTTGAGACAGCGATCGATTATTTTCTTGAATGGTCGCTTCCATCTGACGCTGCTGGGTCATATCAATACCCAAACCCACGAGGCCAATGACCTGCCCTTGCTTGTCTTTAACGGGGGTTTTAATGGTTTCTAAGACATGCTCTTGGCCATCTGCCAACTGCAGAACCTCGGTGGCATGGAAGGTCGAATTTTGGGCTAAGCAAGCTTGATCAGATTTAATGCAGCTGTCCGCTGCCTCGCCCAAGACATCTTTATAATGGGTCGCTGCCAAAAACTGACTCTCTGACGTGGCGACATCTGAGCAAAAGGTTTGGTTGACGAATAGCATTTTGCCCTGAGTATCCGTCACTTAGTGGTGCAGAAAACTTTTCAGCATCTTAGTCAGTCTCACCATGAGAATCTGATCACCTTGTTGAACTCTATGCGCTGCTCTAAAGCACGCCGTTTTCGTTGAGAAGCATAGGCCTTAGGTGGACTTTTACTGGGCAA
>JBHJIP010000002.1:0-5331 GCA_050043365.1 Leptolyngbyaceae cyanobacterium
GGGGTAAGCCTTGCGTTTTGGGTTGGTAATCTTGGGTAGTTTGCTCATCGCTATTCCATTCTCTAGAAAGACTAGAGACCCTAAGCTTTGAGATGATTGCAGGTGTCTCGTCTAAAGCTTCTCTTTATAAATCAGCTCTTATAGGACAGTAATATCTGCTGTTCCAAGTCGCTTTTGCCTACTTCATCTATTAGAAATTCTGCTAACTGAGCATTTTCATCTGCTTGTATCTGCCCTAAGACCGCTAATGGCAGCAGATGAAAGATAGAGTCATCGCCTGCCTGAGCAATCGTATCCGCAGTTAGCTCAATAGAGCGCCTGACAATCTGCTTAGCTTTTCTCTGGTGGCCTGCCTCATAAGCTTCACCTGCAATTTGCGCCATGACGATAGGCGCAAAAAAGTTATCGCTCTGGTCTACGATGTGCAAAGCCAGATCAATATGGCCTTCCTCGGCGTACTCTAGCGACCGATTGAGTAGGGACTCACCTGGCGTAGTTGCGCTGCCAGCACAGTTTTCTAGATCTCGTTCAAGGGCGATCCTATGAGCCTTAGCGAGAAACGTTCCTCCCTTCTCTAGCTCTCTTACGGTGCGATAACCCGCACCAATTTTTAGCCATACGTTGGCTTCATAACAGCTATCGTCTTCATAGGTTGAGGCCTGCTCCAACAGCGCAATAGCCTTATCTGGCTGTTCGGCGATCGCATATCCAAACGCTAGGTCTGCCAGTTGGCTAGCTTGATGGAGATCAGCTGGCTGAGCTGACACAGACAAGGCAGCGCCCATTAAGGCCAGCAACGCTACACCACTGCTAACAGCAAACTTCAAAGAGAGTTTTGACATCACAAAAGTGCGAGCATCATTCAGTCGTTATCGTCAGCCGTGGCAATGGTGGCGCAGGCATCCTCACCCTGGCTTTGTTCTAGGTTCTCCTAGCCATGATTGACGCCTGGATTTCTGGCCATGTTCCGCAGACAATCAACGCAAGCCGAAGGGTTCGAAGCCTCTCTCCCCTGGGGAGAGAGGTTTGGAGAGAGGGCAAAATCAGCCCGTCGGACGTGCGGTTAGAACCCTCCATACCCAATAGTGCTGTCTTGCCTACCTCAATTAGGCACGAGCCAGCGAGGGCAATTTTCTTTTTTGCAACCACCAGATCAAGCGAGTTTCGGGGCGATAGTGGGGCGGCTTAGGCTTGCCTTCGGCTCGGGCAATCGCCAGCGTTTTGAGATTCGCCACTATCGACCACAGCGTGCCGAATTGCTCACGCCGTAAACCTAAACAAACTGGCGTCGTGGACAGGATTTCTTTTGCGCTATCAACATTGATTTGGGGACAGGTGCTGAGCCGATCGCGCAAATGCTGATACCGTTCTGCCGATCTACACCAGCCAATACCGCCCTGGTCAAAGGCTTGCATTTGGGGGTGTTGGAACTGATTGGTAATGCACAGAAAATTCTCGTTCGCAGCGGGATATCTCACTTCCGACCTTTGCGGTGCCGATTCGACCACGGCCATATTGCCAGCGGCGTCCGCAACCAGAAAGTTGTTGGCAGAGGCGACTTTGGTAGCTTGGATGAGGGAGATCGCGTCTGCCACCGTGCGACACGTCTCCAGCACTTTGCGAATGATCAGGTGAAAGGTAATGCCGGGTTGAATTTGGGTGCCGTTGACGAATGACATGGCGATCGCTAGGCCCGTTTCGTTCACGCCATCACATCGCCCAATAAAAACATCTGACTGACTGACGTAAGCAAACTTATCTTGGGGCGCAATCAGGCTGCTCTCGGTTGTTTTACGAAGCTTGTACAGCAGATCATAGTTGCGGCCAAAAACAACGCCGTCTGGAGTATTACTAGCAAAGGCGCTACATTTACCCGTCATATCGAAGACGCCGAGCCCCGCGACAAAAGCGCCCAAGTGCGCTGTTTCCACACTCCAGCCTTTAGCAAATCCTTGAAATTCTGCGATCAGATCGGGGTAGAAACGCTCTACTTCCTGATAACACTGGGTACCAAAATCAGCCTTGTCTTGAGGAATCGAAGGGAAGGGAATGCCTTTTTGGGCCAGCAAACCTCCGTACTTAAGGCCCATGTCATAGAAATCGCCGTAGAGTCGAGGATGATACATCGTGATTACCGTGGGAATTCATTCAAGTCAGACGGTTTGGGTTGCTCAAACCTGCCAAACGTCAGGGTCAAGGGTCGGTGGGATGATTGTGGGCAAATATGTTGACGGTGTCTTGATCGGCTATCGCCAAATAATTACCCGTGGCGTCAAACGTAGCGCTCGTGGTGAGGCTTGGCAGGTACGTCACCGTCTCTTGGGGAACGTTGATCAAGCGCGTTCCAGCGACATCACCCCGCACAAAGGTGTGCTCGCCATCGGGGCTGAGTCGGGTTAGACCATCCTGCCGATCAACAAAAGGAAGGGTGGCTCGTGGCTCTGATCGCTCGCCGGTGGCGACATTCCAGGTGTTGAGGTGGGTGTCGTAATACCGTTGTGACAGCACTTGCAGAGAATCAGCGGCGGTGAACACCATATCGACAAAGTCAAAATCTTCGGTAACGGGGCGCAGGGTGCGATCGCGAGTCCCCGTCCCAACCTGCCAAATATCGATGATTGCGGCCCCTGAGGCGTGTCCAGGTTCTGTTCCAGCGGGCACCAATCCATAGCCCGCCAGCCAAGCCCCATCGGGGCTAAAAACAAACTGCTCATACCGGGCGGTTGGGGTGGGCGGTAAAGTCTGCAATCGGGTTCCCGTGGCCACAGCGTGCAGCTGAAGTTGCAGATCATCAGGCCGTTCATCGGGGTCAAATCCTGGAGCGAGGTCAGGGCCTAAATAAGTCTGGCTAAAAATCACCTCATCATCCGGTTGAAAGGCTAATCGGCTGGCAAAGCTCGACTGTCCTCGGCCTGTGCCCAGGGATTGCTGCCAGCGTTGTCGGCCCGTCTCTGAGTCCCACAGCGTTAACGCATGGTCTGCCCCGGTCTGAGCGATCGCCGCCACTTGCGTGCCATCGTGACTGATCGCCACGGTATGGAAGGTCGCGCTATCCGCCGAGATGGCTGTCACCGCCACGCCGGTCTGCCCATTCCAGATGCGAATCGTATCGCCATTGGGGCTAAGCGTCGCCAAACGAGTTGCCCCACGGCTGAGGCTAAGCTGCTGTGCGGTGGCGGCGATGGTGGCAATGGGTGTGGTTGACCAAGGGGCATCGGGCGAGTTGGCCACGTAGGGAGCCGTCGCTAGGGGCTCTGCCTGACCTTCCTGCACCAGTGCTTGGTAGACAAAAGCCGCGACCTCGGCACGGGTGGCCGGGAGATCGCCATCCAGCCAGTTCACCGCTGGATAGCTGACCACCAGTTGGGCCTGGGTTGCGGCGGCGATCGCTGGACGCAACCGGTCGGGGATCTGCTCGTCATCGACATAGTAGGTCAGGTCAACCCCATCGCTCTCGTAGCCCAACCCGTTTACCAGGGCGGCTAGGGCATCGCCTCGGGTCATCACCTGGTCTGGCTGCACGGGCGCGTCGAGCCCCCCCGGCAAAAAGCCACGCACGCGGGAGATCGCCAGCGCATCATAGGCCCAATAGTCGGGTGGCACACCAGCCAGTGCTAACTCTGGTATTGGTTCCGACGCCAGAAAGGCTTGCTGCACAATGGCGGCAAACTGCGATCGCGTCACTGGGTCCATCGGGCGAAAGTCACCTTCTTCGTGGCCGTTGATAATGTGTCGCGCTGCCAGGGCCTCAATGTAGTCGTAGGCCCAGTAGTCTGGGGCGACATCCATAAACTGTGCAGAGAGCACTGAACTCGCCGTCATTAAAGCAACAGCAACCCCAACACCTAAACTGATCAGAAATCTAAGAATTCGCTTTTTCAACATTTTTGAGCAGAGCATAGCAATACGGTGATCTTTGTAAGACCAGTCATCATTTAGGGGTTGAATTGGCCCGCAAAAAGGTCAGCACTTCCCGATTGAAGCTGACTGGATTCACCAAGTTAGACGGATCCATTGCCTGATTTAGAATCACAAATTCAGCATCCTGAATGGCATCGGCAATTTTGCGATTGATCTCGATGAAGAACGAACCAAACTGATCGCCAACCATCACCAAAACTGGGATTTTGAGCTGCCGCAACTGCCCAACAACATCAATGCGATTGATCGCCCGACGCGCCAGGATCAGCTGATCGAAATCGGCGTCTAAAGCAACCCGAGAAAAGTAGTCTTTGGCCGCTTTAGCAAATGGCGCTTTGTACGTCGAGGCCATGACCTTGGCCATCGCTGCTACCCCTAAGCGTTTAAAAAGCCAAAAGCCAATGATTTGCGACAGTCCTAAGACTTTTTCCAGGGGCGTTCTTAGCTCAGCAAAGGTATCCGACACAATCAGCTGCCTTACCCGGTCAGGATGATTCACCACAAACGATTGGGCGATCGCACCACCCATACTCACGCCGATCAGAATGCAGGTCTCTCGCTGGTGCGCTCGGAGTAAATCGAGGATTTGGTTCTCCCAGTCTCGCAGCTCTAGGTGCGGCACTTTTGAGGATTGTCCGTGACCCAGCAAGTCTGGTGCCAATACATAGAAGCCGTTGCTGGCAAATGTCGCCATCTGGGGCTGCCACATTCGATGGTCTGCGCCAATGCCGTGTAGCAGTACGATCGCTGCGTTGGCCGCATTGCCTAGGGCGGAGTAGACGGTCTCAGTTCTATCCGTGTTCTTGATCTTCATGGATTAGCTACAGCGTTTGGCTGACGGCATACAAATGGGCAATCTGCTGCTAATAAAGGGGCATTAATCTTACTGTTAAAGCACTATCCAATGCGCTCTCCAGCCATATCTATTCGTCGGCCGTCAAACATAACGATTCACACCAAATTCTCGATCGTCACATTTGGCTGCATCCAGCAATTTTTAACGTCGCAAAGTAGGTCGATAATCTCGAATCTCATTCATTGGCATCCATTCACCTTCACAATCAAAGTCAAAAAGACAGGCGACTTCTTTCAGATCAGACCATCGCAAAACGGTACGAAGAATGAATGCGCAGTAAAGCCAATTTGCAAGGTGTCGAAGTAAAAAATAGTAAACTGGCCAAAGCAACACCGCAGCCACCTTAGTGGTGCAGAAAACTTTTCAGCATCTTAGTCAGTCTCTCCATGAGAATCTGATCTCCTTGTTGAACTCTATGCGCTGCTCTAAAGCAAGCCGTTTTCGTTGAGAAGCATAGGCCTTAGGTGGACTTTTACTGGGCAAGGCCCCTAACTTCGGCAGGCTCAATCGCTCATAACTGAGTCGGGCAATCTCCCTTAGCCCCAGTTGCAGAA
>JBHJIP010000003.1:0-21608 GCA_050043365.1 Leptolyngbyaceae cyanobacterium
TCCTTTTACTTGACGCCAACTATTCAGAAAGCCATCTCCGAAACAGACAGACATACAACGACGCCTTCATTGGAGTGGATGAGTAGCCAGATCGGCGAGCAGACTTATTTTGAGTGCTTGCTGAATGATTTGATTGAAGACGAGGCAATTAGCAGTAGCCAGCTTGAAGGAGCTGCCACTACAACAAAAGCAGCCAAAGAAATCTTGAAGCATCAGCGAAAGCCAAGAACACCTGATGAGAGGATGATCGTAGGCAACTTCAAAATGATGAAATTCGCTTGGGAAAATAGAAACAAGTCATTGTCAAATGACATTATTCTAGGCTTACACCAAGTTGGCGTAGAAGATATTGACAACGACAAATATCGTCCAGGCACATTTAGAGCCAGTAATGATGTTGAAGTTGTTGATGAAAGAGGTAACACTGTACATTCACCTCCACCTTTTGAAAATCTTGAAAAGCGCCTGAAATCCTTATGCGGCTGGGTAAACCAGGATCATCATGATGTGGAAAGCAAAGATTATCTCCACCCACTTGTAAAAGCAATCACCCTACATTTTTCCATTGGATTTGAGCATCCATTTTATGACGGCAATGGGCGTGTCGCTAGAGCTTTATTTTACTGGTACATGTTTAAACATGAATTTGCCGCTTTCCGTTATATTGCAATTAGCGTTTTGCTGAAGGCGGCACCTGCCAAGTATGGGAGAAGCTATATTTTTTCAGAATCTGACGAAATGGATTTAACCTACTTCATTGACTGTCAATGCGGAATTATTTCTAGAGCCATTAGTGAATTTAAGCGTTCATATACAAAAGCTCTATCTGACATAGAAACTTTTAACGCTTGGCTTTGGTCGTCTGGTTTATATAAGAAGTTGAGCGATAAACAAAGGATCGTTTTCCAGGTTGCCAAGAATGGAGTTGCTCCTGCTTTCACGGTAGCGAATGTTCAAGACAATCTAGGCTGTTCATACAATACTGCGGCTAAGGTATTGAATGGTTTGGTTGAATTGAAGTTATTCGTAAAGAGGAAGTTTGGAAAAACGTGGGTCTATGCAATGCGCTCGAAAAGCAAAATACAAGAGAGCTGGGATAGTTAGTTGATTTAGTCGTACATTAATTGAGATTCTATAAACGTCTCAGGATTCTCAGGGAACTGTTAAGGCAAGCTTATTTTTCGGTCAGACCCGCCTCAGAACGTCGCTCCATCATGGAAGTCAAATCGGCTCACCTGCCCCTCACCGGAGTTTGTCCCATGAAGCGTTTGTCACTTGCACTGACTACCATCGCTACGACACTTGCGATTGCCCCCTATGCCAGCGCCACCCCTAGTACAGAAGCCTTGCAAGGTAACCTGAACGTTGAGACTTCTGTCTCTGAGGCTTTGGCCGCTACAACCCCCGATCCGACTAACGTTGAAGCAACCCACATCGAAAATCTAGATCGAGCTGAGACCCACCTAAATCAATTGCCCATCGAAACAAGCGGTAGCGCTACCGTTTTAGAGGTAATCGTCATTGAGCTGTAACCTGACCGGTGCTGGCTAACGGATATCACCTTGGCTAAACAGGCAAAATGGCTGACTTAGCGGTTGTTCCAGGCGGTTTCTGCATCCGAGATCGCCTCATCCACAGTCTTCTGCCCTAACATCGACGCTTGTAGATTTTCGTAGATGATTTTCTGCAGATCTTTTACGTCTTCCATTGCCGGAACCAGCACCTCAGCGTCATTCATCTGTTGGGCACTGACTGAGCGGGCGATGGATACCGGGGATGCATCGCTAGGGGGGTCCGTAAAGTGACTGTCTTCTAGAGCGGCCACTGTTGAGGGCAGCACGTTCGCTGCCTTGGCGAAAGACAGCTGATTGGCATCGTTGGTGACGTAAAGGGCAAACTTGAGCGCCGCATCGGGGCTATCCGTTGATTGCGGAATCACCAGATTCATCACGGCCACATTTTTCTTGGCGGTTGTGCCGCTGATTTGCGGGGCGCTGGCTGTTGCCGCAGCAATGTCCGGGGCATTGGTTTCAATCGTGCCGAGGAATTCGGCCCCTGCAGTCAAGATCGCCGTCTCTCCTGACTGGTACAGTTCCACCGCCCGTCGGTGGCCCTGGGTGAGTACCTCTTGGGGCAGCAGCTCATTTTGATAGAGGTCCGTCCAATATTGGAAAACCGCCTTGCCCTGAGGGGTATTAAACGCCGCTTGCCCAGCATCATCCACCAGCTCCACCCCCATCTGCACAAAGGATTGCAGCACATCAGCCGCATCCTCCGGCACAAAGGAAATAAAGAAGGCGTACTTGCCTGTCTCTGCTCGAATTTGCTGGGCCACCTCGGCCAACTCTGCGTAGGTGGTGGGGGGCGCGGTCACCCCAGCCGCCTCAAACAGATCTTGGTTATAGAGAGTGACCCGCGTGGTCAGATACCAAGGCAGCCCAAAGCTTTGCTCATTCAGGGTGCTAGCTTGCCAGATTTTCGGCAGATAAAGGCCCTGGGTAGCGGCATCTACGCGGTCGTTTAGAGACAGCCAGGCATTTTTGCTGGCCAGTTGAGAGGCAAAATCAGGATTGAGATTGACCACATCGGGGGCTGTTCCTGCTGACACCGCTGTCAAAATCTTGCTTTGCATATCCGCCCAGGGCACATCCACCCATCGCACGGTGATGCCGGGGTTCTCGGCCTCAAACGCAGCGATTAAGTCGTTGAAGTAATCGGTAAACGTGGGCTGGAGCTGCATCGTCCAAAACTCCACCTCGGTGGTGCCGTCGGACTCACCAGCCTGCTGTGCTGGGGGGCTGCAACTCACCAACCAACTCAGCAGCACGCCGATTAAGACCATCAGGCCAAATCGTTTCCAAGCACGGGGAAGTCGCATCATCTTTCAATCCCAGACAGCAATGAATTGATCAATACATAGATTGTGGTAGCACTCTTCAGCCTAGAGCAAAACCTGCACTTGACTGGCACAGCTAATCGCCCGGTCTTTGGCCTGCTCAATAGTTTCTCCTAGGGCTAGGGCCACGCCCATGCGGCGATTGCGGTGACAGCGAGGCTTACCAAACAGGCGGAGCTGACTGGTCGGCACGGCTAAGGCTTCAGCAATTCCCGCGAACTTAGGCTCGGCGCTCTCACCTGGGGCCAAAATTACCGCCGAAGCACCCGGCTGGCTCAGGATGATGTCACCAATGGGCAAACCGGCGATCGCCCGCATATGCAGCTCAAACTCAGACATATTCTGACTCACCATAGTCACCATGCCGGTGTCGTGGGGGCGCGGGCTGCCATCGCTGAAATAGACAATCTGGGGCTGATCAATGGGGCCAGCGATAAACAGCTCGACCCCAAATAGCCCCCACCCCCCGAGGGCATCAGTAATAATTTGGGCCATGCGCTGGCATTCAACCCAGGTCTCGGGATGCAGAGGACAGGGCTGCCAGGATTCCCGATAGTCTCCGGCTTCTTGGCGGTGGCCAATGGGGGGACAAAAATAGGTGCCGTCTTTAGCGCGAACGGTGAGCAGCGTGATTTCGGTTTCAAAGGGAACGAAACCTTCGACGATCACTCGCTGGGCTCTACCGCGCCCCCCTTGCAGGGCGTAAGTCCAGGCTTTGTCCACATCGGCTTCAGTACGAACCATGCTTTGGCCCTTGCCAGAGGAACTCATCACCGGTTTCACCACGCAGGGCAGACCGATCTCGGCAATGGCCTGACGATACTCAGTCTCCGTTTCTGCAAAGCGATAAGGGGATGTCAGTAGCTTCAGCTCTTCGGCTGCCAGCCGTCGAATGCCCTCACGATCCATCGTGAGGCGAGTTGCCCGCGCCGTCGGCACCACATTCCAGCCCTCCTGTTCTAATTCAAGGAGAGTCTGGGTGGCGATCGCCTCCACCTCTGGCACAATCCACACCGGTTGCTCCGTCGCCACCAACTGTCGAATCTGTTCACCCTCCTGCATATCAATCACGTGACTCCGATGGGCCAGTTGCATAGCAGGAGCGTTGCCATAGCTATCCACTGCGATCACCTCTATCCCCAGACGCATCGCCTCAATTGTGACCTCGCGCCCTAACTCACCCGAGCCCAGTAGCAAGAGGCGTTGTGCCGAGGCAGAGCCAGGTGCCCCCCAGGGATTTGCTAAGGCATTAGGTGTCGATACAGCCATTTCAATTGTCCATTCACTAAAAAGCAGCGTTTTTTTTCAAAGAAGCGGTTCAGTTTTTGAAATCATGTGTAATATCTCAGGTGAATCTCGCTAGAATTCTGCCATAAGAATGACTGCTGGATAGACAACCCTCTACAGGTCTGGGTGCAATCAAAGTAAACCTAAACGACGGCTCAAGGAGTAACTGGGATCAATCGGGCCCATTGCCTGAACTACTAGCTGAATGTTCTAAAGCCGATCAACAGAAAAGTATCTGCCATCTATTTCGGCAGAATGGGATATTTCTGTCTTGATAGATGTTTTGAAACCAACTCGTCCTAGGCAAGAAAGGGAGCTGAGCTGAGTCAGTCTTGGCAAGTAATCTGAAGTCTTCTTCCCAAAAAAAGCCTGCTTTTTCAAGAAAATCGGATTTTATCGCCGTCAATATGGCAAATCTGAATTAAATTGTGTACCATTCATCAGCGCAATTTTGTAATCCTGCATTCATGGCGACTTTGATGGTGTATTTGTCGAGTGGCTTGCTATTGGTGTGGGCCTAAACGGAGACCACAGTGAACATATTTAAGTCTCTATTTTCATCCAAACAGCGTGGTGTTGGCGTCGAGTTGACATCAGAACGCATCAATATCGCGCATGTCCGTAAGCAAGGCCAAAAGCTTAAGTTAGAGACCCTAGCATCGGTTGAGTTGCCAGAGGGGGCATTTCAGGAAGGGCAAATTCTAGATTCTCCTGCCGTTGCTGAAGCAATTCAGTCGGTCATGGCAGAGAGTCGACTCAAAGTTAAATATGCAACTACGGGTATTCCTGGGCGTGCCATCACCCGCGTCATTCCTGTGCCCTCAGAGCTTGACGAGGCCGAACTGCGGTCGATGGTTTTAGACCAAGAAGCGAGCTTGTATTTGCCATTTCCTCGCGATGAAGCAGACGTTGACTATCAGAAACTGGGCTTCTTTGTAGACGAAGATGGCATTGAAAAGGTTCAAGTTCTATTGGTGGCAGTTCGCAAAGAAATTACCGACAACTACATTGAGACTTTTCAGCAAGCGGGTCTTAATCTCAATGTTTTAGAAACCACTAGTTTCGCCCTAATTCGCACCATTCGTGAGCAGCTTCGTCAGTTCACGCCTCAAGAAGCGGCAGCCATTGTTGATATTGGCTTTGAGAGTACAGAGATTTCCATCGTAGTAGATGGCATTCCCCATTTCTCCCGCACGGTTCCCATCGGCACCTTCCAAATTCAGAGTGCCTTGAGTCGAGCCATGAACCTGCCTCCCTCGCGTAATACGGATCTCCTGCAGGGGATGACGGTGCCCACAACGCCCATGGACACGGTGGGATCACCCCAGCCCATTACCGGAACCCCTGGGGGTGGTAATCCCGGCACTGCTGCAATGCTTCGAGTCCTAGGGGAACTGGCTGATGAGCTGCGCCGCTCTATTGATTTCTATCTCAATCAAGGAGAGGACATGGAGGTGGCTCAGTTGCTTCTGGCAGGTCCGGGCGGGTCAATTGGCCAACTTGACGAGTTCTTTGCTCAGCGCCTGAGTTTGCCGGCGAGCCAAATTGACACGATCTCGGCGCTGTCTCTAGAGGTGAGTGAAGAGGTGCCGATGGAGCATCGACCTGGGTTGGCAACGGTGATTGGTTTTGGGCTTCGGGAGACATAAGCGATGTACGGTCTTGATATTAATTTTCTGAAGGATCGCGAAATTCGTCCCGTTGAGCAGACTGCTGCAGCGGCAGGACCTGCGGCTCCGCCGGGCGATCGCCGTCCCCTATTCATTGGCTTAGGAGTAGCTGTGGCTGCTTTAGCAGCCGTTGGCGGGTATTGGCTTTTGCTACAGCAACAAATCAGAACCCTAGAGGCTGAAGAAAGGGACTTGGATAGCAAGATTGCTGAGATCCAGGGACAAATTCAAGAAATCAATAATATTCGCGCTCAGATTGACTTGGTTAGAGCTGAAAATCAAGCCTTTGCCAACGTGTTCAATCAAATTCGACCCTGGAGCGCCATGTTACAGGAGTTGCGTCAACGCACCCCCAACGGGATCCAGCTCGGAACAGTGCGCCAGACCGGCGGAGTCACCCCCCCTGATGATCCTGAGGCACAACCGCCTCAAGCCGGCGGCATTGAAATTGTTGGCACAGCTTGTGATTTTGATGACATCAATGACTTTGCCCTGGTGCTGCAGCGATCTCCACTCCTAGACAGCGAAACGGTGCTGATCAGTAACTCTACTCGTCAAGAAGAGTCACAGGATCCCGAAGTGGATGGCCGTTGTCCAAATACACCAACTGACGCCAAGTTTTATACGTTGGTCAATTACACGATTCAAGCCAACTTTACAGATATCCCTGCTTCTCAACTCTTAGAAACCCTTGATCGGCAGGGAGCCGTTGGTTTAGGAACCCGCATTCGGGCCTTACGCGACTCAGGAGTGATAGACACGCCATGACTTTTAGCGAAGATTTTGCGCCCATTGAAGGCGATCAGGACCTAGAGCTAGAACCGAGCTATCCGGTCGCGTTTGGAATTGAGTTAACCCCCAAAGTTCAGGGCATTACCCTCGCTTTGCTTGGGGTCGGAGGTGCCTTTTTCATGTACCAACGGTTGGTGCAGCCTGTTGCTCAAACGAAACAAGACGCTGAGCTTAGAATCGCCGATAAAACCGCTGCATTAGAGTCACAGCAAGCCAGCATTGAGAATATAGAGGAAATTAAGGCTGAGCTAGATGAGGCGATTCAACAGAGAGTTGGCATTTACAGCCTTTTAGGTGATGAAGACAGTCTCGACACCTTGCTTTTGGATATTAACCAGCAAATCAAGGCCAGCAATGCCGGTATTGATGATGCGATCGCGGGTGGAGATCTTGCCACCTTTGCGCAAAATCTTAGAAATTTGGGCATCCCTGATGATCTGGCAGAACCGCTTCTGAGAGAACTGGGTACCGCTGAGCTTGATCAATTTAATCCAGTAAGTTCTTCTGGGTTAGTCACAGATGGAGCCTACGGCCCAGAATTGGACGGTAAGCTTGAACGCCAAGTGGTCAACGTTAGCTTTACGGGGCGCTTTGGTCCCGCCCAGTCGATTTTACGCAACATTGAGCGCTTAGAGCCATTAGTTGTCATCAGGGGACTCAACCAAACTTGGGCACCTTACACCAGCAATGCCCAACCCTATGAAGAAGAATTTAGGCAGCTCGGTATCGTCAGACCTTTGACCACGAGTTTCTCTCTGGAGGTTTTGGTACCTGTGGGTGATCCAACCCAGGTTCCACCACCGCCACCGCCACCGCCTGTTGAAGGGGAAGGTGGGGAAGCACCCGCTGAAGCACCCCCTGAAGGAGGATAGTCGCCATCAGCCCCCGTTTGGCCTTGAGCCTCGCATTGAAAACCGCCGAACATTTTGTGATGAAGGAGTGAGCCGTGAAACGTCTGTTAGGATTCCAAAGTTTACTGGTCGGTGGTGCCCTAGTGGCCTTGGCAACTCAGCCAGTTCACGCAGCAGCAACCACCATCACTGGCGTGCGGGTTACGCCCACCGGGAGTGGCGTTCGCATCACGCTCAATACTGAGGGAGGTGACGCGCCTCAAGTCTTTGCGATTAATCAAGGCAATAGCCTCAGGGCAGATATTGTTCGCACGCAACTACGCCTCTCTGAAGGCAGTCAGTTTTACCAGCAGAGCCCTGCTCCAGGTATCGACTCTATTGCGCTAGTGCCACTGGATGCCAATAGCGTTCGCCTGACGGTAAATAGCAGCAGCAGCCAAGTGCCTGCAGGCACGATTGGTGAAACAGGGGGCGGCATTGTCATTGATGTCAGTACGGACAGCACTGCTTCCCAAGCCAGCACGCCGGTACCCTCTCAATTAGAAACTGTACCCGGTGAACCTGAGCAAATCGCTCAAACTCCAGATGCCGATCCTGAACCGGTTGATAGCGGGCCTGTACAAACCCAGGATCAGCCCGATGTATTGGTCCCTAGCCCTGAGGTCACCATTGATGGGGTTCCGATTGAGACAGCACAACCCATTCAAGTGGCACCGCCCTTCTTGCCCCGAGCTGTCGCTCCCCCCATAGGCGATATCGCCGTAGCTGAATCCACGCCCATTTATAGCGATACGGTTGACTTGGGTACAGCGGAAAGGGTTCCACGCCTAGTTTTACGAAATGCACCTTCACGAGAGGTTCTGTCATTGTTGGCTCGGGCTGCAGGGCTCAATATTGTTTTCATCGATCCCAATCCAGAAGGAGATGGCGGTGGGCCAACCGTTAGCCTGGATATCCAAAATGAGTCTGTTCAGGATGTTTTTAATAGCGTTTTGAGAATTACCGGCTTACAGGTTAGCCGCATAGGGCGCTCTATATATGTTGGTGAAAGTCTTCCTACTGGTGCCCGTAACATCGTCAGTAGAACGCTTCGGCTCAATCAAACTAATGCTGATAGTGCGGCAGGATTCTTGGCTTCTTTGGGTGCTGAGGGGACGCAAGTCGTTTCTACTACAACACTTGAAGATGTGGGTGATGACGAATCGGGTATTGATTTATTCACGAGAAGAACAGAAACTGAAATTCGTCCTTTGACTTTTACGCCCGATGACGACAGTCAAGCGCCACGAGTGCTGGAGGGATTACTCGTGTCTGTAGATAGTCGGACCAATTCAATAACGCTATTAGGAGAGCCACAGCTTGTAGAAACAGCCTCACGTTACCTGGTCCAACTCGATCTGAGGCGGCGTCAAGTAGCCGTTAATGTACGCATCATCAACGTTGACTTGAATGCAACTGAGAGTTTTGGTACCAGTTTCTCGCTACTGGCTGGCAACAATACTATTACTAACACTGCAGGTTTCGGCCTAGTTAACTTTGGCACTCAATCACCCGCTGCTGCTGCACCACCAGGTGGTTTTATAGGGACCCCCGCTGTAATTGCAGGATCCAATCCTCTTGCGGCTATTGCTAATCAGTTTCTAGTGCAGTTGCAGGCACAGGTTGTGAGCGGAAATGCAAAAGTCCTAACTGATCCCACTTTAATTATTCAAGAAGGTCAGATTGCTAACCTCGAGCTTACGGAGGAAGTCTTAACCAGTGTTATCAGCACCACTGATGCAGATACCAATGTCACTACAGTCACGCCTCAGCTAACACCTGCGGGTTTACTACTGTCAGTTGAGGTTGAGAGAATTGATGATAATGGCTTTGTCTCGCTTAATGTAGCCCCTACGGTAAGCGCCCCTGATGCTCAAACCATCACGTTTACAGATGTTAATGGTAATAATCAGACGATTACACCTATTAATACACGGGCAGTGAGTTCTGGGCTACTCAGGGTAAGAGATGGTCAAACCCTGGTGATTGCTGGGATCATTCAGGAATCTGATCGGACTACAGTACGTAAAGTTCCTCTCCTTGGAGATTTGCCACTCTTGGGAGCTCTCTTCAGAAGTTCGTCAGATGAAAACACACGTACCGAGGTCATTGTTTTATTGACGCCTCAAATTTTGGATGACTCAGATGAAGCCGTTTACGGGTATAGCTATACCCCCAGTGAAGACATTCAAGAGATTATCAATCGTTCAGACAATCCTCAGTAGGGTCGAGTTGTGTGCTATTAGTCGTAGCCGATCATCGTTCTGATGATATCAAAAACAGCCAAAAGCTTTTAAAATCAAAGCTTTTGGCTGTTTTATGTTGCGTATATAGAGTGTGAGTGATGTTGACGAGCCTTCGGGAAAGCCATAAATCGCCTAGAATCCATATAAATTAAAGCTTCTGACGATCCATATTCGGAAAGTTGCCCTTAGAATGGGTCAGTGAAATTTTGAGATTACAAGGGTTTCAGCGATTGAGAAGGATTGCAGTTTTAGACTCAGAATCCATCTTGATCATCCAAGCCCGAATTTACCCTTCCCCCAAAGGAGACTGAGCGATATGAATAAAGGTGAACTCGTTGATAAGGTCGCAGATAAGGCCGAGGTGACCAAGAAGCAGGCCGATGCTGTGATCACAGCTGCGGTAGAAGCCATCATGGAAACGGTTTCCAGTGGTGACAAGGTAACGTTGGTTGGCTTTGGTTCCTTTGAGCGCCGCGATCGCAAAGAACGCGAGGGCCGCAATCCTAAAACGGGCGAGACCATGGTCATTCCTGCCACTAAGGTGCCTGCATTCTCTGCGGGTAAGCAGTTCAAGGAAATGGTGGCTAAGAAATAGCCCACCCTTGATCAGTAGGCAAGAATATTGCCATATCAACGTCCAAACCATGGGGGAGACCTCACCTGGGCTGCACAGGTAGCCGGATGTGCTCCCCCTGATCTTTTGGATTTTTCTGCCAGTATTAGTCCTTTGGGGCCGCCAGCAACGGCGATCGCCGCGATCCAGTCTGGCCTGAGCGATATTGCCCGATATCCCAATCCCAGCTACGGCACACTCAAAGCTGCCCTGGCAGAGCATCATCAGGTTCCAGCCGAATGGATTGCCGTTGGCAACGGCGCGGCAGAACTCCTAACCTGGGCCGGTCGAGATTTGGCCTCCCGAGCCGCAACCTTTCTGATCACCCCTGCCTTTGGAGATTATGGGCGATCGCTCCGAGCCTTTGACGCCGATATCATTCCCTGTCCGTTGTCCTTAGGGGTAACTGAACTGCAGCCTACAGCCTGGTTAGGCTGCATCAAAGCTCAAACTGGCGACCTCGATTTGAGTCAGTGTGGTTTACTGCTGAATACGCCCCACAATCCCACAGGGTTTCTGATTCCTGAGGATGTCATTACCCAGTGGCTAACTCAGTTTGGTCTGGTGGTGATTGACGAAGCCTTTATGGATTTCCTGCCGCCAGCACGGCAGACTAGCTTGATCCATCGGGTGGCTGACTGTGCCAACTTGGTGATTATTCGATCTCTGACTAAGTTCTATAGTTTGCCGGGTTTGCGACTGGGCTATGCCATCGCCCAACCCGAGCGGCTGCAACGCTGGCAACAATGGCGTGATCCCTGGCCGGTTAACACATTGGCAGCAACCGCAGCCGTCGCTTGCTTGGCGGATCAAGACTATCAGCAGAGCAGTTGGCAGTGGCTTAATGAGGCGCGTCCCAGCCTCATTAAGGCCCTTAATGCTTTACCCGGTCTACAGGCTTTGCCAGGGCAGGCCAACTATCTGTTGATACACACCACAAAATCGGCAATGGCGCTGCAGCAGTATTTGCTTCAGCGCCATCAGATTTTTATTCGGGATTGTATGAGCTTTGCGGAATTGGGCGATCGCTACTTCCGCATTGCCGTCAGAACTCCGGCTGAGAACCAGCGCTTGGTAAGCGCCTTGACGATTGACAGAGGGTAGGCACAAGACCTACCCCTATCGGCGTTATCCAAAGCGCTGTTTTAGGCGGTAACCACTTCTGGCCTGGGCAAAGTGACCTGGGTCAACAGTTCCTGCAGCAGATCCCCTTCAATCACCTCGGCGGTGAGCAGCTTTTGGGTGATGGTTTCCATCAAGTCGCGGTTATTGCGCAAAATCGAGAGCGCCCGCTGATGGCCTTCTTCCACCAAGTTTTTGACTTCCTCATCAATAGCTTGAGCCGTCTCATCGCTGACATTGCGACGGGCATTGGGCATCATGCCATTGTCTAGGAAGTTGTTTTGACTGCCGCGATCATAGGCAAGCGGTCCCAAAACTTTGCTCATGCCGTAGGCAGTGACCATTTGCTCAGCCATGTCGGTGGCCCGCTGCAGGTCATTAGAGGCACCGGTGGTGATGCTGCCAAAGATAATTTCCTCAGCGGATCGCCCCCCTAGCAGGGTCGCAATTTGACCTTTGAGTTCGGCCTCATCCCTGAGGAAGCGATCCTCGGTCGGGAGCTGCAGGGTATAGCCGAGGGCCGCCATACCCCGAGGCACGATGGAAATTTTGGCTACTTGGTCGCTACCGGGCATCACCGCACCAACAATGGCGTGACCCACTTCGTGGTAAGCGACGATTTCTTTTTCTTTGTCGCTGAGCACCCGGCTCTTTTTCTCTAGGCCCGCTACAACCCGCTCGATCGCTTCGGCAAAGTCTTCTTGCTGAACCGCATCCCGATTGTTTCGGGCCGCCAACAGCGCCGCTTCGTTCACCAGGTTGGCTAAATCAGCACCGGCAAACCCAGGGGTACGGGTGGCGATCGCCTCTAAATCTACAGTCTCATCTAGCTTTACGGCCTGAGCATGAATCCCCAGAATGGCCTTGCGACCTTTGAGATCGGGGCGATCGACCAAGACTTGGCGATCAAAGCGGCCAGGGCGCAGCAAAGCGGGATCGAGCGTTTCTGGACGGTTGGTGGCCGCCAGTACGATCACTGTGGTGTCACCGGCATTAAAGCCATCCATCTCCGTCAGAAGCTGGTTGAGGGTTAGCTCCCGCTCATCATTGCCCCCATAGAAACCGCCGCTACTGCGGGATTTGCCAATGGCGTCTAGCTCGTCAATAAAACCGATGCAGGGGGCTTGCTTTTTGGCCTGGTCGAATAGATCTCGGACCCGAGAGGAGCCAACACCCACAAACATTTCAATAAACTCAGAGCCCGAAATGCTAAAGAATGGGACGCCTGCTTCTCCGGCAACGGCCTTAGCCAGCAGGGTTTTACCCGTTCCCGGCGGACCCACCAGTAAGACGCCCTTAGGAATCTTTGCGCCTAGTTGAGTAAACCGCTTCGGGGTTTTCAAGAAATCGACAATTTCCACCAGCTCGTTCTTGGCCTCTTCGACCCCAGCCACATCCTCAAAGGTAATCCGCGTGGCTTCGTCTTCTACGTAGACCTTGGCTTTACTCTTGCCAATGGATAGCGCGCCTTGAGCGCCGCCCGCACCTCGGGCAATGAAAAACCGCCAAACGCCCACAAAAATCAGGGGCGGGATCACCCAGCCAAGAATATTGGTAAACCAGCGGTTCTGGGGTGGGGGCGTGGCCGAAAACTCCACTCCATTTTGCTCTAGCAGGGTGGGGAGCTGTAGATCAAAGATGGGATTGGTGGAATAAACCTGACCGGGCTCGCCTTGCTCATCTTTGACTTGGTAGCGAATCTCCTCTTGTCCGACGGAAGCGCGCACCACCTCATGTTCTTGCACCTGATGGATGAACATACTGTAAGGTTCGCGGGGAATCGGTGACCCGAAGAAACTCGGCAGCACAATATTGAGCAATAGCAAACCGCTGGAGATCAAAAACACCAGGTTAATGATCTGGCGCGATCTCGGCACCTGGGGATCTTTTTTGACGGGCATATCGAAAGATGTCTCCTAAACTGTCGTCTTTAAAGCACGTTTGACTGATCCAGCCTCTCGTAAAGAAAAGAATTCAGGGAGAAAACGCTTATCTCCCTGGGGCTAGTAACTATTGTGGCTGAGCGCAGGAATCTTTGTACTACTCTGAAGCCAAACGCCAGCACGATCAACCCTACTGAGCCATGACATCAATAACAGGGCCATCGACAGGCTGTTTGCTGACTGTGTCTTGAGTGGGCTGGGGCCGCTTACGCACTTGCTCTGTGACCAACTGGGTCAATTCCGAGATCAAGAGCGTGGCCAGTAGACCATCATCAATCCAACCGAGCACGGGGATGATGTCGGGGGCAAGGTCAATGGGGCTAAACCAATACAGCAGTGTCGCCCCAATCACAAACCAGCGGTAGCGATGGTGGCGAATCAGCTTGCGATAACCCTGGTAACAGGCCTGGACGAGATGCTGCATGGGGCTTCCTCGGAAATGACATGGCTTAATCATGGCGAAGGGAATAC
Source organism: Leptolyngbyaceae cyanobacterium (assembly GCA_050043365.1). Classification (GTDB taxonomy): domain Bacteria; phylum Cyanobacteriota; class Cyanobacteriia; order Phormidesmidales; family Phormidesmidaceae; genus PCC-6406. Next base: position 13,931 of record JBHJIP010000003.1, read on the forward strand.
CTGATCCCCAAGGCAAATACCCCCCTAGGGCAGTCGTAAAAGCCGAAGTTTGAACGGTTATGGCCGTAATCTCCACACCCAACCGTACTGCTCAAGCAAAATCGCCCCGATGGCCATACCCATCAATGGTTGTGGTTCTGGGCGGGCTCTTGATGGGGCTTACTCCCGCGCCGGTCAACGCTTGGCCCCTAGCTTGGGTGGCCTTGATCCCCTTGTGGGCGGTACTGCTATCTCAGCGGCGACCTGGGCAAGCTTTTCGGTTGGGTTGGCTCTGGAGCGCCACGTATCATGGCATCGCCCTGGCCTGGATTACGGCCCTCCATCCCTTGATGTGGATGGGCATTCCCTGGTTGGGCAGCATTGCGATCGCCCTCTTTGCCTGGAGCTTTATCACTTTGCTGGGGGCGGTCACCTTTGGGCTTTGGGCCATGGGCATTGCCTATCTTGCCCCCCGCTGGCCTGCCCCCACAACGATTTTAGCGGGTACAGCCCTGTGGTGTGGGTTAGAAACCCTGCTGAGCTGGGGGCCACTGTACTGGCCGTCCCTGTCCTATACCCAGAGCCCGAGCAATCTGTGGATTTTGCATTTGGGTCAATTATCAGGGCCAATGGCTGTAACAGCCGCGATCGTGGCGATCAACGGCTGTTGGGCCGTGGGGTGGGTGACTTGGCAGCAACGGCGGTTTCATCTGCCGGGGGGCGGGATGCTTAGGGGAAAACGGCCTCTCGCCCCTACCGCGTTTGGCATCGTCTTACTAGTGGGTTTACACCTGTTGGGCTATGGCTTATCGGTTATGAGCGCTGATGCTGACACGGGTGAGCCCTTGTCAGTGGGTTTGATTCAAGGCAACGTGCCCACAAGGGTGAAGCTGACCCCTGCTGGCACCCGTCAAGCCATTCAGGGGTATACCCAAGGCTATCGAGACTTGGTGACTCAGGGGGCTGAGGCGGTGTTAACCCCTGAAGGGGCGATCCCAGAGATTTGGGGTCGATCCTCCCAGAGCCGCAGCCCGATTTACCAAGCCGTACGTGACAAGGGCGTAGTGCTCTGGCTCGGGGCCTTTCGCCGCACCCTAGACGCTAGCGGTAGCCAGCTCACCCAGAGCCTAGTCACCCTAGACGCAAACGGACAAGTCTTTAGCCAGTACGACAAAGTGAAACTGGTGCCTCTGGGAGAATACATCCCCTTCCAACCCATCTTGGGTCGTCTGATTTCGCGGCTGTCTCCGCTTGAGGGCAGTTTGAGCCCAGGGGGCAGCGATCAATTGATGGACACGCCGTTCGGTCCAATTATCGTGGGCATTTGCTACGAGTCACCCTACAGCGAGCTGTTCCGTCGGCAGACGGCGAAGGGCGGGGAATGGATCATGACCGCCTCTAACAATGACCCCTATCCCCCTCGGATGATGGCCCAACACCATGCCCATGATGTGATGCGAGCGATTGAGAGCGATCGCTGGGCGGTACGGGTCACGAACACCGGACTGTCAGGGTTGGTGACGCCCCAAGGCAAAACCCAGTGGCTCTCAGAGCCGAATCAATATGTCACCCACCTAGCAACAATTTATCGGCGCACCTCCCGAACCCTCTATGTTCGCTGGGGCGATTGGTTAACGCCCAGTTTGCTAGTACTGAGCGGGCTAGCGCTGATTGTGAACCCCCGCCATCCCAACATTAGAAAACCGTAGCCTGATCTCAAATCAGGGGTATGCGCTAGGGTTTGGGGCATTGTCAGGGAATTTAGCCATGGAACCGATACCCTCCCAATTCACCCCAGATGAATTGCGCCAATGGCAGGCAGGACTGGCCCAAGCCAACGACAACAACATCTTTTGCCACTGCCGAGACTGCGATCGCGAATGGATCGCCTCCTCAGACGACGTGCCCTGTAGCTGTGGCAGTCGCCGGGTGGAATACATCGCCTGCTGGCAGTTTCCCGATGGTTAGTTCATTCAGTAATTGTCGCCAGCAATAAGACAAATTCTGCCTTCTGCCTTCTCCGCACGGGCATAGCCCTAATCCTTCTGCCTTTCCGTACTAGCTCTACAACACCGCGATGCATTCAATCTCGACCTTCACATCTTTAGGCAAACGCGCTACCTCGACGCAGGCACGAGCCGGGGCCTCCGTATCACCAAAATGCTGGGCATAGACCGCATTCATGGCGGCGAAGTCATTCATATCTTTCAGAAAGACTGAGGTTTTAACCACATTTGCCAAGGTCGCTCCCCCTGCCGTCAAAATCGCGGCTAAATTAGCGATCGCCTGTTCCGTTTGGGCAGCAATATCATCCCCCCCAACCAGTTCACCAGTTGCAGGATCCAGTGGCACCTGGCCCGCCACAAACATCATCTCCCCACTGGCGACAATCGCTTGGTTGTAAGGCCCAACGGGGGCAGGAGCTTGATCAGTTTGGATGATTTTGCGGGTCATGGCGATTGAATCCTGGGGCGTAGCCCGTAGTGGCGATACTGCCAATAATCGCGCAGGATGCGATCGTGGTCAAAGCACAAGTTAGTCGGCACTTGCCAGGGTTCAAAAATGGCGAGCCCCTTAGCATCATCCCCTGCGGTGGGTTGACCCGTCGCCGTGGCAATAAACACGATGCTGATGGTGTGTTGGCGAGCATCGCGATCGGGGGCAGAGTACAGATAAAACTGCTCGACTAGGGTTACCCGCAGTGCCGTCTCCTCTGCTGCTTCCCGCACTGCCGCCGTCTCTACCGACTCCCCATAGTCTACAAATCCCCCTGGCAACGCCCACCCCAAAGGCTCGTTACGGCGTTCAATCAGCACAATCGGCCGATGGGGGCGATCGATGAGTTCGATGATTAAATCAACAGTCGGCGCTGGGTTTCGGTAGGTCACGGGTTAGCGAAAGAATGAACGCTTTCTATGCTTATCACAGCTGCATGGGCGCTGGCTGAATCAGAAGCAATTTTGGCCTCGACCCGAAGAAATCAACGGACGCAGACCACCAGATTTTCCGAGTCCTTCAAAAGCCTGAAATTAAAAGCATTGGCCCGGAAACCCCGTGTTAAATTCAATGGGAAATATTGGGAGTAGCAATGCCTTTTCAACGCGCCAGTGGTATTATCCTCCACCCCACATCGCTTCCCAGCCCTTTTGGTATGGGAGATCTGGGGCAAGCGGCCTATGAATTTGTTGATTTTCTGGCGGATACGGGCCAACAAATTTGGCAATTGCTGCCCCTGGGACCCACCGGCCATGGCAACTCCCCCTACATGTGCTACTCCGCCATGGCGGGCAATCCCATGTTGATTAGCCTGGCTGATTTAGAGGAACAGGGCCTGCTGGCGGCAGAAGACCTGGAGGGCATGGACCATTTTCCCGCAGATCAGGTGGACTACGGTGCCGTGATGCCCGCCCGGCAATATCGCCTCGAAAAGGCCGCTGCTGCCTTTCGGGAAACCGCTGATGCAGCCATCAAACAAGCGTTTCAGACGTTTTGTGATGAGCGGGCCTTTTGGCTGAATGACTATGCTTTTTTCATGGCCCTCAAGCAGGCTCACAACGGAGCCAGTTGGCATCAGTGGGATCGCGCCATTGCCTGCCGGGAACCGGAAGCGATGGCCCTGTGGCACCAGAAACTAGCCGTTCCGATTGCCGACCAAAAGTTTTATCAATTTGAGTTTCATCGACAGTGGGCCAAGCTGCGAGCCTATGCCAATGAGCGCCACATCCAAATCATTGGTGATATGCCCATTTATGTGGCCCATGACAGCGCCGATGTTTGGGCCTTTCCAGAGAACTTTATGATTGATGAGGACTCTCTGGAGCCTGCTGAAATGGCGGGTGTGCCCCCCGACTATTTCAGCGCCACCGGACAGCTTTGGGGCAACCCGACCTATAACTGGGAAGAAGTCGAAAAGCAGGGCTTTAAGTGGTGGCTGCAGCGCCTCAAGGCGCTACTCGATTATGTGGATTTAATCCGCATCGATCACTTCCGGGGATTTCAGGCCTATTGGGCGGTCCCCGAGGGGGAAACCACAGCCATGAACGGGAAGTGGGTGGAAGCCCCAGGGGAAGCCTTTTTCAACACGGTTAAAGCAGAGTTTGGCAGTCTACCGATTTTGGCAGAGGATCTGGGAGTCATTACCCCAGAGGTGGAGGCGCTGCGGGATCAGTTTGATTTCCCCGGCATGAAAATTCTGCAATTTGCCTTTGGGTCCGACCATATGAACCCCTACCTGCCGTTTAACTGCGTGCGGAACTGCCTGATCTATTCAGGCACCCACGACAATGACACCACCGTAGGATGGTTTGAGAGCATTTCAGAATATGAGCGCGATCGCGTCCTTCGCTATGTCGGGGGCCTCAGCGGCGACGGCATCCACTGGAGTCTGATTCGTTTGGCCTTTACCTCTATTGCCAACCAAGCCATTATTCCCCTCCAAGACCTGCTGGGGCTGGGCAGCTACGCCCGCATGAATACCCCTGGCAAACCGGAAGGGAACTGGGCTTGGCGCTATCGTCCCGAAATGCTCACGCGAGATCGACGCGATCGCCTCCGGGAACTCACCCGCATGTGCGCCCGCGCCCCGCTGCATTGGTACCAATAGATTGCCTATTAGTAGATGGCCTAAATTAACTGGCTGTGGCCGCCGCTGCCTTAGCTTGAACAGAGCCCTGGGTGCCCAGTTGAATTAGTTCGACTTTGTAACCATCGGGATCTTTAACAAAGGCGATCACGGTGCTGCCATGCTTCATCGGTCCTGGTTCCCGCACCACTTCACCCCCCTGGGCTTTGATAGCTTCACAGGTACCGTAGATATCATCCACCCCGCTCGCAATGTGGCCATCGCCCTCACCCAGGTCATAGTGATCGGTAGCCCAGTTATGGGTCAGTTCTAATACGCTGTGGTCCGACTCATTGCCATAGCCCACAAAGGCCAGGGTGAATTTGCCGCCAGGGTAGTCTTTTTGGCGCAGCAATCGCATGCCCAGAAGCTCGCAGTAAAACTGAATTGAGGTGTCGAGATTGCCGACCCGCAGCATGGTGTGCAGTAGTCGCATAGTTGTATTGGGGTGAATTGACTCTCTTAATTTACAGAAACTCTGGGCGGGCCTGCTGAGAGCGTGTCAAGAGCGCTTCTAAGGTTGACCATTGTTCTCCGTCGATCAACTGAGTGAGCTGGGTGAGCTGGTCTTGGTAGTTACGCAGCGACTCTAGCAGGGCCTCGCGGTTATAGCGGGCCATCATCATCCCCAGTTCGGGGTTACCCCCTCCCACGCGACTGGTCGAGGCAAAGCCAGAGCTGGCCAGGGCTTTCGCCAGAGCGAGAACCGTCCCGTCACTTTCCTGTAAACAGGCTTGGATCAAGCTACTGCTGACCATGACGGGCAAATGGGAAATCCAAGCAACGGCGCGATCATGGTCGCTGGGGGAACAGGTCAAGACCTTAGCCTGGAGCGACTGGGCCAGGTCTTGCACGCGGGAGATCGCGGCGGGCGGCGTTTCGGCCAAGGGCGTAACCACATAGGCGCGATTCACAAACAGATTCGCCTCTGCTGCTGCTAAGCCCGCCTCTGCCTTACCCGCCATAGGATGTCCGCCCACAAACCAGGGCCAGTGCGCCGCTGCCGCTGTCACCACGGCTCCTTTAACCGAACCCACATCGGTAACGACGGTCTCCGGGGATAGATGGGGGGCTAAGGCTTCGACTGTCGGGGCGATCGCGGCGATCGGGGTGCAGACCATAACCAGATCGACCGGAGCCAAACTGGCTAAATCAGAGGTGGCACTGTCTACGGCCCCTAGCCCCACTGCCGCTACGCAAGTATCAGGGCGGCGGGCAATGCCATAAACACGATGGCCTAGAGCCCGCAAATCCAAGCCCAGAGATCCCCCAATCAGCCCTAGCCCAACAATGCCGATCTGCATAATCCGCCCTTTTGCCTATTCCCTGGGAGTGTATCCCAACTTTTGGTAGAACCTGAGCATTGCACCACAATTGCAATCAGGCACTATCCTGGCAGGATGGGGGGTCTCTCCCCCCATTAGGGAAGGTGAAATAGACCGATTCTCTAAAGCAAAACAACTCTACTGGCTCCGTAGCCATAAGGGCTGAGTTGGGAAATCTGTAGGTAGCCTATTGGTGTGCACCCCTATGACTATCGAATCTGCACTCACTCCAGACCTCGTCCTAGAGCGGTATGCCCAAGGTGAACGGGATTTTGCGAATGTTGTGCTGAATGAGTGCAATTTGGCGGGGGCGCAGTTGCCCCATATTGGGCTTCGACAAGCCAGCCTGAATGTGGTGAACCTCAGCACGGCCAACCTCAGCCACAGTGATCTAGAGCGCGCCTCGTTAAATGTCAGCCGCCTGAGTGGAGCCAACCTGAGCCAAGCTCGGCTGGGACAAGCCCAACTGAACGTGGCAAATTTGATTCGGGCGGTTTTAGTCGGTGCCGACCTGTCTGACGCTTCTTTAGTCAGAGCTGAGCTGCTGCGGGCCGACCTCAGTAATGCCACCCTCAACCGCACGAACCTTAGCGAGGCCGACTTGCGAGAAGCAAGCCTGCGCTGGACCCGGCTCAGCCATGCCAACTTAAGCCGCTGCAACCTCCGCAAAAGCAACTTGCTCGGGGCCAATCTAGAATCAGCCCAAATGTATGGCGTGCAGTTAGAGGAGGCGGTACTTAGTGGAGCCGTTCTACAACGGGCTGAATTACGTCACGGCAATCTACGACAGGCCGATCTAAGCGGGGCTAATCTACGGGGGGCTAACTTACGTTGGGCCGACTTAAGCGGGGCCAACCTACGGGAAGCGGACCTCAGCCATGCCAAATTGAGCGGTGCTAACCTGCTCGGCACCCAATTAGAAGGCGCCACCCTAGAAGGGACCACCCTTGTGCATACGGATTTGAGTCAAGCCAATTTACAGCGAGTCTACTGTGTAGGGGCTGACTTATCCGGCGCAACTCTGAACGGCGCTTTGCTATATGGTGCTCTCTGCTACGACCTCACCACGACCGAGACCAGTTGCGACTGGGTCGATCTCAGCCGTAATGGCGATCGCACCCGCATTCAAGAGTTTAAAGATGCCAACGCGATTCATACCTTTTTCAATCGTCGACCCCCTCGGGTACAAGTGATTGTTGATGTTGCACTTACCCAAGGAGCCCATGCGAGCTTAGCCCATACCTATCACCGTCTCTCCGAAATTTTGACCTGGTTTGTGCGGCCCCCAGATATTGAAATTAGCCACCGGCGCACCGTTCTCACCTTTGTGGCAGAAACAGAAACGGCGCTGATGGCGATCGCCTACCTAGCCAGCTGGCCCTTCAAAGACAATAAGGCTGTGCGTACGTCTCTATTTGAATTTATGGAAGCGGAATTGCCTATCCCTGAAGGCATGAAAGACCTGAGTCAAGGCATTGCAACTCAATTTAAAGACACCCTAGCAGCCTTGAATGGCAGCGACATTGGGGAAAGACGACAACAGTTAGAGCAGTCGTCTTTTTTTTCTGCCCCCATTCAAGTGCGCCTTTCGAATACAGCCGGACAGGGATTAGAACTTTACCACAACCCCCGCTTCGGCGTTCGCTACTTTCCCTTAGCCCAGGGGGTTTTTCCAGTCCAGCCTCGCCTAGACCCTTTCCCCCTTCTAGAAGATTACAGGTCCTTTGTGGCGGGTTTCCGCGATCTGGTCACA
>JBHJIP010000004.1:0-2370 GCA_050043365.1 Leptolyngbyaceae cyanobacterium
CCGATTCGCATCAAAAAGCATGGTCGTCGAGCTCATAGTCTTTTTCGCTATGGCTTCGATATTCTCCGCCGTTTTTTCTCGAATTTGGATTCCTCTTTTGAACTGAACTGCAATCCTCTACATTTTTTGTCCTGTACTTAGTGCGCTTTCATACTCAGCCAGTCAAAGACTTGTTGGACTGTGAGTGACAGATCAATGTCAGATAGCACCAATAGCGAATCGGCTTGATGGCAGAACTCGGGTTGTTGCTGGGGTTGGAAAACGATGATGGAGCGATCTCTCGGATCGACGAGCCAGCCTAGTTGGCAGCCGTGTTTCAGGCAGTGCAGCAGATTACCGGTAACGCGGTTGGCGCTTTGGTCCGGTGACAGAATTTCAATGGCCCAGTCGGGTGCAATGCGGACATCATCGACGGGCTCATCGTTCTCATCGAGTTCGATATGGGGCCACCGTAATACGGCGATGTCAGGAATGATGGAGCGGTTCCCAAACGTACAGCGCAGTTCGGGGAAGGCGTAGGCAATCTGCCCTGCTTCAGCCGCTTGATTGATCGCGCCAGTTAATTTACCTTGCAGTCTGGAATGGCGCGTTTTCGGCATCGGTTTTTGACTGATTTCGCCCTCAATATATTCACTCGGAGGCTTGGTTTCTGGGAGACTCAGAAACTCACTGAGGGTTAAATTCCTGGGTTTTGCGACAGTCATAAGGCAGTCAGCCGATGGCAGCTAGCGTCCCCATTTTATCGGGAGGGTCACGCTAAACATCGATGTCAATATTTTCGTAGAGATCAACGATTGCAATCTCGATGTCAAAAGTGCTTAAGGAGAATGTGGTTTCAGGCTGGTCGTACTCTGACAGCAACCACTGATTGGCAGCAGTTTTGACGTAGTGTTCGATGTGGAAACTGTACTGATCAATCAGTAGATATTCACGGAAGCTTTCAATGGTGCGGTAGGCAGAGAATTTTTCGCCATGGTCGTAGTCTTGGGTGGATTTTGAGAGGATTTCTGCCATGAAGCAGGGGTTGATTACGGTGTCGGTTCGGCCCGTTTGAAGCTGTAGGGGTTTTTCGACCACCATGACATCGGGGTAGGTATAGAGGGTGCGATCGGGAACCCAAAGGCGCTGATCGGTGGCGAAGATACGGTAAGGCTTGCCTCGCAATGCAAGTTTGAGCAGGGCAGCAAGGTTGATCGCCAACTCATTGTGATCAGGCGTGCCACCAGTCATCGGGATGATTTCTCCATTGCGGAATTCGCTGCGAGTTTCAGACGCAATTTCAAGCTCTAAATATTCTTCGGAAGTATATTTTCGCTGTTCAAGTAATTGCGCCATGGTCGTAATTCATCTATTGCAGATATGGTTGCTTGGTTTCTCGCAGCTAACTCGGTTTAGTCATTCACGATTAATCGGTTTCGGCTTGTTTGGCTTTTGCGGTATTAGTCCAAGCTTAATCGCGGATCGCCCCGATACTGACATCATTTCCAATGGGAGGCGAGGGCCAGCGGGATAACAGGGGTAAGGATCGAACCGGTGAATCTTGGGTTAAAACAGAGGCAACGACTCAGTCACCGAACTTGCCCATGCTGGACGCTATCTCCCTGGCTTTAGCCACCCCCATTGCCAAGACGGTTTTGAACAAGTTTTACGAAGGGCTGGGGGGCAAGCTGAGTGAAAAGGCGATTGCCCTGGCGGAAGCCCCGATCAAAAAGCTGGCGCAATGGCTGTGGCAGCGGTGGTTTCAGGGGCGACCAGAAGCCCAGGAGTTAAAGGCCCAGGCCAGCCAGGGTGCCCTCAGCGAAACGGCAGAAGCCTGGGTGCAGCAACAGGTAGAAGCGGCCCTAGCGGACCCGGAAGTGGCGCAAGGGGTAGAGCCCCTGGCCCAGGAATTGCAGCAGGTGTTGGTGCAGATTGAGGCGGGCAATGCTCGCAACGTGCAGCAGGTATCAGGGGGACAAGGACAGCAGGTTAACGACCCCAATGCGCCTGTGATTCAAGCGGGGGATAATGCCCGCTTTTATTTTGGGTCGCCGCCGCCGGATTGACTGACGGCGTCGGGTGGGGCTGCCGACAAAGTAAACCCCAGTAGTTATTTGCTCGATTTGCAACCGCCGCCCTTGGACCATTGGCAGGGGCGGCAGGCTGAGCTAGCGACCTTAGCGGGCTGGCTGCAAGACCCCTCGGTGCGACTGGTGGGGGTCGTGGCGGCAGGGGGCTATGGCAAGTCGGCCCTCGCGGCGAAGCTGTTGGCGGGAACCCCAGAAGCACAAGCCTTTGAGCAAACCCTGTGGACAAGCGTTAGCCAGCCCCTGAGCTTTGGGGTGTGGAGACGGGAGGTGCTGCGGCAGCTTGAGACAGGGGATATCGATG
>JBHJIP010000005.1:0-6224 GCA_050043365.1 Leptolyngbyaceae cyanobacterium
TCCCCGTCTCTCTCTCTCTCCTCCAGCTCCACCTCCCCCGAACCCGCCACCGCGGAGTGGCAGGCCCAAATCGAGGCGTCTCTCGTGCGAATCACCGGCATTCGAGTGGAGGCTACCGAAGCGGGGTTGCAGGTGGTGATCGAAGCCGACGGCGAATTGACATCCCCCAGCCAATCGGTCTCAGACAATGCCCTGGTGCTGGAGATTCCTAACGCTATCCTGGCCGAGCCGTTTCAAGACTTTGAACCCGCTGAAGGCATTGCTCTGGTGCAGGCGACGGCTCTACCGGGGGATGTGGTGCAGGTGGCCATTACCGGCAGTGATGCGGTGCCCGTGGTGAATATCAGCAGCGAAGTAGCGGGCTTGGTACTGGGGGTGACGCCAGGGGTGGCCCAAGCTGGGGCTGATGATGACGCGATTCAACTGGTGGTTACGGGCGAAGAGGACAACTATGTGGTGCCCAATGCCACCACCGCTACCCGCACCGACACGCCTCTGCGGGATACGCCTCAGTCAATCCAGGTGATTCCCCAAGAGGTCCTGCAAGATCAAGGGGTGATTCGCCTCAATGATGCCATTCGTAATGCCAGCGGTGGGGTCACTATTGATCGCTCCGGGGGAGGTCAGCGTTTTTTATTGCGGGGGTTTGAAAGTCCATCTATTTTGCGAGATGGGTTTCGCCTAGGCTTTGGGTCGGATACAAATCCAGGTACTCAAGAACTGGCTAATGTCGAAAACATTGAAGTGCTAAAGGGACCGGCCTCGATTTTATTTGGCTCCCTGGAGCCAGGGGGGGTGATTAACCTGGTGACTGAGCAGCCCCTGAGTGAGCCCACCTATGAATTAGGCTTACGGGTTGGTAATCAGGGCTTGATTGAACCCAGCCTAGATTTCTCTGGCCCCCTCACCGACGATGGTCGCCTGCTCTATCGCGTTAACGCCCTGGTCCGCAGAGAAGACAGCTTTCGAGACTTTAATACGAATTTTCAGCGGGTTTTTATTGCCCCAGTCATCAGTTGGCAGATTAGCGATAACACCGATCTAACCGTCAACCTTGAATATCAAGATTCTGAAGGCCCTTCTGATGCGGGCTTGGTAGCCTCTGGCGACGGCGTAGTTGATGTTCCCTTTGATCGCGTTTTAGGGAATCCAGACGATGCCTTCCAAAGCGAACGGCTCCGGGTAGGGTACACCTTCGAACATCGCTTCAACGACCGTTGGCGGGTGCGCAATGCCTTTAGCTTCAATAGCGCGGATATAGAAAGTTCCCAATTTGTCGGCTTTGCTTTTGACGAGAACACAGGCACGCTAGTTCAGGGCTTACTTATTCCAGACCAAGAGCGCGAAAGATATGAGCTTCAGACCCATGTGGTGGGGGAATTCAACACGGGTGGCATTACCCATACCTTGCTAGCGGGGGTAGATCTATTTCGCCAAGATGCGTCTCGTATTGATCGGATATTTGCCAGCTTCCCACCGAACCCACCGCTAACCCTCAATGTTTTTAATCCTGCCTATAATGCCTATCCCAATAATCTGACGGCATTACCTATCTTTGTCGATTCAGATATCCGCACAGATGCCTTAGGACTTTACATTCAAGACCAAATTGAGCTGGCGGATAATCTAATTCTGCTGGCGGGGGTTCGCTACGAAACCGTTGATCAGGAAAGCCGTAATAATCTCACCAACATTACAACCACACTCAATGAAGATGCCTTTAGCCCCCGGATTGGGCTGGTGTATCAACCCATTGAAGAACTATCTCTATACGGCAGCTACAGCACCTCTTTTGTGCCCAGCGACGCCATCACCTCCACCAGTACCCTACTGGGGGCCGAACGGGGGGAACAGTTTGAAATTGGGGCTAGGGCGGAGCTGCTAGGGGGACGGCTCATCGCTAATCTCGCACTCTTCAATCTCACTAAACAAAATGTGGCGGTGGCGGATCCCAACTTTCCCCCCAATTTAGGTTTTTCTATTGGTACCGATCAGCGCAGTCGTGGGGTTGAGCTGGATGTGATCGGCGAAATCCTACCCGGTTGGAATCTGATTGCCAACTATGCCTATACCGATGCCATTGTCACCAATGATGACAGCGGCAACGAAGGCAATCGTCTGTTCGCGGCACCAGAGCACAACGTTAACCTCTGGAGCAACTACGAGATTCAAACCGGCCCATTAGAGGGGCTAGGCTTTGGTCTGGGTATTAGCTATGTGGGCGATCGCTTTGGCGACCTGGACAATAGCTTCCGGTTGGGCAGCTATTTCCTCACCAATGCGGCCATTTCGTATCAGCGAGACAATTGGCGGGCCGGGCTGAATATTCGCAACCTATTTGATGTGCAATACATTGAGGGAGCCAGAAATAGTAGAACGTCTTTTATTACGCCGGGGGATGGCTTTACCCTAGTCGGCTCCTTCTCCATTGAGTTTTGAGCTGATGCTAAAGCGATTGTCCCATTGGCTGGCTCTGAGTTTCTTGAGCGCTGTGCTCGTTGTGGGGTGCGGCCTCGGAAATTCTTCCGACCAGAATTCTCAGTCTACGGCGGCAGATTGTCGGGTCGTACAACACGATCTGGGTGAAGCCCAAATCTGTGGTCAACCGCAGAAAATTGCTGTACTCAACGCCTATCCCCTAGGGTTGCTACTGGCCCTAGACCAGCAACCGGCAGGTTATGCCGCGCCGCTGAATGTCCATCAGGGTGAGGTGTTTGACAACCCGGTCCAGCAGATTCCTTACTTGGGTGAACGGGTCACCACCCAACCCATCAATCTAGGGGCCAGTGGCGAACCTGCTTTAGAAAGGCTCGTTGCCTTTAAGCCGGACCTGATTGTCACAGAAGGGACCAGCAACTATAACCTGTTATCCCAGATTGCCCCGACGATCCTATGGGAGACTCGTGGGTTTAAAGGGCAGTGGCAGCAACATTTGCGATCGCTGGCAGCGGCTCTGGGGCAGGGTGATAAAGCAGAGACCGTGATTGAGCAATATGAGACTCGCGTTGCTGAGGCGCGCGCTGAGTTTGCTGAGGTGGTTGCAGCCCATCCCAAACTGTTGCTGTTAGCAGCCCATCGTTTGGATGAGGGCGTGTTTGTCTTGGGTGCAGATAGCTATCTAGATGAATTGCTGAGCGGAATTGGCTTTGAACTAGCGCTTCAACCGTCTGACAACATCGACATCAACGGTCCGGTCTCCATTGAAGCCCTACCCAGGTTTGATGATGCCGACAGCATTATTGTGCTGGGCTACGATCTCAGCGGCGCTCAGGGCCAGGATTCATCTGCTGATCAGTCCGTGAATGAACAGGTTGAGCAACAGCAGCGACAAACCATCCAACAGGACTGGGAAGCCAGTGGCATTGCCCAATCTCTAGCTGCCAGTCAAGCAGGGCGGGTTTACTTTGCCACTTTCTACAAATGGATGGGACTCAGTGGCCCGATCGGGGCGGAGTTAGTGCTAGAGCAGCTCAGCCAGTTTCTCTTAGGAGAGTAGACGGTCGCTGCCCATGGCAGAATAATGCAAATTATTCTTATTAGGCGAAAGTGGCCTTTCGCTCGACCTCGCCATGGTGACGCGACTTCAACTCAACCATTCCCAAGACTGGCTGCTATCGGGCAGTCACCAAGATCCTAGGCTGTTTCATGCCGATAGCTCAGATCAAGTGCGGGTAGTGCCGCCCCATTTGGGTCAGGGGTACCGACAAACCATCCAACTGCGGGATGATTTGAGCCTCACCATCCATGACTATCAGCTCAGTGACGAGTTGGTTATGGAACACCCCGGCGAGAGCGATCGCCTCGAATTTGAATTCCACCTGCCGGGGTCTGCCGGGGCAGGCAAGAGCGAGTTCGTCCCCCGTTTTGGCTTTAAGCAATTGACGATTCATCAGGCGAAGCGCATTTTTAAGTTCGAGATTGTGTTTCAACAGCCCTCTTTAATGGCCTACTTTCAGGCCGTTTCAGACCGCTTGCCCCCCCGAACCCAGGCCATTGCTGAACGCTTTAAGCAAGCCTGGTGGCAATTGCTGGGCAGGCCCAGCATGCCTCCTGGAGAGACCTTCAATCAAATGTTGCGGGGTGAAATCGTGCCGCCACCGGATGTGGCCCCTGATCAATTACCTGGCGACCTGTACACTGACGCGATCGCCTTTAAATATGCCAACCACCGCCCTATCACCCCGGCTATGGAGCCGGTGATGGGGCAAATTCTCAGTTGCCCTTACCAGGGGGCCACGCGCCGCGCCTATCTTGAGCGTAAAGTCTTGACCCTGGTCACCCTGTATTTAGAAGGGATGACCCAATCTCGCCTCAACCAACCTTGCTTGAAAGCCGCCGACCTCGACTGCATTCACCAGGCGGCCGCCATTTTGAGACAGCAGATCGCCAACCCCCCCACAATAGCGGCGTTAACCCGACAAGTTTGTCTCAATCGTCTCAAAGTCACCCAGGGGTTTCACCAAGTCTATGGCACCACGCCCTTTGGCTATTTGCGGGATTGTCGCCTCTGGCAGGCTCGGCGATTGTTAATTACAACTCCCCTTTCCACCGAGCAGGTTGCAACGGCTGTTGGGTATGCCAGCCGCAACCATTTTGCAAAAGCCTTTCGTCAGGGCGTTGGCATCAACCCCAAAGCGTTCCAGATGCAGGTGCAGCAGTGGCAACTCGCCAGCTAAAAAATGCGTTGACCGCCCAAAATCTCTAGAAAGCCGTAAGCAATTCCCCTACGCTAATTGCAAATTATTCCTTCTAGCCGCATCTCTTGAGTTGGGCAGGGGCGTCAAACGCCTGCTGTCAGAGTGTTTTGCGGGCTGAAATTTGCGTGTGTGTGAGGACGATCATGGCAAAAACGATTTCTGGTTTAAATCTGGCCCTATTGGCTATCAGCGGTCTGATATCGATTGCCCATGGGGTGCAGGCCGAGCAGCTCCCCGAAGTCGAACCTTTAACTGACGCTAGCTCAGCCCTCAGTGATGCCAGCCAAACTTTAGAGGACAATCCAGCCGTCATTGCCCCGTCTCCCCCCAGCCCAACGGCTGCCCGCCAGCCCGAGCCCGCCACCACCGTGGTGGAATGGCAAGCCCAAATAGAGGCGTCCCTCGTGCAAATCACCGGTGTTCGGGTGGAGGCCACCGAAGCGGGACTACAGGTGGTGATCGAGGCGGATGGGGCACTGGACAACCCCACCCAATCGGTGTCAGGTAACGCCCTAGTGCTGGAGATTCCCAACGCTACCTTGGCAGAGCAATTTCAAGCCTTTGAACCGGCTGAAGGCATTGCGCTAGTACAGGCCAGTGTTCTGCCAGGAGATGTGGTGCAGGTGGCGATTACCGGCAGCGATGCCGTGCCCGTGGTCAATATCAGCCCTGAAGCGGCGGGTTTGGTCCTCGGGGTAACGCCGGGAATAGCCCAGGCAGGCACCGAGGATGACGCCATTCAACTGGTAGTCACCGGTGAAGAAGACGGCTATGTGGTGCCCAATGCCACCACCGGTACCCGCACCGATACACCGCTGCGAGACATTCCCCAATCGATCCAGGTAATTCCCCAAGCCTTGCTTGAAGATCAGCAGGTCTTTCGCCTCAACGATGCCCTCCGCAACGTGAGCGGCGTCACCCCTTCTGGGAACGATCCCAGAGGACCAAGGTTCAATCTGCGAGGCTTTAATGACGCCACTGTTCTGCGAGATGGCTTTCGCATTAGTGGCACTAACTCTAATCTGGTGCCCCAAGATCTGGCCAATATTGAGCAGATTGAAGTGCTGAAAGGCCCTGCTGCCATTGTGTTTGGCGCTGTTGAACCAGGGGGCGTTATCAACCTGGTCACTGAACAACCACTGAGTGAACCGCGCTATGAGTTTGGTTTGCGGCTGGGCAATCGCGGTTTGATTGAACCCAGCCTGGATTTTTCAGGCCCAATCACAGAAGACGGGCGACTGCTCTACCGGGTAAACGTCCTCCGCCGTACCGAAAGCAGTTTCCGAGATTTTAATGCGGATATCGAGCGAACAGTTATTGCGCCAGTCGTGAGCTGGCAGGTTAGCGATCGCACCGACCTCACCGTTAGCTTTGAATATATTGATCAACGTCAGTTCGACGGGCTTTGCCTTCAAACAATAGCTGGGGGTAAAGCCTTCAAGCCCTTAACCTGTAGGTCTAAAGCAGGCTTCTTCTCCTGGTAGGTATAAGCCACCAAGGCTGCCAGAGTATTCACCAAGAAATTGA
>JBHJIP010000006.1:0-5862 GCA_050043365.1 Leptolyngbyaceae cyanobacterium
GGTGGAGAGGAGGATGCTCCATGAGCTTAGTTCTAAGTTGGGGAACTTGAGCTTCTCATGGAGTGCCTCTTTCAAAAACCTCTGTCTCAAATGAGACTCACCTATTCAAAGGGGTTGCAGGACTTTTCTGCACCACTAAGGCCAGAGATGTCAAAGCTAATAAACTCAGTTCTATCTCCTTCAGAAAGGTTGGTGGTCTGGGTAGCTTGGCTAAAGAGAAAAACTGACTTCAGGGAAAGGGATATCTCAAAAATTAAACAGAACTATTTTCATGTCTAGTGCTCCAGTAAGTAATTTAGAGCGGATCACTAGAAGAAATATCAAGAAGATAAAGCGATTCGCGATCTTTCATATTCCTCACGAGATTCTTGTCGAATTTTTCCTTTAGAAAATTCCCAGAGAAAGTGAATGAAGATCTTGAGATCATTTCGATCAAGACTTTGACTCCTTAGCTCCCTTAGGCTTTGTTCGGTCGAAATATCTAGATAGCCAGTGGTTAAAACCTGCTTGGCAATTTGAGAAATCTGAGACATAGGTGAGCCCCTAGAAAACGTCATCTAAAAACCATGTAAATACGATAGTTTTAATGGCAGTCAGGGTTAAACCCATGGCATGGGTGAAAATATGGGGGAATTCCTAAGGTCAGCGTGGGTCATTTCATGGGTCGTGAAATCTTATGCTGCTGCTCTACCATATAGATCAAGTACAGTGATGCTCGGGAACCCAGGGATGTCTAGCCAAAGAACCTCAGCGGATATAGAGGCTCAAGTCAATCTCGAATGGCACTGGCAGAAAATCGTAAGCGACCTAAGCAAAGTGAAGGCTGGCTCTATAACCCCTCGTGAAAAGGAGTATTTTCAAGGGCTACTGTGCTATCTCAGTCCTAAGGAGATTGCTGATATCCGCGGAGTCACGCCTGCTGCTGTCACTAAGGACCTATACCGGCATATATACGGTTTAGTTAGGCAACTATATGCTGACAAGTTATCTATATCTATAGAGAAAGTTAGAGTGACTTACCAACTCGTCCCTAAGCTCTTCGAGGAAATAGGGTACCGAAAAAGTTCACCGGGTAAGCATCTTCTTGAGACTCAGCAGTTCGATCAAGGCTTTACTCAAGACATAACTCAGCGTTGGTCGGGGCTTCCTGAAATCTCTTTTTTCGCGGGCCGCAAGGCCGAACTTACTACGCTAGAAAACTGGATTGTTGATCAAAAAGCGCGTCTGATCAGCCTGACGGGCCAAGGCGGTGTTGGCAAAAGCACTCTAATTGCCCAACTGGGTCATCACCTGAAAGAACAAGCTAGATATCTAGTGTGCTGGCGATCGCTGCGCAGCTTTACTAACCCCCAGGATTTGCTATTTGAACTCCTAGAGTTTCTGCACTCTGGCAAGCCCACACAATCAACGGAGTCGCTGGGTCGATTACTGACTCAGGTCATGCAACAACTCCAGCAGCAGAGAGTTTTAATCGTGCTCGACGATGTCCATGAAGTGTTGGGCAACGAGCTGAGCAGCAATGACTATAGTCCTGCCAGTCTGGGTTATGTAGATTTTTTCATTGCGATGATGACTACGACCCACCATAGCTGCCTCTGCCTGATTAGCTGGGAAGAACCCCAAACGATCATCCGATTTAGAGATCTGCAACCCGAGGTGAAGGGTTACATACTCAATGGCCTCACTGACTCTGATGCCTATCAAATCGTCAAAAAACTTGGATTTCAGCCCAGTATTGCCTGGGACAAGATTCTTGAGCTTTATCGGTGTAATCCTTTGGCATTACATTTGGTTGCTAATGAAGTTCGGGAAATTTTTCAGGGAGATGTAAATGCATTCCTAAATCAAAATACGATGTTCCTGGGTGATCTTAAATATCACATTCACCAGCAGCTTAAAAGACTTTCTGATCATGAACGGGTCGTAGTCCAGGGTTTGGCGACGTTTGCAGAGCCGATTACCCAAGCGGATCTCTATCCCCATCTGGCCAGTCAGCTCCGCAAGTCTGAGTTGATGTATGCCCTAGAGCAGTTGCTTCGACGCTCTCTACTAGAGTGCACGGAAGATCTAGGAGGGATACCACGATTTGCCCTACAGCCTATGATCCGTAAGTATGCCACTGTCACAATGCTCTAATCTCAGGCATCTGCTCAGCCATGTTGCAACCAGGGACTTACATTGACAATCGGCGCTACCGAGTACTCCAGCAACTCGGGAAAGGTGGATTTGGCGAAACCTACCGAGTAGATGATGGTGGCCAGACCAAGGTCTTAAAGCTATTAACGAGCGATTATTACAAGGCGATCAATCTCTTTAAGAGAGAAGCACGATTGCTGAGTCGCTTACATCACTCTGGCATTCCTAAGATTGATTCTAATGATGGATATATTGAGATCTTAGGCACTGGAATTGGTCAAATCGGAACAGTCTACTGTCTTGTGATGGAGGAGGTGAAAGGCGCTAATCTGAGAGAGGTTATGCATGACCGTAATCATCAACCTTTATCACACCTGGAAGCGCTCAACTGGCTTAGCCAAATTACTGAAATTTTACAGTTTATCCATAGTCACAAAATTATTCATCGAGATATTAAGCCCAGTAATATTATGCTGCGGCCCAGCGGTCAGCTTGTATTGATTGACTTTGGCATAGCCAGAGAATGTACAGATACTTTTTTGGATAGGCGTGCCCAGGACTTGACGACCACAACGAAGGCTCAGTCTCCAGATTACGCGTCTCCTGAGCAAAGATTGTATCGGGCAAATTTACGCACAGATTTTTATTCTCTAGGTTTAACCTTTATCTATTTGGTAACAGGTCATAGCCATTTGAGTTTCTTGCAGGATGAGCGGACATCACATTTTTTATGGCGAGAAAAAGCGCCTCAAATCTCATCTCAACTTGCAGATTTACTTGATTGGATGATGGAGTATTCTGAAGGCAATCGCCCTCAGAAGGCTGAGGAGATTTTGAAGGCGATCGCAGAGATAAATGCTTTCGAATCAGGGCAGACAACCATTGAACCCAGCATCCCAACCCCAGGAAGCAGAGCGCATACACGCACCATACTGAGTCCAATAACTCCGCGCAGATCTGAGAAATTTCGCCAGCCCGCCATTCATTTACTCGGGGGGCTCCTCGTCGCCGTCACCTTGATTGGCTTGAGGAGTACCGGTCTGTTGCGGACCTTTGAATTTGCTGCCCTCGACCAATTAATGCAATGGCGACCGTTAGAACCCTTAGATGAGCGTCTCCTTATTGTTGAGATTGATCAAGAAAGTCTCGATTTCCAAGCGGGTTTATCGGGGCAGCATCAAGGCTCCTTAGCCGATGTCGCCCTGAATCAAGCCCTCAATAAACTGCTGCCCCACCAGCCTAGAGCCATTGGGCTAGATATTTATCGCGACTTCACCGTTGACCCTGATCTACCTGCACTCAAACAGCAGATGCAAACCACGCCACTCTTTGCTGTGTGCTTTTCGGGTGACGAAGATCAACCTGCCATCCCTCCTCCGCCAGAAATTCCCTCAGAGCGCATTGGCTTTAGTGATTTTGCAATAGACCCTGACGGCACTATCCGTCGTCAACTCGTCGGTTCTGGTAGTACAGAAGACTGCACCCCTGAGGAATCATTGAACTTTCAGTTAGTCATGGCCTATTTGGAAACAGAGGGCTTTAGCTATGACGTCATTGATTCACAACTCGCAATCACCAATAACCAAGATAGAACCGATCTGTGGCCAAGAATAACGGGGGATGAGGGGCTTTATACTGCTGCGGAAGCGCTTGGCTTTACTGTGTTGCTGAACTACCGTGCTACGGGCAATGGCGAAGTGGCCCAGCGTGTATCACTACAAGATTTGCTAACGGGCCAGTTAGATGAACAGTTGCCAAACCTCGTCAAAGATCGAGTGATCTTGATTGGCAACACCATCCCCATCGCTGAAGCGGGTATCGGTGGCGACTATCACCCAACTCCCTACGGAAACATCCCTGGGGTGGTTATTCATGGCCACATGATCAGTCAAATGTTGAGTGTGATCCAAGATCAGAAAGCAGTTTTAAGACTAGGACAAGAGTGGGTCAATCTTTTATGGATTCTGAGCTGGACCATCTTGGGTAGCGGTTTAGCTTTAACTAAAGAACGGTTTTTGCGTTTCTTGGTGTTGAGTACGATCTCCCTCGGTAGTTTATTGATCCTCAGTTGGTTGCTCTTGCTAAATGGTCTTTGGCTACCGTTGGTGTATCCCTTCTTAGGGGTTAGTGGTTCAATCGCATTTAACTTTTTATTAAAAGCAACAGCGTTACTACGTCAAGAAAAAGTAACGACTCGCTCTCTTGATGCCAGCTCAAGAGTTGATTTACAGCGTTCCCTTAAACCGATTGAGCAATTGAAGAATGGATAAACGATCGTGCCACAACCATCAGGGTATAGACCTTGGAAATATACTCATGCCTACTTACGGTTATCCATAAGTCTTGGGTGGGTTGCATGTCTATTAGGACAAGGGCAAAGCGTTGCCCTTGCACAACCGCTTCCCTTACCCCCTGAGTTATCGCCCCAGGAGGTGACGCCACCTCGCCAGGAAGACTTTGCACCCTTACCGATTGCTCCTGAAGAAGCAGATATTCCCAGCTTGCGAGATCTCTTTCCCGCTTCTCCGGGGACAGATCCGAATGCCTTACCTCCGGAGGCACGGGGGCTAGCTTTTACCCGATTTGAGCTGAAAGGCAGCTTAGCGTTTAACGATGACGAGCTGACAGCTGCGATTCGAGCGTTGGTTCCCTTACCGAGCGATCGCCCTGCTTCATTTCCAGAACTGGTGCAAGTTCGTGAGGCAACTCGCGAGTATTACGAGCAAAATCATCGCTTATTTGGTGGCTTTCAGGTTGCACCACCAACGCCAGAAGGGGTGCTAGTACTGACAGTCCAGGAATGGGACATTGCAGCTGTCGAGGTGACGGGGTTGCAGCGCTTGCGACCAGGCTATGTTAGTTCTCGCTTAGCCTTAGCGACAGGCACGCCTGTGGATGTGGAACGGTTGCAGGATGCCTTGCGCCTGCTGAATAGCGATCCGTTGATTGAGTCATTTGCTGCCAACCTAGGGCCGGGCACCTCTGAAAATACGGCGGTTTTGCGCATCGATGTGACGGAAGCCCCCACCTTTTCTACAGATCTGACGGGTAATAATGGGCGATCTCCCAGCATCGGCCCATTTCAACGGGGCATTCAGTTCAGGGAAGGGAATCTACTGGGCCTGGGGGATAGCGCCAGCCTGAGCTACAACGGCACCGAAGGCAGCAATAGCCTCGCGGTCGACTATACAGTACCCGTTAGCCCCCACAACACCACGGTCTCCTTTAGCTACAGCACTAGCGACAGTCGCATCATTCAGCCTCCGTTTGACATTTATGATATTCAGTCCACGGCTCGTTACTACGACCTGACGGTGCGCCATCCGCTAATCGAGACCCCCACAGCAGAACTGGCTTTGGGCTTAACCTTTTCTCGCTGGGAGTCAGAAAGCCGCTTTCTGGAAGGGTTATTAGGACGGTCGGTACCGCTGGAAACGTTGGGGAGTGATGACCAGGGCCGCACCCGGCTGTCGGTGCTGCGGTTTGCTCAGGAATGGACTCAGTATGGGCAGGGTCAGGTATTGGCGTTGCGATCGCAGGTCAACCTGGGGCTGGAGGCTTTTGGAGCCACGATTCATGACCAGGCCCCTGACGGTCGGTTTCTAAGCTGGCGGGGGCAGGGGCAGTACATTCAGCTGTTAGCTCCGGATACGCTGCTGCTACTCAGGGGTACGGCCCAGTGGGGCGATCGACCCTTGGTACCGCTGGGGCAGTTTGCCTTGGGGG
>JBHJIP010000007.1:0-28592 GCA_050043365.1 Leptolyngbyaceae cyanobacterium
GTTTCCCCAGGAAAGCCGACAATTAAGGTAGTGCGCAAAGTTGCCTCGGGTAAGGCTTCTTTATTGCGATAGATAATGTCGTCATTGACGCGCCCCTGCCAAGGCCGATTCATGGACCGTAGCATCTCAGGATGGGAATGCTGCAGCGGCAAGTCCAGGTAGGGCAGAACATTCGGAGTATCTTGAATCGCGGCAATCACCGCTGGTGTGAGGCCGGTGGGATAGGCATAATGCATGCGAATCCAGGGGATATCTACCTCACCAAGGGCACGCAGCAGTTCTGCTAGGCGGGGCTGGCTGTATAAGTCAGCGCCGTAATTAGTCGTAATTTGTGAAATCAACACCAGCTCTTGCACACCCTCGGCAGCAAGCTGATGGGCCTCTGCCACGATAGATTCAATCGGGCGCGATCGCTGGTTGCCTCGCAGGTGAGGAATGATGCAAAACGCACAGCGATAATTGCAGCCTTCAGCCACTCGCAGGTAGGCTGTGCCTTCACTGGTGGTGCGGTAGCGGGGCAGAGTTTCATCGGCAATATAGGTAGGTTCAGTGGAAACCACTTTGACCCGCTCCCCAGCTTCTGCCCGCTGGATAACTTCAACGATTTTGTGATAATCCCCTGTACCGACTAGGGCAACCGCTTCTGGGATTTCATTCAATAGCTCCTCTTGAAAATGTTGAGCCAAGCAGCCGGTAATCACGACTTTTTTCTGCGCTTCTGCTAGTTCTACTAGCGTTCTGACCGATTCTTGGCGGGCCGACTCAATAAAGCTACAGGTATTGACAATGACGTAGTCGGCAAACTCTTCATTAGAATCCACCGCATATCCGGCTTGAACCAACAATCCCAGCATGTGCTCGGTATCAACCCGGTTCTTCTCACAGCCCAAGTGAGTAATTGCAATAGTGGGTGCAGGGGTCGTCATAATTGGCAGTTTGCAGTCAGAGGATTATCGATCTCAAACCTCCATACTACTGTGCCGATTCCGATGGTGCATGCTGGGTCAGCGACTTACTGCAAGACCAAAGTGAGACAGCAGTCGGAAGCACCAGGATGTCTGGTCGCAATCGCGGGATTCAACAAAAACGGGGGAGGACCTTGGGGTAAATTGAAGGGGGCGTAGGTAACGTTTGATGAAACCCACGCAATTTTTGCAGTCATTGCCCCGAGCTTTTCCCCGTGAGTGTAACGACCCTGTTTAAGACTTCGACACCAGTTTTGGGGGTAGTTCACTTACTCCCCTTGCCCACATCTCCCCGTTGGCAAGGTAATTTGCAAACGGTGATTGTCCGGGCTGAGCAAGAGGCAACTGCACTCGTATCTGGCGGGGTGAGCGGCATCTTTGTCGAGAATTTTTTTGATGCCCCTTTCCCGAAGTCCCGTGTAGATCCAGCGGTGGTGAGTGCCATGAGTCTAGTGGTGCATCGCCTGCAGCAATTAGTGACAGTCCCGATTGGGGTGAATGTGCTCCGCAACGATGCCCACAGTGCGTTGGCGATCGCCACCTGAGTGGGGGCTCAGATTATTCGCGTGAATGTGTTGTCAGGCGTGATGGCAACCGATCAGGGCCTGATCGAGGGGCAAGCCCATGAGCTGCTGCGCTATCGCCGGGAGCTGGGCAGCGAGGTGCAAATCTTTGCCGATGTGCTGGTGAAACATGCCCGCCCGCTTGGTTCCCCCAGCCTGACGACATCTGTGCAGGAAACTCTGGAGCGGGGTTTAGCGGATGGGGTGATTTTGTCCGGCTGGGCGACGGGACGTCCGCCTACCTTAGAAGATTTAGAACTGGCGAAAGCCGCAGCAGGGGCAATGCCAGTCTTTATCGGCAGTGGGGCCGATTGGTCCAACATCGGTCAGTTGATTCAGTCGGCAGATGGGGTGATTGTGGCCAGCTCCCTGAAGCGTAAAGGGGATATTAACCAGCCGATTGATCCGATTCGCGTCAGTCAATTTATTGAAGCTTTAGAGACTGGGGT
This sequence comes from Leptolyngbyaceae cyanobacterium, assembly GCA_050043365.1. Taxonomy (GTDB): domain Bacteria; phylum Cyanobacteriota; class Cyanobacteriia; order Phormidesmidales; family Phormidesmidaceae; genus PCC-6406. Next base: position 1,978 of record JBHJIP010000007.1, read on the forward strand.
ACAGCAGCGGGAAACGCCTGAAACCCATGTGCTGGATCGGTCGGTGGTGCAGGTCGGTTAGTGGCCAGAGTCACGCTGAAATTATCGTTGATCAATGCTCTGGCCCCAATCAGTCCCAATAGTTCTCTTGTAAATTTCACTTTTCAATTGCTTGCTAAGGCAGAATAGGTGAGGATGTTTGCTGACTGGATTGGGAGGTCCGCGCCTATGCGACGCCGTCGCCAAGAAACCCTTTGGATTCATCGCTGGTCTCGCTGGATGATTGGGGCGATCGCCATCATGGGTGCGCTCGGCACTCTGTATCTGACCGTCGTGAAAGTGATGGGCGGTGATGCCACCTGCCCAACAGAAGCCTGCGATCGCGTTTTATCTAGCCCTTACGCGATGATCTTTGGTATTCCGCTGACGATTTTTGGATTCTTAGGCTATGCCGGTATGGCAACGTTCTCGCTAGGCCCCTTAGCGGTGAGCGAAGAGAGCAACAAAGAACTCAACAAAACTCTGACGGACTGGAGCTGGTTTCTTCTATTCATTGGCGCGATCGCTATGGTGACCTTCAGCGGTTACCTGATGTACCTGCTAGCGTTTGAACTCAAAGCGGCCTGTATCTATTGCATTACGTCAGCGCTCTTCTCCGTCTCGATGCTGGTGCTAACGGTGGTGGGCCGCAGGTGGGAGGACGGCGGTCAATTGATTTTTTCGGGGCTGATTGTGGCTGTTGTCACCGTTATTGGGACTTTGGCGATTTATGCCCCAATCAATAATCCTCAGTTGGCAGAGTCCAATATTCCTGGGGAAGCAGGCCCGCCGATCACGACCACCTCTGGCCCGTCTGAACTTCAACTGGCAGAACATTTAACAGAGAGTGGTGCGGCCATGTACGGGGCCTGGTGGTGTCCCCACTGCCACGACCAAAAGCAACTGTTTGGGCAAGAAGCCGCCAAAATTATTCCCTATGTGGAATGTGCCGAGGATGGCCAAAATCCTCAATCAGCCATCTGTCAATCTAAGCCGGAGGTGACGGGCTTCCCCACCTGGGAGGTGAATGGTCAATTTTATGGCGGTACGCAAGCCTTAGGCACGTTGGCAGAAGCCTCAGGCTATACCGGACCTCAAGACTTTCAAAATTAGCCGCCGCCATGACCTCCCAAAACTTGTTGGCGTCCACGTTTCGATTGTTTAAGCCCAAAGGGCAAGGGGCCAATATTTCGGCGCTCTTCATGGGGATCGGAATTGCAATCACGGCCTGTTTCATGGCGATCGCGCTCTTGGCTCCCCTGCTTCAGCAATGGGGCTTACTGCTTGATCCCACCGCTGCCCTGACCAATCCCATCCATCAGCCGCCTTCACCCGAGCATTGGCTGGGCACCACCCGGCAGGGATACGACGTGCTATCACGCACCTGCTTCGGCACCCGAGCCGCTTGGCAAGTGGTGCTGCTGGCCACGGCCATGAGCGTGGTGGTGGGGGTGCCCTTAGGCATGGTCAGTGGGTATCTTGGGGGGCGTCTGGATCGCGTACTGGTGTTTTTAATGGACACCGTCTACACCTTGCCGGGGCTTCTGCTATCAGTGACCCTGGCTTTTGTGGTGGGTCGGGGAGTGATCAATGCAGCGATCGCCCTCAGTATTGCCTATGTGCCCCAGTACTATCGGGTGGTGCGTAACCATACCGTTAGCGTCAAAACCGAGCTGTTCATTGAGGCGGCTCAAGCCATGGGGGCCTCCACCTGGACGGTCTTGAGCCGCTACCTGTTTTTAAATGTGGTGCAAAGCGTCCCGGTTTTATTTACTTTGAATGCAGCCGATGCGATTTTGATCCTGGGCGGGCTGGGTTTTTTGGGCTTAGGCTTACCTGAGCAAACGCCAGAGTGGGGGGCCGACATCCGCCAAGCCCTTGATGCTTTACCCACAGGCATTTGGTGGACGGCCTTATTTCCAGGATTGTCCCTAACCTTCATGGTGACCGGCTTGTCCCTAGTGGGAGAAGGGCTCAATGATTTGGTGAACCCCTTGCTGCGCCGCGAAACCTGGCAAAAGTAGGATTCACAGGCTCTGTAAACGCTTGCAGATAACAGGGACCAATCATTGGTAGCCTGAAATCGCAGCCCTGGTTTTATCGATATGTCCTCTTCGGCGATTCAGCCCCAACGCCTCAGTCAAGCCCAATATTCACTCGATCATCAACGCTGGATTGAGCAGCTGGCCACCACTGAGAACCTGCTGATTATTCAAGACTTGGATGGGGTTTGTATGGGATTGGTCAATGATCCCCTAACGCGCCGCATTGATTTAGCTTATGTGCAGGCGACCGCGGCCTTTGACGGGCATTTTTACGTGCTCACCAATGGCGAGCACATTGGTTTGAGGGGCGTCAACAATATTGTTGACAAAGCTTGGGCAGAACAGACGTCGCCTAAAGTAGGTCGATATTTACCGGGACTCGCGGCGGGTGGGGTGCAGTGGCAAGATCGCCAGGGCGATGTATCCTATCCTGGCGTTAGCGATGCTGAATTAGCCTTTCTCAAACAAGTGCCGCAGCGAATTCGTCAAGCCCTGACAGCATTTGCCCAAAGCCATGAGCTGGGTTTAGAAGCAGAGCAACTGGAATCACTGATTCAAGCCTCTGCTTTGGATAATGTGGCCTCGCCCACGGCCAATCTCAACACGTTTCACAAGGCATTAGGAACAGCACAGGAAACCTACGTGGCCTTACAAAAGGCCATGCAGCAATTGATGGATAAGCTTTTGCAGGAGGCGGATCAACAGGGATTAGGGGCTTCTTTTTTCGTCCATTACGCCCCAAATCACGGTCGCGATCAAGATGGGAAGGAGATTATTTGGCTCAGCCAAGCCTCAGAATCAGGCACAACGGATTTTCAATTTATGCTGCGGGGGGCTGTAAAAGAGGCGGGCGTTTTGGTCCTGCTAAATCGCTACTATGGGGCACGGACTGGTGAATATCCACTAGGAGAAGATTTTAATGCGCGGCAAGCGCCCCATGAGCAAGACGCGCTGCTGGCACTGGCCCAAGCTAAGTTTGATCCGGCGTTGATGCCTGCCCTAGTTGGGGTTGGAGATACAGTAACCAGTGCAGTTGAGAGTGTTGAAAGCCGACTGGTGGCGAAGCGGGGAGGGAGCGATCGCAACTTTTTGCACCTGATTCAGACTTTGGGTGAAATCTTCGACACCGACAACGTAGTCACTTATGTTGACAGTAGCAGCGGAGAATTGAAAAATCGCCGTGCCCTCAAGCTTGAGACGATTGAGGGTCAACCAATCGTGACTGCAGGGCCGGGTGATCCCCGCGATCAAAAGGATCCCCTAAGGCTCAATGTTGTGTTCCCTGGGGGATACCCACAGTACTGTGAGGCATTTGTCACCGCTGCGCAGCACCGAGCCCCAATTAGCTGACGGAAAGCAGCCCTGCGAGCAGTACTCGGATGCTAGGGCAGCATCAAGGCTGTGAGCCACGCTCTCAGGAGCTCTAGAGTCCAATTACGCCTGATTGCGAGAAATTCTCATTTTTAGCTCGGTTTTTCTCCCGTGCATACCCTTTTAGGCTGGCTTAGGAAGTCCTAGAAGTAGCCTAGAAAGAAAGCCTAGAAAGGATTTGAAGGGATTTTAGTCCACACGAAAATGGTTTTCATCTGTTCCCCAAGTCTTGGCAATTAGCGCAAGGTCGCCAACAAAATTTACAAAAATTCTCATAAATAGGTTGTCTAATGCTATGGCCTTGAGCAAGGTAAGATCTTGCGGGTCTGAATTGTTTATACTGCTGTTCCCTAGCGCTGAGAAGCTTGACTACAAAAGGTTTTGCCGACTTGAGAAAGCAGAAATACCTCATCCACATATGAGGCTGATTTCCGTGAATCTATCACTCTAACTGACTAAAAACCGGGTGGTATGATCGCCTCGACGTGTGCTTAAGCGTTCAAGGATTTTTGCAATATGACACCAGCGCCTGTCCCACCTATGGTGCTCATCATTCTCGATGGTTGGGGGTATCGAGAGAACCAGGACGGTAACGCAGTCACTGCAGCGAACACGCCTGTGATTGACAGTTTATGGTCCGTCTATCCCCACACCCTGATTCAGACCTCAGGTAAAGATGTGGGCCTACCAGATGGGCAGATGGGTAATTCTGAGGTGGGTCACCTCAATATTGGGGCGGGGCGTGTGGTTCCCCAAGAGCTGGTGCGTATTTCAGATGCGGTTGCTGACGATAGCCTGCAGGAAAACGAAAGGCTTCTAGAAGTGTGCCAAGCCGTGCGGTATCGCAAAACGAAACTTCACCTAATTGGGCTCTGTTCAGATGGCGGGGTTCATTCCCACATCAATCACCTGTTTGGCCTCTTGGATATGGCCAAAAGTCAGGACATTGATGAGGTCTGTATCCACGTGGTGACGGATGGCCGCGACACGAAGCCGACAGCAGGGCACGCGTCTGTTCAGGCGATTCAGGACTACATTGACAAAAATAAATTTGGTCGTATGGTTACTCTGAGTGGTCGCTATTACGCCATGGATCGCGATCGCCGCTGGGATCGGGTGGAGAAGGTTTATCGAGTCATGACCGAGGATGGTGAAGGGTCTAATCTCTCACCGGTCGAGATCATGAAGGCCGCCTATGCGGAAGATATTACCGATGAATTCATGACCCCTGTCCGTCTAGCGCCAGGTGCTGTAGAACCTGGTGATGGGGTGATTTTCTTCAACTTCCGCCCCGATCGAGCCCGCCAGTTGACCCAAGCGTTTGTGGATCCGAAGTTTGATGCGTTTGAGCGATCGCTGATCGAACCGCTCACATTCGTGACCATGACACAGTACGACAGTCACCTACCTGTGAAGGTTGCGTTTACCCCGCAAAACCTGAGCAATATTTTGGGAGAGGTGATTGCGAATCATGGGCTGAAGCAATTTCGCACCGCTGAAACAGAGAAATATGCCCACGTCACCTATTTCTTTAATGGGGGTTTAGAAGAACCTTTTGAGGGGGAAGATCGCGAACTCGTTCCCAGCCCCATGGTGGCCACCTATGACAATGCTCCAACGATGTCGGCTAACAAGGTGACTGATACGGCCTTAGCGGCCATAGAAAAGGAAATCTACTCTTTAGTAGTGATCAACTACGCAAACCCAGATATGGTGGGCCATACGGGGAATTTAGACGCAACTGTGGTAGCCCTAGAAGCGGTTGATCGGCAACTGGGCCGCTTGCTGGAAGGCATCAGTCGGGCTGGAGGAACCGCGATTATCATTGCTGACCACGGCAATGCGGAATACATGTGGGACGAAAACCATAAGCCCTGGACTGCCCACACCACAAACCCTGTGCCGTTTATTTTGGTCGAGGGTGAGAAACTCAAAATCGCAGGATACGGTACGGATGTTGAACTCCGTCAGGATGGTCGTTTGGCTGATATTGCGCCGACAATCCTAGATATCCTAAAAATTTCCCAGCCTGAAGAGATGACGGGCCAATCAATGGTTGTGCCAAGCACAATTCATGTAAAAGCGAATCGTACCCCTGTGCGGCTCAGTCGCTAGAGCGTTCAAGCATTCACGAACCTATTATTGGCTCAATGTAGGCAGCTTCAAGGTCACTCATCGTCTTGAATGACCCGCCTCAGATGTTATCTGGCTGTTGTTCGGCCCATTGAGGCTAAGTGTTATGATCAGATTTGCTCCGATAGGTTTATACAGCCTAAGTCGAGCGCTTAGTCCTACGGAATTGACGCTACAACGATGACGCTTATTACCCTCCTCAAAATCATTTGGACCGTATCAGCCATAGGGCTAACGATTTTAGTGATCCTCCACAGCCCGAAGGGTGATGGCCTCGGTGCTTTGGGGGGGCAAGCTCAGATGTTTACCAGCACAAAGAGTGCAGAGATTACCCTCAATCGGGCCACATGGACACTAACAGTCCTCTTTATGGGTTTGACGATTGTGCTGAGCGCAGGGTGGCTGACGCCTGTGGCGGGTTAGGTTGATCTGGCTTGCTATCTGCAGATAGCCAGAAGTGGCTGGGCCTTGTAGCAACCCCGCCACTTTTGCTTAGAGCCCTATTTTTGAGTCGGTTACCAGTCTCCAGAAATTGAGGGTACCGTCGTCCCTTCCGGCGTAGTGGCGACTAATGCTAAAGCGCCTTGCGTTTCTAGGCGCTCAAACTGAACCACCTGGAGCCCTTGGGAGGTGGGGTCTACAGTGAGTCGGTATTGGCCATTGACCCATTCAATATCATTAACGCGATGGCCAATCAGCCACACCTCCGCCCAGTCGCCTTGATTGATAGCCATGGGGCGATCGCCTGCATAACAGGGTTCCATGTGGGCTGTCGCCGTCCACACACCACTCAGGTTCAGCGGCTCGACCCGAGCACTTAGACCATAGGTGGTAAAGCTAATGATGGACTGAGTCCAGAACTGCTCAGATAAACTGCTGAGAGAGTCCTGCTCCAGCGCCTGACCATAACGTGGATCTTGCAAAATAGTTTGCTGCTGAACGGTCAGCTCAGGGCGCATCCAAGTAGTCAGATCCGCGCAGATCTCATAAGATACTGACTGCCCCGCCGCCGGAACAATGCTCGGACTTGTGATTTCAGCCACGGGTATGGCAGGGGATTCGGGGGAATAACGACCCGTGTCCAAAGTGTCAGGACAACCGGTCAGGCCGAATCCCAAAAGCAGGATAATCCAGCGGATGCTTTGATAGCGGCAATGCCCTCCCATTCTGGTTGGCGCTCCTCGTGACGATGCGTATGTATGGCCCACTTACTTTACAGGGCGGCTATCTCAAATCCGTGCATTTGAGGCTTGATTTAAGAAAGGATATTCTGTTTCTATTGTGCCCGGACAAGTTTAGCCCTGTCGCGGGTTAACCTTTTGTAGCAGGATTGATAGTGGCGAGGATTGATAGTGATGTAGATCGCTGAGTAGTCAGCATCTGCAAGATCAATCCCGGCCCTAAAACCCCGATGCACACGGCTTTCTCCCCAATTATTACTTGTTTTCCACAATATTTCCCCAGTTTTTCCACAGGCTGAGGTTTTTTTCCACAGTCTATGCAGACATCCGTTCCGCCCAGCTTGCCGTGAGCCATTGATCAAGAAAGCGGTCTAACCAACCGTTGACTTCGGCACCCAGTTGCTGATGTTGCTTGAACTGTTGATCGCGAGAATAGACGCCTAAACCCGTCAGTTGGTCCGCTCCGCGCGTGGTCCATTCATCGATTAAGGGGGTGGTTATTTCAGGATGAAACTGCAAACCATAGGCCGCATCACCATAGCAATAGGCTTGATGCTCAAAGTTGTTGCCCGTGGCAAGAGCAACGGCACCCTTGGGGAGTTCAAACCCCTCCCCGTGCCACTGGTAAACCGACATGGGCTGGGGGAAGCGATCGCAACCCTGGCGAGTCGGGGTAATGGGGTAGTAGCCAATTTCCTTAAAGCCCTCTGGATGGGGAGCAACAGCCGCGCCGAGAACCCGTGCCAGCAGTTGGGCTCCGAGACAAATGCCTAAGTAGGGTTTGTTTGCAGCCAGGGCCGTGGGAATCCATTGAAGTTCTTGGTGAATAAAGGGCAGTGTCGAGTCGTCATTGGCGCTCATGGGTCCCCCAAAAATGACAGTGGCCGCGTGATCCGCCAGGGTCGTTGGCAGGGGATCGCCCAGCGCTGGACAACGGATATCGAGTTGATACCCCCGCGCCACTAACTTTTGCCCGACCAGTCCCGGATTAGAAGTGTCTTGGTGGACCACGACCAAAATTTTTGCCACTGCTTCAGCCTCTACTCTTGGTGAGATGGATCGCCAGGCCCAAAAAGCTGCCGACATTACACCGCTTCAGGTGCTGATTCCATCCTGGCTGACCTATGTCGGTCACAGTAATGCAGTATTCACCATCTTGATTGGATTGCGACCCACCGTCACTGAAATAGCAGCCCAAAGGAATCGTGAATCTGGGCAACCAGCGCCGTTGTGGCTTCATCTTCTTGGTTATAGTGCGTAATCAAAATAGCCGTACCGTAGCTGCCATAACCGATATAGGTAATCAGCTGGTTCGGGTAATCGAGGGGCAGATCAACGAGCCACAAGCGCAGGGCTCGCAATTCATTCACATCCACTTGGCGGTAGCTGTTGACGGCGTAACCGTTGTTGATGATGTCTTGAATCGATCGATTGACCGCAGTATCAGCAGTTTCTTCGGTAAACCAAATCTCTGTTTTGATGTCCTCTGGTTGCGGTTCGCGATCGCCCTCAAAGTTGGTAATCACCGCGTAGCGTTCTGCTTCGGAGCCGCTGGCAAACCAGGTCTCAGGCACCTGAATGGAGAAGGTGCCTGGTAGCGTGTAGGTTTTGAAGCCGTCTGGCAGAGGCGGTGGGGTACCGGCGGGGCGATCATCAGTCTCTGCCTGAGCATGGGCGGCTGGCACTAGAGAAGGAGGCGAACTGACGGTGATCAGCACTCCGGCAAGCAGGCCAGTGAGAAGCCAAGGGATAAATCGCATCGGGTGATCTCCAGCAATGTTGCCTTTTATTGTGTCAGGAAACGAAAGCGGCTAGAGGGAAACCAGGGATTTGCCTCAATGGGCCGAATAGCTCTGGTTTTAACGACTACACGCAGCCCTAATTCGTAGCCAATTTCTGATTCAAGTCGTCTAGGGTTTGCGCTTCTTGAGTTACCAAATAGAACGTGACGATATCGGGGAATTGCCCAGGACCGTTATCGATTTCCCTGTTGAGCACATACAAATACTGGGTGAGATCAGGATTTTCAAGGCTTGTCAACCGATAAGCCTTATAGGCCGAATCCTCAGCAACTTGAATTTCGTTAGATTCATATCCTTGACGTTTGAATAACGCCTCTAGATCCTCCGAAGCATCGCGAAAACTCTCATCAACTTGGAAACATCCTTCTTGATTGCCACAAGCGGTACTACCCGCTAGCTGAAAATCCTCATCTAAGATGGCTAAGCCTGCCGAGCTGTACTCAATCGGCGCTTCATCACCGGGCTCAGTAGGCTCAACATTGGACTCGTTCTCTGATGCCTTTGGTTCATTGCTGATAACTGGCTCTGCCTCAGACTCCAGGGATGCATCCTGACGAGGGGGAGCCGTATCAGCAGATTGCGGTTCAGGTTTAGAGGCGGGCTTAGATTTCGGCTCTGATTGCTCAGGAGCGGGGGCTGTAGCGATATCGACTTCGAGCGCTTCTGGTTCAAGCTTAATAGGAACAGGTTCTACCACTTCTAAGGATTCATCCGGCTCGCTCTGCTGGGATGGCATCGGCATCTTTATAGCAACAAGATGCAAGAGCAGAGAGAATGCTAGAGCAATACCGATCTTGCCTAGCCCAAAACCCTGTCTACCCTTTACTGCAAAGGTATCAGGCGATTGCTTGAATGGATTCTTGGGAGAGTCAGTGTTCAAGATACGGAAATTTGTCGCGATCTAAAATCAGTTAGCTTGACAGAATTGAGTGCTATTCATCACGGTCATCATTTAATCAGAGCCGAAAACTATCGACTCTGGCTGTTAGAAAGATCATTTTTGGATTGCTCTAAAAGAAATATACCTTGATTAGAGCCTTAGTTGAAGTTGGGCTGAAAGCTAAAAATGCTTGCCAGACAAGGCTTTTAGCTTTTCAAATGCCAATTAAATAATAGCTGATGTCAATAGTGGTATGATGCTGTGGCCTAACTTTAAGCTCAAGAATTGACCTTGAGGAGATTCCCATGAAACTTTCACGGCGATCGCTCGTCCTTGGCGGTGCTGCTGCCACTGCCGGACTTGCGGCCACTCAAATCACCCGTCCCCAACCTGCCGCTGCCCAAAACGGGGTCGTCAACCTCTACTCAGCGCGTCACTACGACAGTGACGATGATCTATATGAAGCCTTCACTGAAGAGACCGGCATCCGGGTCAATCTTCTGGAAGGTAAGGCCGATGAGCTGCTAGAGCGGATTAAAGCGGAAGGGGATAGAAGCCCAGCGGATGTTTTCATTACGGTGGATGCGGGCCGCCTTTGGCAGGCACAGCGGGACGGCATTTTTGCCGACACCTCCTCAGAAATCCTTGAGGCCAACATTCCTGAAAATTTACGTCATCCTGATGGCCAATGGTTTGGCCTGACCAAACGGGCCAGGGTGATCATGTATAACAAGGACTTGGTTGAGCCCAGCAATTTGTCCACCTATGAGGCTTTGGCGGACAGCAAGTGGAATGAGCAGATTGTGATTCGCTCCTCTAGCAATATCTACAACATGTCTTTAGTGGCATCTTTGATTGCCGCCCACGGTGAGCGCGAGATTGAAGCTTGGGCGAGAGGATTGGTCAGCAACTTTGCTCGTGAACCAGAAGGGAACGATCGCGCCCAGATCGAAGCGGCAGCATCCGGCCTAGGCTCTTTAGCCATCGCCAATACTTACTACCTGCCTCGCTACCACCGCTCTAAAACGGACGGGGATGAAGCGAAGCAAGCTATCTTTGACCAAATCGGCGTGTTTTTCCCTAACCAGGGTGAAGGCGAGCGCGGCACCCATGTCAACATCAGTGGTGCTGGGGTCGTGAGAACTAGCCCCCGCAAAGAGAACGCAGTGCGCTTCTTAGAGTATTTGTCTGGTCTGGAAGCTCAAACCTTCTTTGCTAACGCTAATAACGAGTACCCGGTCAACACCGATGCACCGATCAACTCAGTGATTGCTGGCTTTGGTCCCTTCACTGAAGACGAGGTGAATGTCGAGAACTACGGGCGTTATCAAGATAATGCCGTGCGATTGATGGACCGAGTGGGCTGGGCTTAGTCCTGCCTGAGACTCGGACATCCATTTCTCGCTTCAAACTCAACACTTAGGCACCCTTACCAGGGTGTCTTTTTTTAGGGTTATCGTGCAGCTGCTGCCAGGGCGTAGTCGGCTTGGGGGAGTGTTTCAGCCTCTTGCCAAAAGTCCAGCAATACCCGATAACTCAGTTGCGGATACTCATAGTGGAAAAAGTGACGGCCCTCAGGGCACATCCAGCGGCGATCTCCCGGCTTAAACCACCTCTGCCATTGAGATTGGCTGTTGGCATCCAAGATCATGTCATTGGCACCATGACAGACCAATAGAGGCACCTCAACGCCCCTCATCGGAATCGTCTGGCGATGGCCCAACGCATGGGGCGTCAATTCCATATCTAGAACCTTGGCCAAAATCCGCATCAGTGCAGCGGTCCGGTTGGGGCATTGCGGCCCAAACAACAGCCGCACCATCTGATTTAAGACAATGCTGCGACGACAGGGCAACGACTCTCTCAAGGCATAGTAATGGGCGTGCCAATTAACGGCGGGAGTCACACCAACTGACAGCAGAGTCAGCGATCGCACATACTCTGGATAGCGCTGGCTATACAACAGCCCCACAATGCCGCTTAAACCATGGCCAATCAAATGAATCGGTCGAGGTTGTTGTTTGAGGTAATCATGCAGCAGCAGCAAGGCAATCTCTAAAGAGCAAGGCTCGTCAGCAGTTTGCGAATAATGCCAGCAGCGCAGTTGGATATCCTGACTGAGCAAATCGAACAGGGGACGATCAAACTGTCTGAGCCGGGGGTTAGCGCAGAGCCATAGCCCTTCAGGGATATCTGCCATAGTGATTCTCTCAAGTAGCAATAAAAAACTGGCAGCCTGGCCAATTGACCGCTGACTGCCAGTAGCGTCTGGAAAAAGTGTGAATCTCAACGCTAGAGCGCCATGGCTGCCTTCACATCAGCGCACCAGGCTTGAATGCGGGATTCAGTCTTCTCTGACTCGTTATCGTCATCCAGAGCCAAGCCGCAGAACTTGCCATCACGAATGGCTTTAGACTCCGTATGGTCATAACCGTCAGCAGACCAATAACCCACGGTTTTACCCCCTAGGCCCGAGATTTTTTCTTCCAACATGCCCATGGCATCTTGGAAGTTATCGGCATAACCCACTTGGTCACCTGTGCCAAAGTAGGCCAGTGTTTTGCCACTGAAGTCAACCTCATCTAAATCATCCACAATCGCATCCCAATCATCCTGTATGTCACCAATGTTCCAGGTGGGGCAACCAATGATCAGGCAATCGTACTCGGCTAAATCATCCGCACCTTTTTCGCTGATGTCGTGCAGGTCAACAACGGCATCACCTCCTAAAGCTGACTGAATCTGCTCAGCCGCGTCAGCAGTTTTACCGGTGGTCGAACCATAAAATAATCCAACTTTCGCCATGGCTTTATGTCTGAGGAACTTTGTTCAACAAGGTCCAGTTGCATTGAGCACTGAACAAATCTTTAGCTATCGGGAACAAGTCTCACAAAAAGGCCACCGGCAATATGCCAGAGCAGCAGAATTTCAACTCATTCAAGGCTTGAAGGAGTGTCTAATGTCTGCCTATTTAGCGTAATGCTGAACTTTTAGTTGAGACTTAAACTCAATAAGCTTTGATAACTATACCTCACTTTTAGGCTTATTGAAAACAATTCCTTTTAAATTAATTCTGCTTTAGCGGCAGGTTGAGCTGACTCCATTTAAGAGGTCTGCTGTAAATCGCTAGGAACGCATCTGTAAACTATGGGGAACTTTGCTGCCTGCAAGCATTTGGGGCCGTAAGACAGACGACATTTTCGATGTGTCCTTGCATGTGAACATCACTTTGTTGGGATTCAATCGTAAGTAGAAAGCTATTGAGTACAACCAGAAAATCTGGGGACATTACTGCCCCCAGATGTAACCTGCATGGGAAGACCTAAAGGACGCGATTTAGCCTTAAACCAAGGTGAGCGCTTTCTCCATATCGCTGGAATACTCGCCCCGACTGGCCGCGCTATTAAATTTGGCCCGTTTCAGAAGCTGCTGCTGCGCCTTGTGTACGCGATCGCGATCGCCGCCCCAATAGTCCAGGGCAGGCTGCTGAATCGCCCGAGCGTAAGAGAAAGTCACGGGCCAAGGGCAGTCATTGCCGAATAATGCATTCATGGCATTGAGATGGGCTGAGGCTAACTCCATTGATTGGCCCCCAGAGAGAAAGGCAATGCCCGCAACCGTAGCAGGCACATGGTTGCGCAAGCAGTTGATGGTTGCCTCCGCCACCATCTCAATTCCCACTTGCTGAGGGCACTGCTTACCCGGCATCACCATGCTCGGTTTCAAGATCATTTGATCAAAAGCAACCCCTTGGGTATGCAGGTGATCAAAAACGGTATAGAGGGTTTCGCTCGTCACCTGTCGGCATAGCTCTAGCGTGTGAGCGCCGTCGAGCAACACTTCTGGCTCCACAATTGGCACCAGACCCCCTTCCTGGCAGATGGCCGCATATCGAGCCAGGGCATGGGCATTGGCCTCAATACAAGCCCGACTGGGAATGCCATTGCCAATGGTGATCACAGCTCGCCATTTGGCAAAGCGGGCTCCCATGCGGTAGTACTCGGCGACGCGATCGCCCAAGCCATCCAGCCCTTCTGTCACCTTCTCACTGGGGCGACTCGCTAAAGGCTTGGCACCTGCATCAACCTTGATGCCAGGAATCATTCCGGCTTCGGTAATCACCTTCAGAAAAGGGACCCCGTCATCTGTCGATTGCCGAAGGGTCTCGTCATAGAGAATCGGGCCGCTGATGTAATCAGATAATCCCGGAGTCGTCAAAATTAGTTGCCGGTAGGCTTGCCGGTAAGCCTCAGTTGTCGGGATGCCTAACTGCTGAAATCTGCGATTGCAAGTGCCATTGCTTTCATCCATGGCCAAAATTCCCTTGCCCTTGGCCACCAGTGCCTGGGCCGTCGCTCGCAACTCAGTTGCGTACACAGTCATATCAACCTCCTTAAAGGGATTGCGTTTGATTCTTATTGATATATACTCTCAATAAGAATTCTCGTCAAACACCTCGCTCTAATCCAGAAAGCAATTAGACGCACAGTGTGAAATGTCAGAAATTATCTCTGGCAAAGCGTTTTGAATTGTCAGAGATCACACGCTCATTAATAGAGCATTGAAAAAACGTGCCAATTATGGCGTCTACCCCAACACAGTTAGCGCTGCTTTGACGAGAATAAATCCGAACAAATATCAAAGGATGTGAATACCGATGAATGCTACGAGTCAAGCAGTCACGATTGAAATCACCACTAAAATCGCTCACTTAGCGGTTTTATTTCGGGCCGAATTCCCCAATGCACAAGTGGACTTAAAGCCCTGGCTAGAGGACTATCAGACTCTGTGCCAGCTCGATCCACACTCGATTGATCTCAATTTCTATTTCCCTAAACGCCAAGCTGGGTTGAACTGCTCATGCATTCTGATGCAGGTGCAATTTTCTAAGGGGTTGTTACTCCCCACCTGCCAAGTGAGTACGATTGAAGCTTGCGCCTTTGCCTCAGTGGAGCCCCAGTGGCAGTTTTCGACTCAGGACTGGCAGTTCATGGGACAGGATTTGCCAGATGATGAAAACCAGGAGCGGTTTCAATATTTGATCAACCGCATCCTAGAGTTGTTTCACTCAACCCCAGTTAGCACTCCGTTTCATTTGAGCTATTGAGTTTTACTGCTACACGTTGGCCTGATTGGGGCGATCTGCACGGCTTATCTTGATTCTATTCAGCCTCAAATGAGTCCATATTTTGCTTACGACAGTACCGGTCACAGAATAGATCTAGAGACACCTGCTCAGCGTTTGATTTGCCTGAGTGCCTCCGGGATAGATGCCCTGATCGAGCTCGGGCTAGAACCGATTGGGGGATTACGCCGTGGGGTCGCAGGGCAACCGGAGTTTTACGGCGAGAGGGTCCAAGACTGGATTGATGTGGGGTCTTGGGTCTTGCCTAATCTTCGGGCGATCGCCCAAGGGCAACCCGACTTGATTTTGGGCTGGCAGTTTCCCCATCGGTTGCAAAGGTGGCGGTTGGCAACTGTGGCTCCGCTCTACCTGATGGGGAACAGCGGTTACAAGGCTGCCGTTTTGAGGCTCCTGGATATTGCTTACCTCACCGGACGCATGGAGCGGGCGGAAGCGGCAATCGCGGCGCTTGACCAACAGCTCACAGCGTATTGGCAGTGCTTGCAACACCATCCCCGCAAAACCGTACTGATGATGGGGGGCTCTAGGCTCAATCTCTGGTGCGATCGCTATCCCATCGAGACTGATACCGGCACTTTGGGGAGTTTGCTACAGCGGTTTACTCATTTTCCCTGGTCGAAACCTGATCTGACCCAAGGTGAAGCCGGTTTGACTTATTTGTCGCTATCGAAAATTGCCAAGATTGATCCCGATGTGGTTTTGATTCAGTCTTACGGGTCGGCAACCCGACCTCTGTCCCAGCTACTAACGACCGATCGGCGCTGGCAGCAGCTCAAAGCGGTGCAAACTGGGCAAGTATATGAAATTCCTCAGTTTTGGCATTGGGGCAACGGCACTCGCCTGATCCAGCTCATGCTCCGGCAAATCTTGCCCCTAATTTATCCAAGCTGTTTTACCAAGACTACGGATCCAGTCTCTGACTCATTGAGTTCTACCCTGGAGAATGAGGCCAGTTGATCAATCTACCGAGGCATTCTAATGAAGCAAATCCGTAGCTTGCGAGTCTTGCAGTTGCTGCTGGTGATTTTGCTTGTGGCGCTGGCGACAGTATTGATCCACCGCTATGGCGTTACTCAACTTCGGGCTCAGGTTGATCAACTCGGACTATGGGCACCCGTGGGTATATTTGCGCTGCGCTTTACCAGCGTCGTGATTCCGGCTTTGCCGGGAACGGCCTATTCGGTTTTATCGGGTAGCCTGCTGGGGTTTACCCAGGGGCTAACGGTCATTTGCCTAGCCGACCTATGCTCTTGTTCTTTGAGTTTCTTGCTGTCTCGGCGTTACGGTCGACAATTCGTGCAGCGGCTGGTGGGCAAAAGCTTCATGCATCGCATCGATACCCTCAGTCAACGCCATCTAGAACAGAATTTTTTCTTGATGACGGGCTTTCTGATGACGGGCTTTTTTGATTTTGTTTGTTACGGCGTTGGCCTAACCAAAGCTCCAATCACGCGCTTTGCACCCGCCCTAGTGCTCAGCATTGCCATTTCAAACCCGCCGATTGTGGCTCTGGGGGCAGGGTTGCTGGAAGGCGGCAAACTCTTGCTCGGGTTTGCCTTGCTCGGGGTGTTTGGGCTGGCAATCATTACTGGACTCGTGCAGCGACAACCCGAACAGGGGCAGCCCTGACATTGGCAAATTAGGGGCTGTCATCAATTAAAGGTGATTTGATTGAATTTCAGCTCATGCCAGAGCATAGTCGCGTTGATAAACTTATGTCTTCGCTATCGCAAGCTGTACAGATTGACCTAAGATAAATGAGAATCTATATCAACTAGGCACTCTAATTGATACCCATTGGCGGACTTAATTAGGGGAATACCTCCGGATTTTGAATGCAGCCACCACCGACTTACCTTAACGTTTTGTCTCTGAGTCCCTATGGCAAAGCCATTCCTTACACCGGCAATGCCACTTGTGAGGCCAATAAATATAGCAACTGTGGGTTTAAAAACCTGAAAGCCCAGCCCGAACTCATCCACACTGTTCCAGAACTCGTGGCAGACAGTGCCTTGAGATCACTGGTGCAATCCTTAAATGCTGATAGCAGTAGCTTTTTCAGCGTGGGTTGTTTCAGCGATCCGGTTCAAATCGATCAAGGACACCGCTACAAAGGCTACGTGGATTTTTCTTGGAACTGCAAAAAATGCGTACAAGATGCCATCAACTATTTCTCATTGTTCTTTCACTTTGAGCAGTTTCTACGGGATCAGGATTTTCAACAGGCTGTAAAGCTAGACTGGGTTGTCGAGCAAGCCCAATTTTCAGACGTCAACATCCATGGATTCTGCTGCGCCATCTTCATTAATACGCCTGTATGTGCTTCCGTTGAACAAGCGTATACAGTTTGGCAACGGTCTCTCAAAATGTTGGAAGCTTTTTTAAGCAATATTCATCGCCCCTCTTCAAGCACCATTTACAGCTCGGCAACGGCTCCTGTAAATGTACTCACAACGTGAACCCAGCGCGTTGAAAATGAGGGCTTAGCTGGGTGCTGATATGCAGATGAGTAAACGTCTTTGGTTTGAGCCAATCAAGCAAATTGAGTCCCTACGGAGATACCTGTTTTGGAGATATATGACTTTGATGTTGTCATTATTGGAGGAGGACCAGCCGGTTGTTCCTGCGCGCTATACACCTCTCGCGCTGAGCTAAAAACCGTCATTCTCGACAAGAATCCTGCTGTGGGGGCACTAGCCATTACCCATAAGATTGCTAATTATCCTGGGGTGGCAACTGACATCAGTGGAGATGCCTTATTGGAGATCATGCGTGATCAAGCGATCGCCTATGGCACCACCTATCAACGCGCCCAAGTTTTTGGCATTGAAGCGGATGGCCCGCTGAAAAAGGTTTATACCCCGGAGGGGACGTTTACTGGCAAAGCCCTTGTACTGGCAACGGGTGCCATGGGCCGTACTGCATCATTGCAAGGTGAAACTGAGTTTTTGGGGCGAGGTGTGAGCTATTGCGCCACCTGCGATGGCGCATTTTACCGATCCCGTGAGGTGGCCGTAGTCGGGATCAATCAAGAAGCCGTTGAAGAAGCGCAGTTTTTAACGAAATTTGCCTCTAAGGTGCATTGGATTACCCCCAAAGCGATACCAGAGGACGATACCCATGCCCAACACCTATTAACAATCGCCAACATCAAGCATTGGGAGCGAACTCGATTAATGAAGATATCGGGGGATGATACAGGCGTCACGGGTGTAGAAGTCAAACCACGTGGACAAGACCCCTTAGATTTGGCTGTTGATGGGGTTTTTGTTTACCAGAGTGGTTCTAAGCCCATTACCGATTTCATTCATGATCAAGTTGCGTTTAAAGCCGATGGCGGCGTTGAGGTGGATGAAATGATGACGACCTCTGTTGAGGGGGTTTGGGCCATTGGCGATATTCGTAATACCCCCTTCAAACAAGCGGTTGTTGCCGCCGGAGATGGTTGCGTTGCCGCCATGTCAATCGATCGCTTCCTCAATAGCCGTCAGTCAATCAAACCCGATTGGGATCATTCCTAGGCAAAAGTCCCCACCTTCTCTTCAGGCGGGTGGGGGTAAACGGGCCGGTAGTACGGTTAAGCAGACAAGGGCGGCATACCCCAGTGCAAAGTAAGTCTCAAAGCGGGCAATGTGCTCAAAGCGGCAGTTGCGATACCAATCACGCCACAACACCACGACGGCTAGTTTAACCAACGCCACCCCAAAGGTCAGGGCGGTTAAGAGGGGTAGCCAGCCTACAGCGTAGAGTGCAGCCACCAGGGCACTGGCGACGCCATGGTATTTCAGGCTGGCTTTTAGACAACTGGTTTTGACCTTGCGGAGCTTAATGGTAAACACCGCGCTGGCAAAAAACAGGGTGTTGAGTAGCCATAACCCAACCGCTTGGAAGGTCAAGGTGTCAGCTGTGGTCCCGTAGATAAATAGGGTTGATAAGCAAATGGCCGCAAACATGGCAATTTCAACATCGATCGCCTTTTGCCGATGCCTTAAAACCGCCCATATATTGAGGCCCATCGCCACAGCAACGCCACCCAACACCCAAATCAAAAAGGGGTGGCGATAGGTGAGCCATGCCCCCATTGAGATGGCAGCGCTACCGTATGCCCCTGCCCAAAACAGATAGCGGGGCTTCCAATGGCGTCGTTGCTTAATTTGAACGGTGAACGGATGCTCGGCCTGCAATCCACATAAAGCCGCGATGCAGGCTAGGGTTGTTTCCCCAGTCCAGGCTTGGGCTAAAGACGCCCCCGTCAAAACAGCACCCCCCAGCACCAGGAGCACACCATGTTCTGGCGAGAATGTGGGGTAGTACCAAGGCTTACCACTCCTCAGACGGGGGGGTGCCACAGTAATCAAAGCAGACATATCAAGGCCCAATTTACAAAACGTCCAGTTCACCCATTGCACTGGCGGCCTCCGACCCAAGCGGCTTAGCCAGTGCAGAATCAAAAGCTACAGCCCTGCTTAAAGCGCCCACCCGATTCAGTTCCAGCCCCAAACAAAAGTCCATAGCGCAAGCTTGCAGCCTAGCCGGTCTTACGGTGGAGGGGCGATACCAAGTCCGACTCCCGCTGATATCGCCGGACCTGGTGTTTATCAATTTCGGCAATGTAGCGCGATCGCTGGTTGGCCGAGGTAAACCAGAGTTCTGCCCAAGTGCGCTGCCGATCGCTGCTCTGATCCAGAATTTGGCCCGCCACCTGGCCTTGCAGCCAAGACCAGCCGTGATCCTGCCAGAGTTTGGCCTCCAAAATTTGTAGGGGCTTGGGCAACAGGCTCCAGCCTCGGTAGGTCGCCAGCAGCGACGCTAGATCACCCTGTTGCGTGAGTAAACTAGTCAGAGCTGCAGGGTTCAGATTGCCGTAGTAACGCCCCTGGGGAAAATCAATCAAGGTGGGGGCAAACCGATGGCCCCCAATGTGGCTAATCTGCCAGGGCTGCACCGTCAGGCCAAGCTGCTGGATCTGGGCGATCGCGGCTTCATAAAACGGATAGCCATAGATACCGCAACATTCGTTATGGCTGGCATGGGTGCAGATCATCAGATGGCGGGCGTTAGCAGGGGCAAGCAACCCTGTCGCGGCCCCCTGGGCAGACCAGGCGCTTAAGGCCGGAGCCATATCCGCGGCGGTTTCCACCTGAATTTCCCAAGATTGATACCCATTGGCCAAACGATAGGTCAGATCTGGGCTCGTAGCGGCAGCCGACGGCCTTTGAAAAATTAAGATGCGGCGCGGACCTTGGGCCACCGTTTGCCCATTGGCAATCAGATGGACTCGCACCCCAGACTCTGGCCCTAGCAAAGACTTGACGACCTGCCGTAGCGCTTCTGGAACCCCCTCCGATAACAGCGCTGGCTTGGTCCAGGGCTGAGGCACCTCTAGCAAGATGAAGGTATCAGCCGTCACCGCTGTGCCCAGCAACATCTCAGCTTGTACCTGGGGAATTGTCGAGACCGTCATCGGGGCCATCCTTGTATCAGCTTATAAAAGTTCTGAAGCCATAATCACGCTGCAGCGGGACCTCAATTGCCCCTCAAGCCGCCATCGGGGCTGGCAGCGGCACAGCCTCATTTATTGAAATCCATTCCCATTAAAACATGAAACGTCAAGCCTGATATTTTAAGTAGCCTACGGGCACCCGCCTTGCGTAAGCAGCGCATTGGCACGGTATAAAAAGCGGATCAACCCTGATGCTGTGGAGGTTTCACTGAGCATAGATCGGTATTGATACATCACCGATAGAATCAATCACCTCAGTGCTAGGGCGCGTTGGCTGGCTTTTGATGCAAGTCAATCTCAAAGGGATACAATGCGTCAGCTCCCGGCCAGCGCTATGGCAGCGGTAAACGGGGGCTTAACTGTTTCTCAACGAACTGGGTGTATCGATATGGCTAACCAATTGCAGGGACAAAGCGGCTCTAGTCAATTTGGCATTGAGCATGAAGTGGCTTTTTGGGATCAACGCCGCCACCAATTTGCTGATTTTTCGAATACATCGTTTCAGCGCTTTGCAGATTTAATCGCGGCGCTGCCGACCTATGATTCGGACTACGACCATTTGCGGGTTGGGGATGCCGGTATTCGCCATAAACGCTGGTATATCGAGGGCTATGAGCGATTTTCCGAAACCGGCCAGCTCGTAGGCTGCACGCCTAAGGGTATCGAGATCCGCACCACCCTTCACTCAACCATCGCAGGGGTACTGCAAGAGCTGAGACAAAGCTTTCGGCAGCTTGAGGCGATCGCCCTGGCTGATAACTTGCTGCCGGTCTTGACCAGCTTTAACCCCGTGCAGTCTGTATATGTGCCCGATCCCCCTCTAAATGCCCATGAACTGGCCCGATGTCAGGCCTCACCCGCAGAGCAAACTGAGCAGTTGGCGATGGTGACCTATGGACCAGATTTGAATTTTTCCATTCAGGGGCTATCGGTACCGGCCTTGATTCAAGCGGGTCAAAAGTTGACCTATTACAGTCCGGCGATTGTGCCGTTTAGCTTTAGCGCCTCGTTTTACCAGCAAAGGCCCTGGTCCGGACTGTCAGTGCGCACCTATAAACGTACGGGTTTGCGGCCCGCCGTGACGGTCTATGTTTCCCAGGCTAGGGATTTGGTCGATGTCTGCCCACCGCTGACTAAGGTGGCGGGTTTGCCCTGCGAGGTGGGTCGGATTGAGTTTAAAGCCTGCGATAGCTGCGGCGATTTTGACCGCTACGGCAGTCTCTTGGCGTTACTCAAAGGGCTCGTGCTGGATCAAACTTTGCCGGGTCGGGCGCAGGTGCCCGATGCGCAGCGCCATCAGCAGTCAGCACTGCAGGGGTTTCATGACCCAGACCTGCAGGCCCAAGCTCTGACGCTCTTGACCGCTGCCAAACAAGCTTTAACCGACCCCCAAGAGCGGCAGTTGCTACGGCCCCTATGGTCCTTGGCGGAGCAGCCCGCCCATGCCGCTGAGGGCGATCGCTGGCAGGCTGGTGAGCCCCTCGTTGACATTCTCAAATCGGGCTACAGCCCAGAGGTGGTAATGCCAACGGTTACGTCTGCCGTTTAGCACCTTGCAACCTCCAGTCTAATTAAGGCAGGCTGAAACCAGTGTTACGCCACGGATCATGCCTGAAGGACCGGAAATTAAACGCGCCGCCGACAAGATTGCTAAGGCAATTTCCCAGCAGCCCATCACCGAGCTTTTCTTTGCCTTCGATCGCCTCAAGCGCTTTGAAGAGACCCTCGCCGCCGCCACGGTGATCGCCGTTGAGCCTCGGGGCAAGGCGCTGCTTACCCGATTCGACAATCACCTGAATATCTACAGCCATAACCAGCTATACGGCGTCTGGATGGTGCGCAAGGTTCAGTCCTACCCCCAGACGAACCGGCAACTGCGGCTGGCGATTCACACTGCCAAAAAATCCGCCCTGCTCTATAGCGCCTCTGACATTGAAGTGCTGACTGACTATGAATGTGATCACCACCCCTTTTTGAGCCGCATCGGCCCTGATGTCTTGAATCCAGCCACCACGGTTGAACAGGTGGCGCAGCGACTGATGGAAAAACGCTTTTACCGCCGCCGCTTGACGACGCTGCTGCTGGATCAGCAGTTTTTGTCGGGGCTCGGCAACTATTTGCGCAGTGAAATTCTGTTTGCGGCAGGAATCCATCCCTCGCTGCGTCCCGTAGACTGCACCGCCGCCCAAATTCAGCAGTTGGCCGAACAGGCGATCGCCCTGCCGCGACAGTCCTATGAGACCGGTGGCATTACCAACGATTTAGCCCGGGTCGCCCAACTTAAAGCGCAGGGGCTGAGGCGATCGCAGTATCGGTTCTATGTATTTAGCCGTGCTGCTAGAGCCTGCTATCAATGTGGCACCTCGATTATCAAGGAGCAGATCGGGGGACGACGCTGCTACTACTGCCCCAACTGCCAACCCCGGCCCTAAATGAGAACACCTCCCAGGCAAAGCCTTGAGAGGTGATTAAAGAGAATCAAAGCCATCAATGGGCTCAGGCCAGTGGCCTAGGTGGCAGCGATCGCCGCCAGGGTGGTCATAAAACCAACCATTGCAGCCCGACCCGTCCACAGCTCAACCTTCCGAGAAGGGGTCAAAGGTTGCACCTCAAGCATTTCATCAGCTTCTGAAGAGGTCTCATCAGCCGTTGCGGTTATTAAGGGGATTTCAGAAGGGTTATCCATGATGGAGCTCCGTTAAGTGATGTTATTAATATGTATCTTTTTGGACTGAAATGGAAATGAAAGTTACTCTCAGCTTAACGAGTCCTGACATAAGCGCCAAGTGCAATGGCAAGGGATGAAGGCCTGCCTTACCGATAGACGGCTGCTCTTAGTTGCAAATAGCTCCGAATACGTGTCCCTTCGGTGCCAGCTTGAGCACTTAGCCCATGGGCTAGGATTCGACATCACGCCCTCAAAAGATGCATCTAAACCATTTCGAAGCCGCCCTGTTTTCTACTGTGCAAGGTCCATATCGGCGGGGGATCTGAGCTGAAAGACATTGCCTTCAGGATCAAAGCCATCACAAACGATATGGTTGCGAAATCGCCATGCCTGACTGGCGGGATTCACGGACCCTCCGGTTCTGCGGGCCAGCTCCCGTACCTTTTTCATCCTTTCAACAAAGAAGACAGGCTTCAGTGCCGTATCTTCCCGTTTGTGAGGGGGGCTGCTAATGGTGATGCTTTGGGTAATCTCAGTCGGTGCTTGCAGAATCGTCAATTCAAAGGTGTCGGAACCCAGGCAGATAAACTCGTCATCAAGTTCCAAGACTTGAAGCTGCAGCAGAGCGACATAAAATTCGGCCAGCTTATGGTGGTCCTTGGCGTAAAGCACTAAGCCTGATGTGGGAGTCCTCATTGCTTAAGCTGGGTTTCTAAAATCAGAGACGCATTGCGAAGGGCAACTGGCTCAGCCAAGGTACCTATCAAAATTTGCCAAGGCGCTGGGGATAGCAGCAAATTGCTTAGCGCAGAGATCGCATCTCAAGGGGCACTAATCGCGCTTGTGAACGTTAGCCGATTCCCAAAGGGGTCCGTCACCGATAGATCACGGGAACCCCAAGGCATTTCTTCGATACCGGGTCGAGAATATCCATAGTTTTTTGCCAGCAGCTCAGCCTGAAAAGCCTCTAAATCAGTCGCTTCAATTCTCATGGCGCTACCGGGGCAGCAGTCTCCATGATGCTCTGACAAATGGAGGGTGCATCCTGCCTTAGATACTTGCATATACAGGGGAAAATCCGCTTCAAAGCGGTGCTCCCAATCAACGCTAAACCCTAAAAAGTCAACGTAAAACGCCTTCGCCTTGGCCTCGTCAAAAATGCGCAGAATCGGGGTTGTCTTAGAAAAAGCCATAGCCGCAGTTCCCTACTCAGCCAATGTACTGACATGCCTTAATATAGTTTAAATGTACTATATTAAGGCATTATTACACCAGTCCTTCGGGCCTGCAGGCGACCAGAAGACTACCGACAAGTGACCTTTCTAGACCGTAGCCCGAGCGGCGATCGCCGCCACTGTGGTCATAAAACCGACCATGGCAACGCGGCCACTCCATAGCTCAACCTGCCGGGGAGGCGTGAGCGGCTGTGGCCCATCAGCTTCAAGGGTTGTCTCGGTGTCGTCAAAGGCCATTTCAGTGAATTCGATCAGGTTTTCTAACGAATTTTGCATTGTTTTTCTTTAAATGAAGGTTATAAATTTGAAGGCTCTGCCCAGGCTGCTCTGGTCAATAAAAGCAGTCTGGGCTAAAGGGTTGCACCGCAAATGCGCCCTACTGGTCTGTCAATATCAAAAATTGGAGTATGTCGTAGCGTGGGTCAAACGTAGTGCGACCCACGAATATAGCCGAGACCGTGGGTCTCGTAACCTCGACACCACGCTACACACAGTCAGAATCTTGACATTGCACTAGTGGGGTGTGACCGCGAAAAAGCAGGTAATAATCAGCGCTGCCACCGCCGTGGTCGGCACCAAAAACAGCACCCTACGATAGACCGCTGCACTGCGATCAATGATGCTCTGGATGGGAGGCCGCTTCAATTGCCCCGAGCTGTAGAGCTGATCCAGGTGGTAAGCATCGTAGCGGGCCATGCGCGCAAAGGGCAGTTCGCCCTGGGTCCGCTGGGGTAAGATGCGCCGTCGCTGATAGGGTACGACGCTGTCGCCAAACTGGTTCAGATACTCGTCGCCGTTCAGCAGCATATCGACGAACCCTTGCAGCCCCTTCGTGGCCAGCACAATCGACCACGCCAGCTTTTCTTGATTGCCGTAAACGTTACGCCCTAAAACCCGTTGAATGCAGAGCTCTACAAATCGATAATTGCTGTTGGTCTCATAGTTGAGCCGCCGAAAGGACTCAGAGAGCAACAGCCCTCTCATGAAGTCTTTCACCGTAATTTGCCCTTGCCGCAGTTGCGACTCTAGAACGCTTTGCCGATGGGCGGCAAGCAACTGCTGTTCATTAAAGATTTGGCGATAGGCGGCCCAAATCACCTCATCCATTTCGGTACCCATCGGCACATTATCGAGGGTATATTGCCGAGGATATTCATCCCCTAACTGCTCAAACCCTTGGACTCGCTGGTTTTGGCTAGAGAGAGGGTAGTCAAGTAGCGGAATTGTCATAAAGTAACCTCCTTAAATGTGTTTAAACCCAGTTAAAAAACCTATGCGGAAAGAGAGAGGCCATTCCTCTGGTTGCCTTGCAAGGCAACCAGAGGAATCAGAAAATCCGTAGATTTCCCTCAGCCATGCTTGAGAGAGCAAAAGAAAGCGTCAGACAATTCCAGCTCGGGCGATTTCGAGCAAGATAAAGCAGGCAAAAGTCACGCCACCAATCCCGCCGAGTAAAAAGCCCGAGGTGAACAGGCTCCAACTGCCGTAATTTTGAATATTGACAGGCAGAATGCCCTTGGGTTTGTTGACCCCTTGGAAGACCACAATGCCGTAGAGAAACAGACCCAGGCTCAGAATCACCACCAATCCGGTGGCACTGGCGAATCCAGCCTGCAGCGCATAGTCGCTATTACGCAGCGGCCCGAGCTTGAGAAAGGGTCCGAGCAAAAAGTAACCATGGGCCATGCCGATCTCCAGACCGCGCAGGGCTGGGGACAATCCCTCCCGATAGATCGGCAGGTTTTTAATCCAGGTGCGGCTCAGGGGGCTGTTGTTCAGCGGCGTCGCCAAGTTTCCCAGTTGGGGGTCATTCTGGGTGGGTGGAATGATGCCGGTAAACAGGGAACCACTGCTGAACTGGGTGTCTCCATAAAGCGCACCGGGGTTGAAGGACATATTGCTGAAGCTGTAGCCTGCCGCGATCGCCCGCGACCGCAGCCCATGCCAAAAGTGACCCGCCAGCAACAGACCGGCAAAAATCAGTTGAAATAGCATCAGCCAGGTGCGAGGGGTAATCACCCCATCCACCGTGGTCGTACCCACCGGCCCGTAAAAGGTAACGGGATAAACTGTGTCATTCACCCAGACAAAGTAAGCGGCAAAAACGCCCATGTAGGCCAAGGCCGCTTGGCTATAGGCCAGATAAGCCTCACCCGACCAAACAAAGAGACCCTTCGCCCATGGGGTGGGAGCGGTGCGAATGTGCCAAATACCGCCCAGAA
Organism: Leptolyngbyaceae cyanobacterium; assembly: GCA_050043365.1. Lineage (GTDB taxonomy): Bacteria > Cyanobacteriota > Cyanobacteriia > Phormidesmidales > Phormidesmidaceae > PCC-6406. Next base: position 28,182 of record JBHJIP010000007.1, read on the forward strand.
TGCAGATCGCACCAATCCAGAGATGGCCACCGACCACATCTTCTAGGCTGCTCACCGCCGCCATGCCTTGGAGGGTCCAGCCCTCAGGGGTAATGCCGACCAGATAGCCGAAAATCACCAGGGGGTTGAAGGTGGGCTGGGCAATCAGCCGCACATCAGCGCTCGCCGGATCATAAAGCCCCCCAAAAGCCACCGCCTTAGCCACCAACATCAGCGCCCCGATCCCCAGCAGCACCAGATGGATGCCTAAGACCGTGGTCATTTTGTTACCGTCGGACCACTGGTAGCCAAAACCCTTTTCATCCAGGCGATCTGGCCCTAAGGCAGCGTGGTAAATGCCACCTGCACCCAAAATGGCGGAGCTAACCAGATGGACCACCCCAATCGCAAAGTAGGGGTAAGTATCGACAA
>JBHJIP010000008.1:0-3541 GCA_050043365.1 Leptolyngbyaceae cyanobacterium
TGCCCAGTAAAAGTCCACCTAAGGCCTATGCTTCTCAACGAAAACGGCTTGCTTTAGAGCAGCGCATAGAGTTCAACAAGGTGATCAGATTCTCATGGTGAGACTGACTAAGATGCTGAAAAGTTTTCTGCACCACTAAGAGATTTAGCCTCTTTCCAAGCTTTTTCAAACTGTCCCACAAAGAAAATAAACCAGTTTTCGTCTCTTTCAGACATGAGTTGAAAGGCAGGACTTATGTCTGTTGTAGTGCGAAATGAAGACAAAAGTATTGACATTTCACCATTAGAAGATGAAGGATTTATTGCAACTATTGTCCAGGGAGGCAGAAAATCTATGACCTTCACTTCCATATAATCAATTGCGTCAGTTGTCATTCCTATGTGTGCCAGTTGCTTTATTGCGCCTTCGAGGTAGCGATCAATATCATCCTTAGAAGTATTCAAGTTATGCCTAAAAAGAGACATATTAGATGCACTACTATCGGGTTTTACCAAGAGGAAGCGCAAACGTGCACCATTTCTTAGGGCTTGCTGAAGGGCGAAATCCCAAACAGGAATTGTTTTTCGAAAATGGATTCCCCAGAAAAATGCAGATTGAGATCCTTGAATTGCATCTTTGAATTGATTGATTTCGTACCTTCGAAAAAAATTGTTGGCAGTGCATCGATCACCAGACAACTCTCCTAACAGGTTTTTGATAGCGGAGCTTTCATTTCTACTTTGAAGCAAGCTGTTAGCAAGTAAACCTAGGGCAGCAAGTATTGCAGATGAAATTATTGTTTGTTCAACCCTCCCCAGAAAACCTAATATAGCTATGGCCACTGCGATTGCTTCTATTACGTAAACATCGAAATTTCTACCTTCCTTGATATCGTTTATGGCAGACATTAACATCGATTTTATTGATCTCATGCTTGAAACATCTCCTGTAGAGTTGAATTAAGTCAGTTTACTGGATTTTGCTTTGGTGGCATAAAATCAAATATTCTCCCTTCATCGAGACATCATGCATTGGCTAACCGCCCTTCTCTGGCAACAATTCAAGCTCGAAAAGGAGCATTGTCGCGAAGTGAGATAGAAGTCAATATCCCTGTCTATAAAATTCAGGGGCGAATTAAGTTTCTTGGTCAGCTAGTCTAGCTAGCTAATTGATTCGCCTTCCTGAGGTTTATGTCGCATCAGAATCAGTTTTACTGAGATATATTCCCTGTAGTAAACCCACTCTCTATAAGCCAAGATTTGGAAGAAACCAAAAACAATAAGGCAAAGCAAATATCCGGGCAAACCAAATGATGTATCCCAAGCCTTAAAAGCATTCATAAGAGCAATAATTACGCTGATTAGGCCAAGTGAGCCGTTAAGGCGGGCACGTGCAGCAAAAGGTAAAATTTCCCATCCTCGTGAATTTAGCGTTGCCAAAGCTTGAGCCATCTGCCATGACTTAGAAGCATAATCACTAAGCTGCTCTGGAGTGGGAGGTTTGCCAAAAAAATTTGTGTCGTCAGCTTCCAAGTAGGGTCGCCAGAAGACTCTTCTTGAGCTGATTTTGCCAAAAAAAATCCAAAATGAATACATTGAAACTGTCGACAAAACATAGCCAGATATATAAGCAAATACTAGAAGCAAAATACCAGAAATAACGGGCTGGCTTTTCAATAATTCGATATAAGGATTTTCAAGGTCAACTGCAGTAGTAATTACAGTAAAAAGTATAATTCCTGGAAATAAATTTCCGACAACATCAAAGTTTCGAAATTGACCAAGAAAGTCTTTCATCTTTGTTGACAGATAGCTGTTTGAAGGAATCTATCTTCGTTCACACCCAATCCAGTACCCGTCCCCATCAAAGTTATGAGGGTCAGGGTCAAGCACAGTAAAGTTCCGATGAGTGATGTCTCTGCAATCCAGATCAGGTGGTGGCGAAGGGATGCACACTCCTGGGTAGGCCGCATCACAGTTACTCTGTGCAGATGTGGTTTGAGGCACACTCAAAAGCAAAAACGACGCAGTTAAAACAGTTCCTAAAGAAAGAAATAACCGCATCGTATTTACCTGCTATGCTGACCCACATGGGGTCCTAGAGATGCCAGGAGGCGGGCTTGAACCGCCGACACGAGGATTTTCAGTCCTCTGCTCATTAATCGCCGCCACCGCCAGCCCCTCAAGGATTCCTCTGGGGGGCTTTGAAGTGGGGGATAGTTTTATCGGGGTCTAGCTTTATCTCGATTCGGTCTATCTGTCGAAATAGATGGTCATATCGGGCTTCGTTCTGTGTCCAAAGGTCATCGACGTTTGCAGAGAGCTGCTTGTAGTTGTTCTTGAGGTGGTTGAAGTCACGCTTACGTTCTACATCCTGGGCAATTTTGGAGCGATACCAGGCCAATCCCCCAGCTATTGAAGTTAGGACACCGATCACTAACACCACTAAACCGAGAACTGCCTCTACGTGGTCAATGGCGTAATTCATGTTTGTTCCTTAATGGGAAAACTGGGCTTTTGGGATGCACCGTGCCGATTAAGGCTGAGAATTCACGTAATTGATTAAATCTTGATAGCCAAACTGAATCAGAGGGCCGTCAGAAGCGAATAAAGCGGTGTTTAAAGCTTCAGGGACTGGGAGCTTATTCCACAGTTTCAGCGCCAGCTCAAAGCGGTTCTCACTCACCTGACGCTCAAAATTAGCGATGATGCCACCGTGTGAGTTCATCAAAACTACATAGTCTTCATTCGAGTAGAGCCACAACAGAAGCCCTTCGGGATCCTTTTCCGCTTCAGATATCTGAAACTCTGCAGGAAGCTGATCACTAGGACCATGCCATAAAGCATCACCAAGAATGTTTTCAGGTGCCTCTAAAAAAACGCTCTGTCTCCCTTCTGAATCGATTATGGTGTAGCTCATAAGTCGTAAACCACGAAATTAACTAACTCCTGATCCTCACCACCTGAACCTGCGCCCACCAGGAGCTGAAAGCCTTCATTGGTGTAATTTCTCGGCATCACACCACGCAGGCCCCTGTTCACTGATTCACTCGCAATGTAAGCGCAATTTGCAGCGACCAAATAATTGGTATCCCCTGATGGTCTGGGATTCAGAAACGAGACATCATAAATTCCCGCACTGCTTCTAGTGACTGAAAAATTCTGCCCCCCATCAATCACCATCGTTCCAGAACGCCTGCCAAATCGACCTCTGGCAGACGTTGCATCATCGCCAGCAGGCCCTGGTGGGCCGACTGCCCCATCAGTACCGGGTGGACCTTGTGAGCCTTCAGGTCCGGGTGCGCCATCATCACCGGGTGGACCGGCAGGGCCTTGGGGTCCGGGTGGACCTTGTGTGCCATAACGGACACCTGCTCCATCATCACAGGGTGGACCAGCAGGACCTTGAGGTCCAGGATCGCCATCAACACCGACCCCGGCCTGTATGGGGTGATCAGCAACGACCCCGGTACCTATGACCCTTGAAGTTAGAAGCCGATTTAGACGCACCCCCGGCAGCGGCCCTCCCGCTGACCTCGACTTTGGGGAACCAGCCTTTAGCG
>JBHJIP010000009.1:0-2706 GCA_050043365.1 Leptolyngbyaceae cyanobacterium
GATAAGTTTTTTTAATGGAGTTGCTTCAGGGTGAATACTCTTCATTCCCCCCCCAAGGTGTGTAAGAAACCCATTTAGCGCGGGTTCTGGCATTCGCTCATAAGGGTTGCTCTCTAAGCCTGGACAGAGCAAACTAAAGGCTGTATCCCTTGCCTGATGGGGCATTACACACAATTTCAGGAATTCATCTAGAGTGGTGCTGTGGTCGGGATGCCACATCGTCAGATTGCGGTACAGCGTGCTCATGCTGCACCCAGCTAGCCTGATTAGCTCTGTGGCCCATTGGGTAATGGTTTCAAGGCGTTTGTACGTGCCCTCAGAAAGGATGGTATACATGGCTCTGACGATGCGCTGACTGGCATCCCATGAGCGGGCCTTATTGCCATTAGCCTCAGGTTCGAGGGGATAGCCCGTATCGCCTTGCAGCCCATTGCCCTCACTCCGGGCCGGGTAGTAGTAGTTTTCGACCGAGCGCGCCCAGCACAGGGCCTTGCGGTTGATTTGGTGCTGATGGCGGCAATAGGTTTCATACCCTGGCGATCCAAGAGCGCGATCGGCCACATAGGTGGCCAGTTCTTCACCCGATAGCCCCAGGAATACCCGCCCAAAGGTGGCGAACTGCTTTAACAGGTAGTTGGTTTGGCCGTAGTCGGTCCAGCCTTCTGCGATCTCATGCTGCAAGTCATCGCGCCACTGTTCGAGCTTGGTCTGTAAGCGCTTGTGTTTGCGGCGATGGCGCTTAGCAAAGCTCATGGCCTCTAGCAGTTCGGGCAGCACTTGCGCCTTAGCGGCAAAGTCCCAGGACCAAAACAGCCGCTCTAAGCTGTCTCCCACCGGCTGATAGGCGTGATTCAGCATGACTGAGCCACTACCGGGCTGTAGGGGTAGCCGATGGCCCTGGTACTCTACAAAGTCCTTTTTGTTCCACGAGCGCCCAAAGGCTTTGGTATTGGGCATGATTTCAAGCTGACCCTCAGCGATCGCAAAGCCGAACGCCTTTAGGCAGTTCTTGAGGGCACAAGCCAGATCAAAGGTTTTGACCGGCTCAGGTAGAGGGATATACAAATGGAGCCCGCCGCTATGACTGGAGCGGATTGGCACGGTGCGATAGATGCCGATGGTCTCTAGGGCTTCGCCGATCTCGCTAAGGCTTTTTTCATTCAGGTAAGCGCTGCCTTTGTCGATGTCGATGACGGCGTACTGAGTTGTATGGCCAAAGCGGACGCCCAGGGCCACGGCTGCATCCTGCCAATGAGCCCAAAAGACTCGGGGCTTGAGGGGATAGCGGGTGATGGTTTTCCAGGCGAGGCCACCATCGTGTTTAAGCAGAAAGGCCCAGGGATAGGAGCCGAACAGCTCCCAGAGGCGTTGGCCTAGGGGGGATTGAGGTAAGGCGGTTGTCATGGTTGCACGTAAAAAATGACAAACCCACCAGGGCGATCGCTCTGGTGGGTCATACAGCTTTGTTAGTGAGGCGAGGTCGTCGGCATAGGGCTAATTGACTAGGAAATGTGACCAGACCCTAACCACAGATAGAGCCTGGTCAATGCGAATGAGTAGATGCCCTGAGAAAATAGACCTACGGGATGGCACTCCCGCACGTCACCCTTGTTGTTTAGTGAGACTTAGCACGTTCACATGCTTTTAAAGCATAGCAGCTTGCTAAGTGATTCTGCTATGATGTCTGACAAGAAGTTTCCTGAAGGTGCTTCAGTTGTGAAATGGATTAGAGAGCTTTTCTCTATGTCTCAGCAGGAGTTTGCATCCTGGCTAGGCATAGCGATCAGTACGGTGAGTCGATGGGAAAACGGTAAGGGTGAGCCAATGTTCACGCCTCGCCAATGGAAGCTAATCACAGATAAGCTCCACGACCTTGGTTACTCCATACAAGACCTGCCGGATGACTGGAGAGTGACAGCAGGACAGCCTACATAGCAACAACGGGGAAATGGTCTTGTACACCATTCCCCCGTATTAGTTGACCCACTCGAAAAGGATCAATTCAATGTTATCGAATACACGCCCTGCCGAGGGTGATAGAGGCGATCGCCTATTTGACTCACCAGATGCGAAAGACAACATCTGGCTTGCAACCGACTATGACGAGCTGCAGCACAAAGATGGCGATCGCTTTGATGATGACGAGTTCACCGACCTGCAAACAGCCATAAACAACGCCATAAAGTGGTCAATCGCCAGTGGTGAACCCTTATATGTATGGCACTGGCCCCATAAAGAACCCCAGGGCCGCTTTCCGTTGCTGATTACCATCCAAGATCGGATTTACCTCACCCCTGGTCACCTGGTGGCCATGGAACAGTGCGAGAGCAATAGCGAAGATCGCTACACTGACAACCCCACTAATGCAAACCGCAGCGCCATGCCCTGGGTGCTCACTGACAACGGTGAAACCACCATGGAACCCGGCCTAACCAAGCTCGAATGGTTTGCGGGCATGGCCATGAAAGGCTTATTGGCTAACCCCGCTTGTGGACAGACTTTCCCCAAATATGAGGAGGTGTCAGCGCTGGCCATGGCTCAAGCCGCTGACATGCTGGCCACATTGAGGGGTGAAACCGGACAACCGGACACCTAACCGGACAGGCAACCGGACACCTAACCGGACAATGCACAGAACCTTTAGGCGCAAGCATTACAGAGTTAAACCCATGGCACGAAGCACCAAACCGGACCCAAAGCGGACAC
>JBHJIP010000010.1:0-17908 GCA_050043365.1 Leptolyngbyaceae cyanobacterium
CAGTAAAAGTCCACCTAAGGCCTATGCTTCTCAACGAAAACGGCTTGCTTTAGAGCAGCGCATAGAGTTCAACAAGGTGATCAGATTCTCATGGTGAGACTGACTAAGATGCTGAAAAGTTTTCTGCACCACTAAGGGGCTTCATCATCGAAAATCAGAGCAAGCGGATTACTGAAAACAGTTTTTGCTTCATCAAAGCTAATGCCGTGCTCGCTGAGATTACGGGCCGCTTTTGATGAATCCCACTGGTACTCCATAGCCACATCATAGAGAAATTTCTGGTTTAACTGTGTGGGGACGCTGGTTTTCAGCAATGAACTCTCTGTTGCTGCTCTATTAGGCAGGTTTCACTCCTAATGCTGGGTCGTCAACAATTGGACATTGGGTGTTTCTGGATACATGGGGCAATGCGCTTGCTCAACTGCAAAATACCTTACAAGATCAATGATTACGTAAATCATCTTTTATAGCTGGATGACCAGCCCAGTAACTTTCTCAATTTCTGGCTGGGATTGAATTTAAAGGCGCTGGTGCTGCTTCTGGGATCTAAGTAAAAGGTACCGAAGCCATTTAGAGTCACACCTCTACCCTGCGCAAAGACTTTATAAAAGGTGTTGATCATACCGTTAACCCAGCGGCTGGCCTTTGTCTCATCAACATTCATGTGGTGGGCCAAGATTTGGATGAATTCCTTTTTAGAAACTGAATTTGCCATGTCTATCCTCAGCTAATTTGCCAACCTTGGACTTGTCTCAAGAACTGGGCGAAACTCGGGGAGACCAAAGCTAAAGCATCAGGTTCAAGAATACTGGCGCAATGCTGATAGAACTCCCGTTTACTTTGTCCCAATGATTGTCGCTCAGCTTCAGCTAGATCTTTAAGCTGATCCGGGACTTTATTGGAGCCGCCATAATACTTGATGGCACTGGGCTTCACTTTTTCAGAAAAGATTGGTAGTTTGGCTTCGGAGCTGTACTTTTCACTGTTGCAGATTAACAATAGCCAGCTTTCCAGCATCTCGACTGGAATTACTATGGCCCCAGGAATAGGCCATTCCTCCCTATTCTGACCCAGCTTTTCTTGTACACGTCTCTCGATTTCGTAAAACCGACAAGGATCAGTCTGCTCCTTTCTCGATAACTTGTGAAAATTCTCTCGTTGAGTTTGCTCAGGGTGTGTGCGGCGGCGATCGTTATCAATGGAAATCAAGAAGAATATAGCTTCAACAGGTCCAGTGTTCTTTATGCCAGCCAGGAAAGGAGATAACGCTTGTCGCACTGCGCCTATGCCACCATTTTTCCGCAGCCGGGTTGGCAAGATCTCATATGTACGGTTAGTGATCTTTTCGAGGCAGGCTTTGTAGAAAAGATCGTCATTATCATCTTCAGATAAAAGATGAAGAAAGTTGGCCTGTTCCATGCGGTTATCTTTTCGGAACACCACCCACTAAGCCTGAGTACCAGAGGGAACCCAATGGTATCTCATCGTCACTGCCATTTGCTTCTAGCTGGGCCAGTCTCTCTGAAAGAGTCGTAAATGTAGTACAGCCTTCTTTTTTCTCAACAATTACTACGGCTGACTCATTTCCGGGAAATTCATCCAAGATATAGGGATTATGTGTCGTAGCAATAATTTGAATATCGCGACGCTCGGACAAGTCACGACATAGTTCAATGATTTTTTGGAATAGCCTAGGGTGAAGCCCTCTGTCGATATCTTCAATACAGATTAGAGATGGAGGCCTCTCCTGATGGAGGATAGTGAGTATTGTTAGGACAAGTCTTGTCCCTTCTGATAAAACTTCTACAGGTACAGGTTGGGGAATATATTGCTCTCTAACTTGAAGCTTTTTAGTATCTTTTCCAGGCATGAAACTTAATTTTTCTATTTCTGGAATATATTTTCCAAGCTTGTGCTCAATCGCAACAAATAAGTCTTCGCGATCACCTGTTTTCAGAGAGTCCAGGACTTGGACTACACCAGTTCCATTCTCATGAACTGTAGGCTTCGCAACTAAAGTCTCACTCTTCCCAGGGTAAGCCGGATCTATATTGAAAATCCTTACGTCAGTAAGTTCTGGGAGAGGCGATATATTTGCATTTAGGATTAAGTTTCTATTGTTAGAAAGCGTTCCTGAAATGCTTTTATTATGTAGAGTGCATTTTTGACCGATGGAATTCTGAAATTTGATTAAAAGCTTTTTATCTAAGAAATTGAAATGTTTTTCAAACTCTTGTGAATATATTGCAGAGTAAGAGGGTTGTGGATGAAGATCAACCTTGTTGATTTCCGGTTTCTCTTTTGAGATTTCCTTCAAAAGGCTAATAAGGTTTGATTTCCCAGTTCCATTTGCACCTATCAACAATGTGAAGGGTGACAGCTCAATAGAGGCACTACAAATGGATTTATAGTTCTTGATCTCTATTTTTGTGAGCATATTGCGCTCGATCCAGCAATTTCATGAATGTGTTTTGAAGTGCCAGCATTGAAGAATGCACATGACACTCTCCAATGCTACCGAAAATGCCAAGCTTATGCTCCAGCTCTCAACTTATCCAACACACTCTGATCTTCCATCGTGGTGGTATCCCCAGCCACTTCTTCCCCACTCGCCAAATTCCTCAAGAACCGACGAATAATCTTGCCCGATCGCGTCTTCGGCAACGCATCCGTAAACCGAATCTCACCCGGTCGCGCAATAATCCCAATCTCATCCACAACGTGCTGCTTCAGCTCCGCCTTTAGCTCATCGCTAGCGCTAAAACTGCCCTCCAACGTCACAAAGGCATATACATCCTCACCCTTGATCTCATCCTTACGGCCCACCACAGCAGCTTCCGCCACTGCCGGATGTGACACCAACGCTGACTCAATTTCCATCGTGCCAAGCCGGTGACCGGAGACGCTGAGCACGTCATCCACCCGACCCATCACCCAGAAATAGCCATCCTCATCTCGGCGAGCGCCATCCCCGGCAAAGTAGAGATACTTCCCATCTTTAGGCGCAATGTGCTCCCAATAGGTGCGACGGAAGCGCTCGTCGTTGCCGTAGACCGTGCGCATCATGCTTGGCCAGGGATGCTTCACCACCAGATAGCCCCCTTCGTTGTCGCCCACCGGGTTGCCGTCTAGGTCTACAACATCTGCCAAGATGCCAGGGAAGGGCTTGGTGGCAGAACCGGGCTTGGTGGGGGTCGCACCCGGCAGCGGCGTGAGCATAAAGCCGCCGGTCTCCGTCTGCCACCAGGTATCGACGATGGGGCAGCGCTCACCGCCAATCACCTTGTGGTACCACATCCAGGCTTCGGGGTTGAGCGGCTCACCCACTGTGCCCAGAATCCGCAGGGACGAGAGATCACGGGCGTTGGGCCGGTCATCGCCCATCTTGATAAACGCCCGAATCGCGGTGGGGGCGGTGTAGAAGATGTTGACGCCGTATTTTTCCACCACATCCCAGAAGCAGCCCGGATTCGAGGGGCGAGGCACCCCTTCGTACATGAGGCTGGTGGCCCCGTTAGAGAGGGGGCCGTAGACGATGTAGCTGTGACCCGTAATCCAGCCCACATCAGCAGTACACCAGTAGACGTCGTTTTCCTTGTGGTCAAAGGTCCACTGGAAGGTCATGTGGGTGTAGAGGTTGTAGCCGCCAGTGGTATGGACCACGCCCTTGGGCTTACCGGTAGTGCCGCTGGTGTAGAGGATGAAGAGCATGTCCTCGGCATCCATGGGCTCGGCTTCGCACTTGGCGGAGGTGGTGGGCTTGACCTCGTGCCACCAGACATCCCGCCCGTCTTGCCAATAGATGTCCTCTTGGGTGCGCTGTACCACCAGCACGTTGGTAATCGAAGGTACGGCGTTATTTTCCAGGGCTTTATCCACCGCCGCCTTCAGAGGGATGGTCTTGTCTTTGCGGAAGCCGCCATCCGCAGTGATCACCACCTTGGCTTCGGCATCGTTGAGGCGATCGCGCAGCGCTTCCGCACTAAAGCCGCCAAACACCACCGTATGGGGGGCACCGATGCGGGCGCAGGCCAGCATGGCGATCGCCGCCTCAGGGATCATCGGCATGTACAAACCGACGCGATCGCCCTTTTTCACCCCCAAGTCCTTGAGCACATTCGCCATTTGGCACACTTCCCGGTGCAGTTGGGCGTAGGTGAGGGTGCGCTCATCGCCCGGTTCGCCCTCCCAAATCAGGGCGGCCTTGTTGCGTCGCTCCGTGGTCAGGTGCCGGTCCAGGCAGTTATAGGAGATGTTGATCTTGCCGCCCACAAACCACTTGGCAAAGGGGGGCTGCCAGTCCAGGACCTGATCCCACTTTTTAAACCAATGCAGTTCTTTTTCGGCCAGCTCCGCCCAAAACGCAGCGGGGTCAGCAGCGGCTTTTTCATAGAGGGCATCGTAAGCGGCCATGCCGTTGATGCGGGCCTGATTGGCAAACTCAGCGGGGGGCTCAAATAAACGCTTTTCGTTGAGGATGGATTCTATGGTGGGGTGAGACATGATCCTGCGGCAAACCTAAAACACGCATCAAGAAGGGTACAGCTCCAGCGGAACCGCCCCCCCAGACCATACTTTTTTTGCGCATTGGGTTCGCCCAGCCGTGCGGTTTCTTTACCCACGACCGTCGAACGCTTTATTTTTACCGGCAAAAGCGCCGCAGGTCTGTCCTCGCCCCTGACGTCTTACCGTGCGCATTCACGACCCAAACCGCATTCCCTTTTCGGGGGGGTTGGGGTAGTTAGACCCCCATATCTGGGGGTTTGGGGGTCTAACTCCCAATTCCGACCTCCGGCTTGATTGTCTTCTGTTAAAGGGCAAAAACTGCCCTTTAAGGGCTGCCTTCGGAACTATGACCCTGGGATAATGCCTCGCCTTGCAGAATGGGCCATTGCGAAGAAACCCTACGCGCCCATTGCGGAAATTTTTCCGTAAAGAAAGCCACAGGTCTTACGCTGGAAGCGGTTTAGTTCACCATTAGAATTTCGCTTTTAGCTGATTACAGTCTTGAAGGCCGCCCTTTAACCTAATAGAGAGAGTAAAACTGGCGATCTCCGGAAGAGATCGTCAAGAGAATGCAAAACGTTCTTACGGACACGACATTAACGGTTCTTTTCCCAGCATTATGGCTGCGACCAATCTGCTTTCAGGACCATCGCTTGCGAAACAGCGGCCTGACCTTACCTTACCGTGGGCGCAACGGCTACACGGGTGGCGCTATCTCTCCATGGTCTTGCTCTTGGCCTTGGGGTATCGCACCCTGGTGGTATTGGTCTTTAAGCTGCCGCTATCGCCTGATTTACCGGCCTACCCCTTCTGGCCGCCGATTGCTTATGCTCAGCTCGTGGTGGTGCTGCTGGGTTTGCGGTTTTGGCCCGCGGTCACGCTCGGGTCCTTGCTCAATACCGTCTGGTCGGATGGGCAATCGCTCTGGCCAGAGGGCCTGTTTGCCGCCGCCAACAATACGGCCCAGGTGTTTTTGGGCGTGTGGCTCCTCTCCCGCTTTAGGTTTGATCGCCAGCTCAGTCGCTTAAGGGATGTCCGCTTGTTGATTGTGCTGGGGGCGATGGTGCCCTCTGCTGTCAGTGCCACCGTGGGGGTTGTGAACTGCTGTCTGGTCGACGCAGTGAGTCTTGTCCATTTAGGTAGCATTTGGTTCAACTGGTGGATTGGTAACGTCACCAGTATTTTGATCTTCTTTCCGGTGGCGCTGCTGCTACCCGCCTGCTGGCAGCAGATACAGGCGCGGCAACGGCTCTGGGAGGGCGGTGCCTGGGCGGTGTTACTGGCGGGGCTAGCGTGGTACGTGTTTGTGGCCCCCGATCGCTATGTGGTTGCCCATTATCTACTGATGTATCTGCCCTTCCCCCTGGCCATTTGGGGGGCAATTCGGTTAGGTCGAGCCGGGGCCGGGGTGGCGATCTCCTTGACGACGAGCTTGGCCTGCTGGGGGTTCATCATGGGCTGTGGCCCATTCCTACATTTCTCGGTGACCCGTGGAGAAAACGCCACGATGGTATCTCCAGAACAGGCCATTCTGGCTCTTCAGGCCTATCTCTGCATTTTGATTGGCGTTACTTTGGCTTTAGCCGCTGGCGTCACTGAGCAGGATGCGATTAAGGCCGACCTCGCGGATGAAAAGGAAAAGTCTGAACAACTGTTGCTGAATATCCTGCCCCAGCCCATTGCCCAGCGCCTCAAGCAAGACCAAAAGGCCACCATTGCTGATCAGTTTGCCGAGGTGACGGTCCTGTTTGCTGACATCGTGGACTTCACCAAGCTATCGGCAGAACTGCCCCCGAGGGACTTAGTCGTCCTCCTAAATGACATCTTTTCCGCATTTGATGACCTGGCCGATCACTACGGTTTGGAAAAGATTAAAACCATTGGCGACGCCTACATGGTCGTGGGTGGCTTACCCGATCGCCGCGATGACCACGCCTTAGCGATCGTCGCCATGGCTCAGGCGATGCGATCGGTTTTGCAAGAGGTGAGCCAACAGTATGGGCGCACCTTTCAGATGCGGATTGGCATCAATACCGGACCGGTCGTGGCCGGTGTCATCGGCACCAAGAAATTTATTTACGACCTCTGGGGCGACACCGTTAATATCGCCAGTCGGATGGAATCAGCCGGTTTGGCCAATGAAATCCAAATCACTGCAGCCACCCATCAGGCCCTACAAGGGTGCTATGACGTCGAATCCCGCCAAGTCCAGGTCAAAGGCAAAGGCTGGATGACCACTTATTTGCTCAGACAATCTCGATTAGCAGCAACCCGCTAGCTTGCGCCCAACGCTCCCCTGTACTTGCCCGCTGGCAACGCTTACGGCCTGAATCTGCTCCCATACACTCCATCAGTGGATTCTCCGATATGGTCGTATAGAACTTGTAACGCCTGACCCATTCCTATGGCCCTTGCCCACGCGATTTTAGTGTCTCTGCTTGATCGGCCCAGCAGTGGCTATGACTTAGTCAAACGATTTGATGGAATAGCCTCAAAATCTTTCTCGCCTCTACGTATTTTTAACGATTCTCTAATTAGCTTGATATCCTTTACCGAAATTGTGGAATAACTAAAAGTGCCGACATTTAATTGTTTTCAATCAAAAGACAATACTGTTTGTAAAAGCTAGGATAAAAATCTCTAGAATTAAGATGAATTTATGAAAACTCAACTAGCATTTTTAGTGGGTTGCCCACGTTCTGGCACGACCCTTTTGCAAAGTTTACTGGCCTCTCACCCAAAAGTATTTTCCCTTCAGGAGACAAAGTTTTTTGAGAATATTATTCCAACATATGAAAAAAAACGGCTTTTCTTTGGTTTGGCATCTCGCTATGCAAAACGCAGGATTCAAAACTTTTTTGACGATATAGATGCGCCTGAATATGGCAATAGATTTCCGTCAATAATCTCTAGTTCTGGTCGCTATACTCACGTCTTTTTTGATGTCATGAGTGAAATAACCCAGAAAAATGGGAAATCAATTTTCCTGGAAAAGACGCCTAACCATATAAATTTTATTAGCTATATTGAGCGCTATTTGCCATCTGCAAAAGTGGTTCACATCATCAGGAATGGAGAAGATGTAGTGGCTTCTTTTTATGAACTGGTTAAAAAATATCCTGATACATGGGGCTACGGCGATAGAGGATTGAGCTATTGCATTCAAAAATGGATTTCTGCTGTTGAAAAATCAGAGCAGTGTCTTAAAAAAACGAATCATGCTTTTGTGAATTATGAAAAACTACTGGACAACCCTGAAGCGGAACTGAGGCGAATATGTCGCTTTCTAGAAGTTTCTTTTAGTGCTGAGATGCTTGAAAATTATTCCAGTACTGGAAAAAAGCTGGTTGAGAATCGAGAAACTTGGAAAGAAAGAGTCGCGACAGATATACAAGCGCCTCAGATTAGAAAATTTGACGTGATCTTTTCTGATGCAGAGAAGACAACCATAAGGAACAGCATTCAATGCGTCGATGTCAGTGATAGGTTTCAGCGGATACTTGCAGCTTCTAGCGATTTGCCATCGTCCTCTTTGCTTCGTGAGTTACTTTAGTGAATGTCGTAGCCAAAGAGATTAGGGTTGACATCGTCTAGGCTTAAATCAGCTAGACCATATTCCGCCCAGCGGCGATCCACTTGAGCTGCCGTTTCTGGGTCGGGATGCAGCTCATCGCTCCAGGGGCGATCGGTTTCGGGATAGACCTTGGTGGTGGCGTCGATGCCCATGCGGCTACCGAGACCGGGCTTCTCAGTGGCAAAATCCAGGCGATCAAAGGGATTCTCCGGCAAGATGAATACATCCCGAGCCGGATCGACCTTTGAGGTGACCGCCCACATCACCTGGCGGGGATCGCGGATATTAATCGCCTGATCCACCACAATCACAAACTTGGTGTAAGTAAACTGTGGCAGCGCCGTCCAAAAGGCAAAAGCAGCGCGACGGGCTTGACCGGGATAGCTCTTATCAATGGAAATCACTGCCGCTTTGTAGCTCAACCCCTCCATCGGCAAGAAAAAGTCCTTGATTTCCGGCACCTGCATCCGCAAAATCGGCGTGTAAATCCGATTCAGGGCGAGGGCCATCATCGCATCTTCCTTGGGGGGACGACCGCTAAAGGTGGTCATATAGACCGGATCTTTGCGGTGGGTCATGCAGTGGAAGCGAATCAATGGGGCATCTTCCCGGCAGGGGCCATAGTAGCCAATGTGATCCCCAGCCGGACCGTCGGCGGCGGTTTCGCCAGGGGTGATAGTGCCTTCCAGCACAATTTCCGATTGGGCGGGGACTTGCAGATTCACGGTTTTACATTGGGCCAGATGCACCCCTCGACCGCCATAGAGTCCGCCAAATAACCACTCCGACAGATCGATCGGCAGGGGGGTGGCTGCCGCCAAAATTAAGAGCGGGTCTACACCGAGGGCGATCGCTACCTCTAATTTCTCGCCCCGCTCAGCTGCTTTACGCAGATGTCGACTGGGTCCCCGCACCGACAGCCACTGCACGGTCATGGTGTTCTTAGACTGCAGTTGAAGGCGATACACGCCCACGTAGGGGATTTTGGTCTCAGGATCCCGCGTCACCATCAACCCCAGCGTGGCCACCTTGGCGGCATCACCGGGATAAACCTGCAGCAGCGGCATTTGGGTCAATTCCACCGCGTCATCTTTGAGCACCACTTGGTGACAGGGGGGAAACAGATCGCGATCGGGTTTAGCTTTTACCACATCAAAGAGTGCTTTACCCAGATCGATCGCTTGTGAAAGGTTCTTGGGCGGGCGGGCCTGATAGAGCAGCGCCAGTTTATGGCCAATTGCCTCCAGCTCCTTGGGCTGTTCCATCCCAAAAGACCAGCAGACTCGTTCTAGGGTTCCGAGCGTGTTGATGGCCAGAGGCATTTTTGCCCCTTTTACGTTTTCAAACAGCAGGGCAGGGCCACCTGACAACAGCAGTCGGTTGGCAATTTCAGCAATTTCTAAATGGGGATCAACGGGAACCGTGATGCGACGTAGCTGTCCGCGTTCTTCCAATTGGGTCAAAAATGCCCGCAAATCCTTGGCCATATATTAGGGAGTGTCAATAAGAAATATGAAGTGTCTCTGTTTTCATTATGACGGACGATGGTGCTGTGCCTAGGCACCCGCTTCTGTCTGGCTAGTCGGGATCTCAATGGCAAACATTGCCCCTTGCCCCGGTGCAGAAAGGCAACGGAGATCGCCTTGGTGCTGACCAGTAATGATTTTGTAGCAGACTGACAGTCCTAAGCCAGTCCCCTGGCCAATATCCTTCGTGGTGAAAAAGGGATCAAACAACCGGGACTGAATCTCTTTGGCAATACCGGGGCCATTATCCGAGATGTAGATACCCAACTGCTTTGGAGACAACAGTTTGGTCTGAATGTTAATGGTTGGATCACGATGAGAATAGGGATGATCGTCCGTTCGTCGGACCACCTCTAAGGCATCAATAGCATTGCTCAAGATATTCATGAAAACTTGATTGAGCTGCCCTGGATAACATTCGATTTCGGGTAAGGTTCCATAGTTTTTCATAACTTCAATGGCAGTATGGTTGGCCTGAGAGCGGAGTCGGCTCTGCAGAATCATCAGCGTGCTATCCAAACCTTCATGGATATCGACTACTTTGATTTCGGCCTCACTGTGGCGGGAAAAGGTTCTTAAGGAGTGGACAATCTCACGAATGCGCTCAGAGCCCACATTCATAGACTGCAGTAATTTGGGAAAGTCTTCTTGAATAAAGCCCAACCCAAGCTCATCTAATTGACCTTGTTGCTCAGGTGTAAGCTGGGGAATCGCCTGTTGATAAATTTGCATTGCCTCTAGCAGATCCTGAGCATAGGCATCGGCACATTTTAGGTTGCCATAGATAAAGGTGACCGGGTTGTTAATCTCGTGGGCGATTCCTGCAACTAACTGACCGAGACCAGACATTTTTTCTTGCTGGATCAACTGAGCTTGAGCGGTTTGCAATTGCTGTAGAGTTTGGCTAAGTTGCTGGCTTTTTTCCCGTGCTTTGGCTTCCGAGGTTCGTAGTGCCGATTCAATCGCCTCGCGATTGCGAATTTCTTGCTGTAGACGGGCGTTTTTCTCATTGAGGACTTCCGCCTGGGCAATCAACTGCTTTTGGAGCTGCTGGATCTGCAACTGATGGTTGACCCGAGCCCGCACTTCCTTAAGCTGAAAGGGCTTAGTGATATAATCAACTCCACCGATTTCAAACGCTTTCACCTTATCGGCGACATCACTGAGGGCACTTAAGAAAATCACCGGGATGTTACAGGTATGGGGCGATTCTTTTAGTCGTCGGCAGACCTCATAGCCATCCACCCCTGGCATCATGATGTCTAGTAAGATCAGGTCGGGCAGGGAGTTAGAAGCTCGAATCGCCATCTCCCCTGATAAAACGCCTCGCACTTTGTGACCTTCTTCAGAGAGGGTACTAGAAAGAAGTTGAACGTTTTCAGGAACATCATCGACAATCAGGATGTGGCCCTTCACAGGCTGATTTTGAGCCTTATTCATGGGCTAACACCTGCTCTGTGCATGTAATAACTTTCTCATAATCGAACTGTTCGATCAGAGTCTGAATCGCTCGCGCTAGAACTGGATGGGCATTGAGAATGTCATTCACCAGTTGACTGATCTGGTCTTGCTCAGCTAAACAAGCATGTTGATGCAATCGTCGCACCCAATCCATGGGCATTGTGTGCAGCATTTTAGGAGTGAGTATCGACTGAAAATTTGTCCCTGTATCTTCCTTTAAAGGCGAACTGGTCTGGAAGGCGGGACTATCAGCCGAGGCATCATCGTAAATGTAACAAGCCCCTAAATAATCTGCCATTTTTTGCAGGATCAGCGATCGCTGGATGGGTTTACGCACAAAGTCGCTACAGCCTGCAGCCAACATAGTTTGGCGGTCTGTTTCAAAGGCATTGGCCGTGAGCCCAATTACGATAGGTCGCTCTATACCAGGTAGCCTTACATCCTGATCCGCAGGCTGCCCGGAAAAATGCTGAGACAGCAAATCTTCAGATGGGTCCGTGTGGGTTGTGGCGACTATACGGGATTCTAAGCTTGACTCCAAGGGTTGTAGTAGTTCCACAGAAGACTGAGATCGCGGTACGGGCAACGTCCATTGGGTTGGGCTTTGTTCTGTAGCCCACTGCTTAATTTGGCGGGTGGCTTCTGCCCCGTTCATCACTGGCATATTCAAGTCCATCCAAATCAGATGGGGATACCACTGCTGGCATAGGGCGATTGCCTCCATGCCATTCGTTGCTTCTTTGACTCGGAATCCCACGGAGGTGAGCAGCTTCACCATTAACAAACGGCTCGTAGCATTGTTTTCAACGATGAGAATGCGGTAGCCCGGTTGATGCGGCGCTAAGCCAATTACGGATGGCGATTGGAGAGCGGCGGGCTTTGCGACCTTGGGAGTTGCTAGGTCGACCTGAATGTCAAAGCTAAATTGACTGCCCCGGCCCAACTGGCTCTGAACGCGAATATCTCCCCCCATCAGTTGCACAAAGCCTTTGCTAATTGCTAGTCCCAAGCCGGTTCCTCCTTTGGTTTGGCCTTGTTTTCCCTGGCGGAATGATTCGAACAGTCGCTGCAGCTCATGGGGGGCCATGCCAGGACCGGAGTCGGTCACGGTAAACGTCAAGGTCTGAGTTGGAGCGGAGCATTGTTCGGCATGTTTTAAAGGCTGAGTGATGCAGTCAACCTGCAGAGCAACCTGTCCCACCTCAGTAAATTTCAGGGCGTTGCCCAGTAAATTGATCAGAACCTGCCGTAGTTTCTGCTCGTCGGTTTTAATAAATTGTGGTACTGCGGGTGCACATTTTAAGGTCAGGGCAATGCCTTTGGCATCCGCTTTAAACCGCAACATGGATGCAAGCGTTTTTAGCAAAATGTGGAGATCAAAGGCATCTTGATTGAGTGTGAACTTACCCGCCTCAATTTTTGACATGTCCAACACATCATTGATTAGGGCTAACAAATGCTCACCGCTTTGATTAATGATGCTTAAGTTGTTGTGCTGCTCGGCAGTCAACAAAGGCTGCGACTGCATCACTTGGGTGAAGCCCAAAATTGCATTTAAGGGCGTCCGCAATTCATGGCTCATATTGGCCAAGAAATGAGATTTTGCTTCACTGGCAATCTCGGCCTTTTTCTGCGCGTTGCGGACCAGCGCAATCTGATCGCGAATCTGTTGGGCCATGGCTGTAAAGGTCTCAGCCAAAGTGCCCACATTATCTTTCCCTTGGGGTAATTCCCCAAGTTCTTCAAAGTGACCTGCTGCCACTTCTTTCATGCCATTGGCCAGTTGTTGCAGTCGCTTGGTCAATTGACGAGCACTTCGCAACTGAAGAATCACCAGCAGCAGCAAAATAGCAAAAGCACCGCTAAATACTGTGATGGTTTGGAATGTAGAAATTTGGCGTTGAGATCGCAGTTGTTCAGCCGTTTCTGACAGCATTTGGTCAATTTCTGCTTGGCTGATCGAGAGCTCGGGGGCAATGCGATCGTAATGGAGCGTACTGGCTGCAATGGAAAGCTCTAGCTCAACCGTACTGGCAATAAATTCCGAAACTAATTTTGTATAGGTGTTCAGCTCATTAATCAGCGGTGTTTGAATATTGGGTGGCAGATCAGCAGCTTGAATACCAGTATTGAGATCGTTGATTTGAGCTCGGAGTTGATCAGCCAAACTCATGTCAAGCGTGCTGCTGAAATCTTTTTCGTAAATTTGCATATGTGCAAATTCGAATACCAATTCCTGCTCACCTGCTTCGGTTAAGTAAGCCTCAATATTTTGAGTCGAGGACTGAAGCTGGCTTAAGATTCCCTCAGTATCTCCTAAACCCATTTTTTGCTGTAGGCCACGGATTTTTAGGACGGAATTGCGATATTTATCAACATGCAACAATATTGTTTCTAGCGGTTCCGATGCATCCTCTGATTGAATTTGTTCAGTTAGATCGCGGGTAGATGTTTCAACCGCGCCTAGCTCTTGCTCAAATCCTTCAAAGAAAGTCGATTTCTGGGTATTAATCAGCTGCGATTCATTCAGTCTAGCCTGCAATAAGGCTTTCCCGGTTTGCGTGAGCTGCTTTTTAAGGTCCAACAGTTGTTGCTGCGCCTCAAAAATCTGGTTCATTTTGGCGCGATCTCGAAAGTCTACGACAGCCAAGACCACCGTCACCACCAACGCCACTGTGGCCAACCGGGAAAACTGATTAAAAAAGCCAAGTCGCTTGTTCATGAAGCACGGTTGCCTCAGGAGCTGAATAAATTTTATGGGTATGGATCAGGTCAGTTACCCAGCTTAATTCTCTAGGGCAATTATGGAGCGACATAACCCAGTTGTCAGTCAGGACGATTTTATTGTCGCCAGACAAAATCAGCAGCCATCGAATAGAAACGCACATCTATGGGCCTCTACTCGATGGCTTAAAACACCATTCTAGATTTCCATTTCGTGAACATAGAACAGCCCTGAGTTGCCTTTCTGGATTAGCCCGCCGCTTCCAGCTCCTCAGGTGATTTATCCTGAATGACCGGCCAATTTTCAGAGACCTTAGCGAGGTTGCCGGGTTCGTCTTGTAAGAATTGCGCTTTGACGTCTTGATTCAAAAATACATGGAGGCGATCGTTGTGAATCAACCACACTTGCGGATCACCATCAAATTTCTTGGCTAAGACAACGCCGAAGGTGCAGTAGCCGCCATTGGCAGGGGCATATTTCTCAGGATTGCTGGCAAATTCGTCGCGGTTTTCAGCACTGGCAAAGAAATACTCGGCATCGTCCCATTCAAAAGCAAAGTCTTGGCTACCTGCAACAGGTTCACCTGTTGTGAAGTAGGCGACAGGATCGTGCCCCCTCAAGGCGCGGCCCTTTTCATCCAAGTTGACATGGTATGCGGATGCGGTTTGAGCCTCTTGGGTTTCAACGCTAGTCGCTGTGGGCTCGGTTACGCTGTCGCTCGCGCTAGTGCAGCCCCCGATGAGTAAGGCTGAGGCTAAAGGAATGAGCAGTAAGGGTTGATAAAGCTTCTGGATTTTCATAGGTTTGCCTTAAAAATGAGTGGAAACGATAGATTTGTAAATCTTGCTAACCCTCGAATGATCGGTAACTCAGAAGACTTTTGCCGACTCTGTGCCCCCTCAATACGGTTAGCCGCTCCAATTTAAATCAACGAGATGCAAATGTACCCATTGGTCCATTGTTCCCCAGAGTGGTATCAGATTTTGGATAAACTTTACGTAGATTTAAGGAGTCCTTACCTTAGCCATGTACAGCGGAGTTTCCATAACCCTTTTAGTTACTAGCCCCCCTGCGCCTCTGGCTTCCTTGTTCTCCAGATCTGATGCATGCCTGCAAGAGTACCCGTGCTGTGACCCAAGACTGAGTGAGATCGGTACTCAAAATAGCCAGATAACCGGGTCAGCAACCCAAAAGTTGGCTCAGGATTTTGAGGGTGTGGCAGGCTGTGGAAAGTAGGCGCAATGCCTGCGTTTGACCAGACCTTTCAGCCCCGACTTCTAATTCTCAACCTATGGCCATCCCCCCTTTAGATACTGTCACCGCGATTCAGCAACGGCGGGCGATTAAAAGCTTCAAGTCAGATCCGATCGCGCCGGAACTTCTGCACCAGTTGGTGGAGCTGACCGTTGCTGCCCCGAGCAGCTATAACCTGCAAGACTGGCGCATCATTCTTGTACAGGACGACGCCCAAAAACAGGCCTTAGCAGAGGCAGCGTTTGGGCAGCCCCAAATTACTCAGGCACCAGTCACCTTCGTTTTTGCCGCCGACAGCAGCAGTTGGCAAGATGACGCGCTCATGGCCCAGATCTACCAGCAAGGACTCGACAGTGGGGCTTGGCTGCAGCAAACCGTTGATTACTTTAAGGGGGCAATTCCTCAGTTCATGACGGCGCTCGGCACCAAAACCCGAGAGTACGCCATCAAAGACGCCATGATTGCCGCCACCCATACCGCTCTGGCTGCCGAAGCTTTAGGGTTATCGAGTTGCTTTATGAATGGCTGGCTCGAAGATAAGGTCAAGGCCGTGATTGGCGCTGCCGATCAGCCTAATCTTGAGATCGCCCTACTGCTACCCATTGGCTATGGGGCTGAACCTCGCAAGAACCCAGGCCGCTTGCCGCTATCAGTGAATGTTTCAGTGGATCGGCTGGGTCAGCCCTATGGCGGTTAAGGTGGCGAATGACTGACATTCAAATTCGACGGGCGATCGCGACAGATGTTGAAGCGATCGCCCACTTCAATCAGGCCCTGGCGCTTGAGAGTGAGCATCGCGTCCTCGATCCACCCACGGTACAGGCGGGAGTGGCTCAATTGCTGGCCCGCCCAGAACTGGGGTTTTATCTGGTGGCAACTGCCTCAGATCAACCGGTGGGCTGCCTATTGATCACCACAGAATGGAGTGACTGGCGCAATGGCTTGTTCTGGTGGATCCAGAGCGTTTATGTCCAGCCTGCATATCGCCGTCAGGGCATTTTTCGTCGCCTTTATCAAACTGTGAATGAGCTGGCCCAAGCGCAGGGTGAGGTTTGCGGGTTACGTCTCTATGTTGAGCAAGACAATAGGGCTGCCCAGAACACTTATCGCAATCTCGGCATGGCCCCTACTGCCTACCAAGTCTACGAGACCCTGGATCTTGAGTCTTTGCCAACGCCATCACCCATACAGGAATATGACAAGACTTGATGCTCATACTCATACCGAGTATGATTTAGGGGAGGTTGAAAATGAGCGTTAGGTCCGGTTATGGCCTGTACTCGCCGCCTTCCCTTCAGAATGTATTCAGCCCCTAAATGACTGGGCTGAACGCTTGGCCCGCTTCGACTTTTTTGCAGATTTTTTAGGAGGATAACCCATGATTGCAACCGCTACAAAAACGACGGCCCGCTTCTATCCCACCCGCATTGACCTGCCTAAAGAGGTGCGATCGCAGGTGGTGACCATCTTGAATCAAACTCTCGCTGCCAGCCTGGACCTCAAAACCCAGATTAAGCAGGCCCATTGGAACGTTAAAGGCAAAGACTTTTTCCAGCTCCATGAGCTATTCGACGAAATGGCAGGGGAGATGGAAGAGTATGTGGATATGGTGGCCGAGCGCGTCACTGCGCTAGGAAGCACCGCCCTAGGCACGGCCCGCATTGCGGCTGACGTTTCTATCCTGCCGGAATACCCCCTAGATGCCGTCGAGGGCGAGGAGCACATCACGGCCCTGGCCGAGCGCTATGCCGCCTATGGTCAGCATGTGCGTGAAGCGATTGACCAGACCGATGCCGCCGGTGATGCTGACACCGCCGACCTTTACACCGAGATTTCTCGCACCATCGACAAGCGCCTCTGGTTCTTAGAAGCCCATCTGGTCACAAAAGCAGACGTCGTTTAATTGATCCGCTGCTCTCATTGGTATAAGGACATTTCTTGAAAAAGAAATACCTGCCTATAGTGTTGACGCCTCGCGATAGCCGATGTGGCGGCACCCCTTGTGGGTGCCCTCGATGATTCACATTTGCCAGAATAGCGATAGCGCCAAAGGTTCCCGTTTGAGGTGTTTCTGCCAAGCAGCGAGTCCAAACCAAAGGAGGCCAGTGTTATGAAATCGCTAACAGGGTTGTTTTTAGGAACAGCGATCTTCTTTGGGAGTATCGCCGCCCATGAAAGTGCTGCGGTGCAACTGGCGGACGGCACCGTCGCTTTTGAGGTGCCGCCCCGGTTGACTGATTTTTACGCCACGCGCAATCGGACCAGCGATCGCCACAGCACCTATTATTTCACCCTCACCCTGCCAGAAGGCGCTGGTGAACCCTTAGAAACCCTTGAAATCAAGCTAATCGAAGGGCGGGCTAATTTACTTCGCTATCACCTAGACGACACGGCTCTGTTTAGGGGTACACCCGGCGATCGCGGCGAAAGCATTCCGCTGGCACAAACTGCCTACGATCAAGAGACACAAGTCATCACGATTCAGCTAGAAACCCCAGCACAACCAGGCCAAGACGTGACGCTGGCCGTACAGCCGGTTCGGAACCCCCGCTGGGAGGGGGTTTACCTCTTTGAGGTTGTTGCCCAGCCCGCAGGCGAACTCAATCGCCCTCACCGCGCTGGCATCGCTCGACTGCATATTTACGACAATGATCGCGACTCGATTTTGGATTAAGGACCGAGAACGCACTATCCACGCTTTATGAGCACTTCTCTCGGGTAAACGTCAGTTCGACGGGCTTTGCCTTCAAACAATAGCTGGGGGTAAAGCCTTCAAGCCCTTAACCTGTAGGTCTAAAGCAGGCTTCTTCTCCTGGTAGGTATAAGCCACCAAGGCTGCCAGAGTATTCACCAAGAAATTGA
>JBHJIP010000011.1:0-34085 GCA_050043365.1 Leptolyngbyaceae cyanobacterium
GGGTGTGCGGTGTGAGAAAATCATTATCGTGCGTGTAGACTCTGTATATCTTGAGAGTGTTTGTTTTTTTTTTTTTTTCAAGCCGAAGGCGGCATACCGGGTTCCTCGGTTGCTTGGGTTCAGACCTGGGCTCCTCCCGTCCCCGGCCGTCTTAACCCAGGGGGATTATAGGGAAAGCCCCCCGGGCCCTGGTTCGCCGTTTGAAATGCTCTAATGATACGTCCGACTTGCCGAGAAAGAGAGGCTAATTTGAGCATCCCTTAACAGTTCAGACATGATTTGTCAGGCTGTGATACCCAAACCTTGAGCTGATCCCCACTCTTTCGAGTCGGGTGAGTGGTTCTGCAAAACAACTCAAGTCATCACTATCACAGGCAGGATGGGCTCATTTATACCGAACAACTGCCCAGATCTGCCACTTGTTGGGTATTGTGTAAAGTTGGAATGCCCTCAGGATTACGACCAACCCATGGCTCAGGAACGGACCCTCCCCGTATTTCAGCCCAAGGCTGACGAAATCAATCGAGAAGATGGCCTCGTTTATTACGAGGACATGGTGCTGGGGCGATTTTTCGAAGATAAATGCGCCGAAATGTACTATCGGGGCAAAATGTTTGGCTTCGTGCACCTCTACAACGGTCAGGAAGCCGTTTCTAGTGGGGTGATCAAGTCGCTGCGCTCCGACGATTATGTGTGCAGCACGTACCGCGATCACGTCCATGCCCTCAGCGCGGGCGTCCCGGCTAATAACGTCATGGCTGAGCTATTTGGCAAGGAAACCGGCTGCAGCAAGGGACGCGGGGGGTCCATGCACCTGTTGCCTGAGGATCATAATCTCTCGGGGGGGTTTGCCTTCATTGGAGAGGGCATTCCGGTGGCCCTTGGGGCCGCTTACCAAAGCAAATATCGTCGGGATGCCCTGGGGCAAGCAGATGCAGACCAAGTCACCGCCTGCTTCTTTGGGGACGGCACCACCAATAATGGCCAGTTCTTTGAATGCTTGAATATGGCCGCCCTCTGGAAGTTACCCATCCTATTCGTGGTGGAAAATAATAAGTGGGCGATCGGCATGGCCCATGAGCGCGCCACCTCTCAGCCCGAGATCTATCGCAAGGCCAGCGTGTTTGAGATGCCTGGGGTTGAGGTCGATGGTATGGATTTATTGGCGGTGCGTTCTGTGGCCCAAGAAGCAGTCGCGCGGGCCAGAGCCGGGGAAGGCCCCACCCTGATTGAATGCCTTACCTATCGCTTCCGGGGCCACTCCTTGGCCGACCCGGATGAACTTCGCTCTAAAGATGAGAAAGAGGCCTGGCTGGCCCGCGATCCGCTGAAGCGATTTGAGCGCTATCTGCTCAAGCAAAAGCTAGCCACTGAGACTGAACTCAAAGGCATTCGCCAGCGCATTCAAGCTAGGGTCGATGAAGCGGTTGTCTTTGCAGAACAGAGCCCTGAGCCTCAAGCCAATGAGCTCTATCGGTATATCTTTGCCGATTAAGCTACGCCCTCAGGTGCGTTGCCCTGGCCCTTAGCAACCGGCAGACATCTTGACCCGAATGCCTTGTTCACCCCGTAGACCTTTAATCTGAATCAAAATCCATGGCCGAAACTTTACTGTTTAATGCCCTGCGGGAAGCCATCGACGAAGAAATGGGGCGAGATGATACCGTCTTTGTCCTCGGTGAAGATGTGGGGCAGTACGGGGGATCCTATAAGGTCACCAAAGATCTTTATGAGAAGTATGGTGAGTTTCGGGTTTTAGATACCCCCATTGCTGAGAACAGTTTTACCGGCATGGCGGTGGGGGCTGCAATGACGGGGTTACGCCCGATCATTGAGGGCATGAACATGGGCTTTTTGCTGTTGGCCTTTAACCAAATTGCCAACAATGCCGGCATGCTGCGCTACACCTCCGGCGGCAACTACAAAATTCCGATGGTGATTCGTGGCCCAGGCGGGGTGGGTCGCCAGCTCGGGGCCGAGCATTCCCAGCGCCTCGAAGCTTACTTTCAGGCGGTGCCAGGGCTCAAAATTGTGGCCTGCTCTACCCCACGCAACGCCAAGGGGCTGCTGAAGTCAGCGATTCGCGATAACAATCCGGTGCTGTTCTTTGAGCATGTCTTGCTCTACAACCTCAAAGAAGACCTGCCTGACCACGAATACTTGGTGCCTTTAGATAAAGCTGAAATTGTCCGGCCCGGTAAAGACGTGACGATTTTGACTTACTCCCGGATGCGCCACCATGTCACCCAAGCTGTGAAAGGATTGGAAAAAAAAGGGTTTGATCCAGAAGTGATTGACCTGATTTCTCTGAAACCCCTGGACTTTGACACCATTGGCGAATCCATCCGCAAAACCCACCGGGTCATCGTTGTGGAAGAATGCATGCGCACCGCTGGGGTCGGCGCTGAGATTATCGCCTCCATCAACGATCGCTTCTTTGATGAACTGGATGCCCCCGTGCTGCGACTGTCGTCCCAAGACATCCCCACACCCTACAACGGCCTGATGGAGAGTCTCACCATCGTCCAACCCAAGCAAATTGAAGAGGCGGTGGAAAAAATGATCGCCCTGCAGGTGTAATCCATGATTGGTAAACAACGGGGACTACTGATATTGATTTTGGGCTTGGCGATCTCCTCGGTGGTGATTATCAGCCAGATTCCCACGCGCCTGGGTCTTGATTTGCGGGGCGGCACCCAGCTCACCCTACTGGTGCAACCCACGGAAGAGATTCCAGAAATCACCCAGCGAGATTTAGAAGCAGTTCAAAGCGTGATTTCCGGGCGGGTGAACGAACTTGGGGTATCAGAAACCTCTGTCCAGCAGTTGGGGCAAAACCAAATGCTGGTGCAGTTGCCTGGGGTGAGCGACTCCGACCAGGCCAGGCGCGTCCTCGGTGAAACCGCACGACTGGAGTTTCGTGCCCAGAGTTCTGGCACCGAGCAACAGTTTGCTATTGAGACCCAAATTTTGCAGCAGCATCGGGTCGAATTGGCAGCTCTCCAGAGCGGTATTGAGCAACCCTCAGAGATCGAGCCAGATTCACCCGATGCAACTGATGACTCAGCCGCAGCCGATGGCACAGATGCCGCGAGCCCTAGCCAAACCG
The DNA here is from genome assembly GCA_050043365.1 of Leptolyngbyaceae cyanobacterium. Lineage (GTDB taxonomy): Bacteria > Cyanobacteriota > Cyanobacteriia > Phormidesmidales > Phormidesmidaceae > PCC-6406. The sequence goes on from JBHJIP010000011.1 coordinate 3,110, forward strand.
CTGAGATTGAAGTAGTGCAGCAGGCTATTCAGGAGAGTAATGCGGCGATCGAAGCCCTCTTTGACCCCGCCGATCTGACCGGTCAACGCCTTTCCGACGCCTTTGCTCGCCCCATGGGCAATACCAACCGCTGGGAAGTGGTGATTGAGTTCAACGGTGAGGGCTCTGCGCTCTTTGCCGCCATCAGTCGTGATATTGCCGGAACGGGGCGCAGCATCGGCATTTTCTTGGATGATCGCTTGATCAGTGCCCCCACAGTAGATGTGCAATATGCCGAAACCGGCATTACCGGCGGCGGCGCGGTTATTTCTGGCAGCTTCGATGCGGAAGGAGCCAGCGACTTAGCGATTCAGCTGAGAGGGGGTGCATTGCCGCTACCGGTGGAAGTGGTTGAGACCCGCACCGTTGGCCCCACCCTAGGCCGAGACAGCATCCAACGCAGCCTCTACGCGGCGATCGCTGGCTTGATCTTGGTGCTGATTTTCATGGTGGCCTATTACCGGCTGCCTGGATTCCTGGCCAACATCGCTTTAGTGGTTTATGCCCTGTTGACGTGGGCGGCATTTAACATCCTAGGGGTCACCTTGACCCTACCGGGCATCGCCGGTTTCATCCTCAGTATCGGCATGGCGGTAGACGCCAATGTCTTGATTTTCGAGCGAACCCGTGAGGAATTGCGAGCTGGCAAAACCCTTTATCGCTCCGTAGAGTCGGGGTTTTATCGAGCCTTCTCCAGTATTCTCGACAGCAACGTCACCACCCTAATTGCCTGTGCAGCCCTGTTTTGGCTAGGGGCGGGCCTAGTTAAAGGCTTTGCCTTGACTTTGGCGATCGGCGTGATTATCAGCATGTTTACCGCCATTACCTGTAGCCGCACCCTGCTGATGTTTGTGGTGTTGGGTCTGCCTCAGCTCCGCAAACCTGAACTCTTTTGCCCTGGTCTACCCCAGACTGACTCAAAATGACCCTAAAGATTATTCAGCAACGGTCCCTGTGGTGGATTATTTCTGGCCTCGTGTTGTTGGTGAGTGTGGCCGGTATGGCGCTGTGCTTTCAACAATTTGGGGCACCGCTGCGGCCCGGTTTGGACTTTGTGGGAGGGACCCGTCTGCAATTGGCCCGCGACTGCGCGGCTGCTAATTGCGATGTGGCCATTGAACCCGGCACAGTCAGAGCCGTATTGGCTGAGCAAGATCTAGAAACCAGCGTGATTCAGGTCGAAGGGAATGAGGGCCAAAGCGTCTCTATCCGCACCCGCAATCTCGACCTAGAGGAGGAAACTTCCCTAAAGGCATCCCTCGAAACCGCCATCGGGCCGCTCGATCCCCAGTCCACCCAAATTGACTCGGTGGGACCTGTTATCGGCAAACAGCTCTTTGCCTCGGGCTTGCTGGCCCTGTTGGTTGCCTTTGCAGGGATTGTGGTCTACCTGAGTTTGCGCTTCCAGCTCGACTATGCCCTATTTGCCATCGTTGCCCTCTTCCACGATGTATTTGTGACCCTGGGGCTATTTGCCTGGCTCGGGGTCTTGCTGCAGGTGGAGGTGAACAGCTTGTTCATCGTCGCCCTACTCACGATTGTGGGTTTTTCGGTTAACGATACGGTGGTGATTTACGATCGCATCCGCGAAAACATCAAGCTCCATCCTGAACGGCATATTGATGACATTGTCGATGAGGGCGTTAACCAAACCCTGACCAGATCGATCAACACGACCTTAACGACGGTTCTGACCCTGCTGGCGATCGTCCTGTTTGGGGGAGAAACCCTCAAGTTCTTTGCCCTAGCCTTGATTATCGGCTTCCTTTCCGGGGCCTACTCCAGCATTTTCGTGGCCAGCACCTTACTGGCCCTCTGGCGAGAGCGCTCTGGCCAAGGTACGGTTGAGGTTGCCGAGCCTGCTGAGCCCGCCAACGAAAGCCCCTAACGTGCCCGCTCCGATTTCTCCAGCAGAACCTTTTTCAACCGCCCAACTCGAACAACTCTGGCGGCGTTGGACGAGGCGTTGGTGGCTAATCACCCTGGGGCTCTGGTTAACGGTGGGCTCCGCCAGTTTGTGGGGACTGCGACACACCTTTGAGCAGCTGAGCGCCTATTTCACTTGGGCGGCAATCCGCTATGGGCTCGGGTTTAATCGACCTGCAGCCATGGGACTCGGCCTCTGCTTGGGCATGACCGTCGCGCTGCTGATCCGAGAGAGTCGCCATCTAATTTGGGGCTTAAGTGGACGCGATCGCGCTCAGCTCAGCCAAGCTTTGCAACGCCAGCATCGTCGCCCATAAAGGAAAACGTACTTCTACGGAAAGTGGCCTCAGACTTGAGATTTTATGCCTTGACAGATTGCGTAAATCTGGGGAAGTCATTGCCACCTATTCTGACGACAATGAAATTAATTCTGGAGAACGCGTGCAGAGGTCACCGGTGAATCCTAAGGGGGCAACTTTGGGTTAACTGCAGCCTTTGTCACGCAAGCGTCCTTACAGGTTAATGCCTGACCCCGGGGGCGTTATGGTGTCAGGCAATTTTCTTTTTTGGGGATAGGATCAGGTCACTGTCTTAGAGGGATGTATGGCCACCGAAGAGACTCGCCTGGATCGGCTAGAGGCCCTTGCAGAAACAATGTTGTTGGCTATCCAACAGCAGCAGCAGCAAACCACCGAACAGGGACGGCAAATTGACCAACTCAGGGACGGTATCAGTGAGGTGGTCGGTATGTTTGCCACCCAAGCAGAACAAATTGCTGAAATGCAGACTGAGGTAAGGGGGCTACAGGTGGAAAATCATCGGATTTTAGATCACCTGTTTGGTGATCAGAGTGGCTGATATGGTCAATACCGCGAGCTTTGCGGTATTGACCATATCAGGGGATTCAGATCTCAGTGGAGGTCTAGGGCGTGTGGACAATTAATAACGAAACCCCTACTGGGTGGGCATGACCACGCCCGCTTTACTGAATCAGGCTAGGGGCTGTAACGCTCTCATATCAGGAAGTCTGACCTTGATTGTCCACAGCCCCTAGTGGCCCATCCTCAGCCCGCAAATTTCTGACGGATCAGCTCAAAAATACTCCGCAGTCCCATCGCCTCTCCCCCCTCGGGACGACCGGGCAAACTCCGGGTATTCCAGGCCATTACGTCGATGTGAATCCAGGGAATATCGGGCTTCACAAATTCCTGCAAAAACAGGGCAGCGGTAATCGCCCCACCATAGGATCCGCCAGAAATATTCGAGATATCGGCCACTTTGCTATTGAGTAAATCGCGATAGGGCTCATGGAGCGGGAGCTGCCAGAGGGGATCGGTTCCGGACTGGCTCACCGCTTGCAGCGCTGCCGTCGTCTCACCGTGATTACAGAAAAAGGCGGGTAGCTCCGCCCCTAAGGCTACCCGAGCGGCTCCGGTCAGGGTGGCGAAATCAACCAACAGTTCCGGTTGTTCACGGGTTGCCTCCCAAAGGGCATCGGCTAAGACCAATCGTCCTTCGGCATCGGTATTGCCCACTTCCACCGTCATACCCTTGCGGGAGGGCAACACATCCAGCGGGCGCATGGCATTACCGGCAACGCTGTTTTCTACGGCAGGGACCAGCACTCGCAATCGCACCGGCAGATTCAGCTTCATGATCATCAGGGCCAAGCCCAGGACGTGGGCTGCGCCGCCCATATCCTTTTTCATCATCTTCATGCCCTGGGCCGATTTCAGATCTAACCCGCCCGAATCAAAGCACACCCCTTTACCCACCAGGGTGACTTTAGGGGCTTCAAAATCACCCCAGCGCAGGTCTAAAAGTCGAGGCGCATTCACGCTGGCTTTACCAACCGCGTAGATTAGTGGGTAATTTTGCACCTCTAAACCGCTATCGGTAATCACTGTCAAATCGGCACCATAGGTGACGGCTAGGACTTGGGCTGCTTCTTCTAGTTGGGCAGGACCCATGTCATTGGCAGGGGTTGTAATTAGGTCCCGAGCCAAATACGCGGCCTCCGCAGCGGCATCGATGTAGGCCACATCGGCCTGTTCGGGTAAAACCAGTTCGGCAATGGGTGCGGGGGCCTGATCGCGGTAGCGGTTAAAGCGATATTGTCCGAGTCGCCATCCCAACCCTAAATGGGTGGCGTCCTCTGGAGTCACCGCCGTTGCCAAGGTGTAGCGGTGTTGGGTTGGCAGGGTTTGGGGTAACTTGGCCAGGGACCAAGTACTGAGCCTTTTCCCTCGTCCCACTAAAACCCGCTCAATTTCGCCCGTCGCGCCTGGCAGCAAGCACATAGCCCCTGGATCAGCTCGAAAATTATTGGCTTCGACCCAAGCCTGTTGGGCTGGGGTGCAGTGGGTTGAGATCTGCTCGGCGGTGACAAGAACCAGAGGAATGGGAGGCGCAGCCGAAATCGAGTCATTCATAGGAAAGGCAGACATTAAGGGTTGGATAGCAGGGGTGAATTGCCAGGGACTTAGGGCTCGACCTGGACCGAGATCACGTCATTAATAAAGGGTGAAAGGCTTGCTGGACAATCATTGCCGCACTTGCCCCATCATACTGTTAAGGGCCTAGACCCATGGATGGCAGCCTCAAGCAAAGCGCTTAAGTTGGCGTTTTATACATCCGTCTGCCAATAGCGGCAGGCGGCATGGGCCAAGGTCATGACACCGGGCAAAATCGCGGCTTCATTCACCTGAAACTTGGGGTGGTGCAGGGGAGGATTGGACTGGTCTTCAAAACCGACGCCAAGGCGAAACATGGTGCCGGGGGCGTGATCCAGGTAGACCGAGAAATCTTCGGCCCCAAGAGAAGGCTCAAGAATGAGCTGGACATGATCTAGGCCCAAGACCTCTTCGGCACAGAGGGCGGTCAGTTGAGTCAGGGTTGGATCATTTTGCACAGAGGGTACCCCAGGACGGTAGTTGACCTGGTACTTAGCGCCGTAGGGGTTGCAAACCCCAGCCACAATCCCTTCAATCCAGGTGGGCAGCTCGTCGCGGGTATCAGGGTGGAGCGATCGCACCGTACCGGTCAGCTTCACCTGGTCAGCAATCACATTGGGGGCACGTCCCCCTTCGATTTGGCCAATGGTCAGCACCACCGGATGGAGTGGGTTATGGGTGCGGCTAATGGCCTGTTGCAAAGTCGTTATCACCTGGGCGGCAATCCAAATGGCGTCCGTTGCCTCGTGGGGGCGGGCGCCATGGCCGGATTCTCCCACAATCATAATTTCGAGATCATCAGCGGCGGCGGTTAAGGCCCCATGACGAATGCCGATACATCCCCCTGGAATTGAAGGATATACATGCACCCCTAAAATGGCACTTACCCCCGCCATCACCCCGTCCTTGACCATCCAGCGCGCCCCTTGGGCGGTCTCTTCAGCCGGTTGGAAAATAAACCGTATTGGACCGGGTAGCGGTTGTTCCAGCTCTGCCAGCACCATAGCGGTTCCTAATCCTACGGTGGTGTGAACGTCATGGCCGCAAGCATGCATCACGCCACGTTTTTGGGAGATAAAGGGCAAATCAAGTCGCTCCCAAATCGGCAGGGCGTCCATGTCGGTGCGGATGGCCAATTTTGCTTGATCGGGGTTTGGGCCCGGCAGGTCGGCCACCACCCCGGTTTTACCCACCAGTTCCTGGGGTTTATAGCCAAATGAAGACAGGACGCCGGCCACATAGGCGGCGGTTTGATATTCCTGCCCACTCAGTTCGGGTTGACTATGTAAATGGCGACGAATCTCGATGAGGCGAGGGGAGAGTTTGGTGGCGATCGCCCGAATCCGATCCAGCATGAATACCTAACAGTCTGTGTTTAATGCGGCGTTTCCTGGCTCTAAGCGATCTATAGACCGATGGCAGACATCGATCTGGCCAAGGAAAACCACAGTGATTTCTTTTATTATGAGCTGCTCTGCGGTTTTAAGAGTCTGGATTGTGAATGCCGCAAAACGCTCATCGTTGCCAACATTCAGACAGTCTATGAACGAGTAGGTAAAATCTTGTGCGTTTAACAAACGTTGCAGCGCACCTTACGGTTGAAGCCCAGGGTTAGGCACGATACAACAGAGCCACAGGGCCATCTGTGAGTTACCCTGACTGATGAGGTCCTGAATGCTTGCTTCACGGCGAATCTTCCCTCTGAAACGTGCCTGACAAAATTGTTCCAGTCGCCCTGCGGCTTTGGCTATTATTCCTATTCGTATTTTTGCTGCTGGGATATACCGTTGTTCCCAGCGTGTTCTTTGGCGCGATCGCAGGGTTGGCAGGGGGCACGGTATCGGCTTGGTGGCAGACCCCTGGCGGTGAGCCAAAACCCCAGGAAGAGACGAAACCCAGCACGATTGAGCAGCTCGGCAATCGTATCAAGCCTCAAAATATATGGAGTCGATTGCCGTTTTTAAAGGTCTTTAACCGCCGGGATAAGCGCCTGACCCGATCGTCTCGGCGATAGTTCGCTGACGCGCTCTAGGGGCTGTCATCAATTAAAACTAGAATCCTTGTGGTGCAACGGTTGCAGCCCCTGGCAATGTTATGGGGGCGGGCGCGGTAAACCTGCCCAGCAAGACTTTCACCCATAATTGATGACGCGCCCTAGGCGTCTCTACATAGAGCGGGTGAAGAATCCCAATCTTGTCCATAAAAAATGCTCATGCCGCCCAGCCATGGTTGGGGTGCAAGTGCTGTAACGTTTGTCCGGTAAGCTTTTCACAAGTCAATAACAACGCACTATCAGAGATCGCGACGATTGAACTTGACGCGAAAACCTCGTTCATCCACTGACACCGGGGGAAAGCCCATGCCTGCCGAACCGAAGATTATCGTTTTGGATGATGACCCGACGGGGTCTCAAACGGTCCACAGTTGTCTACTGCTGCTGCAGTGGGATGTGGCAACGCTGGTCTCAGCCTTACAGGATGCATCCCCGATTGTCTTCATTTTGACCAATACCCGAGCCCTGCCCGCCGAGAGGGCTCGGGCGGTCACTGAGGAGGTTTGCCAAAATCTCAACCAGGCCATTGCCCAAGCCAATATCCATGACTTTTTGATTGTGAGCCGGTCTGACTCGACCCTGCGGGGACACTATCCGATCGAAACCGATGTGATTGCCGCAGCGATTGGCCCCTTTGACGCCCACTTTCTGGTCCCTGCATTTTTTGAAGGGGGACGAATTACGCGAGACAGCACCCACTATGTCGTTCAGGCCGGTGTGCCTGTCCCCGCCCATGAAACCGAATTTGCCCAGGACTCTGTCTTTGGCTACCACCACAGCTATCTGCCAGACTATGTGGCGGAGAAAACCCAGGGGCGTATTTCCGCCGATGCGGTCGAGCGGTTGACTTTGTCTGACGTAAGGCAAGGATGTGGCGATCGCCTAATGGCCCTGGCTAACAACACCTGCGTCGCGGTAGATGGAGAACAGCAATCAGACCTAGACCAGTTTGCTCAAGCGGTGCTGAACGCTGCCCGCCAGGGCAAGCGATTTTTGTTTCGGAGTGCAGCCAGCTTACTCACCGCCCTAGCGGCCCTACCGCCCCAGCCGGTTGCCCCCACTGCCATGGCCCAATACCGCCGTAAAGGGCAGCCTGGGGCGGTGTTGGTGGGGTCCCATGTGCAAAAAACCACCCAGCAGTTGCAGGTGCTGTTGACAGCTCCAGACACCGTGGCGATTGAGGTGGATATTCAGCAGTTGTTATCCCCAGATGCCGCCACCCACAAGGACCTGCTGGATGCAGTGCTGGCTAAAGCCTATGATGCCCATGGGCAGAGCAAGACTCCAGTCATCTATACCAGCCGCAAGGAACTCACCTTTGATAATGCCGCCACCCGCTTAGCCTTTGGCCAGCAGGTCTCCACCTTATTGATGGATATTCTGCGGGGACTGCCCCAAACCCTTGGCTTTTTGATCAGCAAGGGCGGCATCACCTCAAATGACACCCTCAGCGATGGCCTAGCCTTGGTGCAAGCGCGGCTACTGGGGCAAATCGTACCTGGGTGCTCGGTCGTGATTACCTCATCCGATCATCCCCAATTCCCGGCGCTGCCGGTGGTGCTGTTTCCTGGCAATGTGGGCGATGAATCAGCCCTCAAGCTGGCCTATCAGCGTTTGTCTGGGATAGGGGATTAATGGGCTTAAAGCTGTCTTTGGGGTAAGCAATTCGCTTGTGGTTATACTGCTGCCAGACCTGCACAAACACCTGGGCAATCACCGCCATATGTTCACGGGTCAGCCCCGAATCAACCAGTTGTCGATCGCGCCAACGGGCTTTGAGGATGCGGTTGACCATGGCTAGGGCCTCTTCGTGGGTGGCGTCTTTGAGCGATCGCAGCGCGGCCTCACAGGAATCTGCCAGCATCACAATACCTGTTTCTGGCGATTGCGGAATCGGGCCGTCATAGCGAAAGTCCTGCTCCTTCACGGGCAGTTCTGGCGCGCCCTCATCAGTAGAGGCTTGCTCTTTAGCCTGGTGGAAAAAGTAGCTGATTAGCATCGTGCCCTGATGCTCAGGGATAAATGACTGGAGAGCCTTAGGCAACCGGCAACGACGGGCCATCACCAACCCCTCAGTCACGTGCTTTTTGATAATCGTCGCACTTTGCCAGGGGTCGTTAATTTGATCATGTTTATTTGGTCCTCCCATTTGATTTTCAATAAAGCCCAGGGGATCATGCATCTTGCCGATGTCGTGATACAGCGTCCCGGCCCGCACCAACTCGACATTGCAATGGAGGGCCTGGGCCGCTGACTCTGCCAACGAGGCCACAAACACCGTGTGCTGGAAGGTGCCTGGGGCCTCTGACGCTAGCCGCTTAAGGAGGGGACGATTGGGATTTGATAACTCGGCTAGGCGGGTCGGTGTGATCAAATCAAATAAATGCTCAAGATAGGGGCTCAATCCCAGGGCGGCAATGGTTGAGATCAGGCCGTAGGCTCCTTGCAGGGCAGCCCCCGTCAGGGGTAGATACCAGGTGGCTGCCGATACTGGGCTCAGAACCCAGGTCATGGCTAAATAAACCCCCCCCTGGATCACGCCAACCACGCCCCCCAAGAGGGCCAACTCTTCTCGGGAGCGTAGCCTCGGGGCCAATAGGCTGCTGACTAAGGCCCCAGCGGTGCAGGCAATCAGGGGAATCAGGCTAATGCCGGTACCAACGGGTAGGGCGATCGCCAATAGCCCCACCACCGTTGTACCCAGGGTCGCCCCATAAAAGCTGCTGATCAGTAACCCCACCGCGGGCAAGCTGTAGGCCGCCAACCCCAACACGCTCAGGCCCGAGACCCCCAAGAGCATGCAAAAAATCAAGCCATGGTCACGGCAGCGTAGGGCTGGACGCACCGTTTGCTCCGCCAGCAAGAAGATGGCAACTCCGCCCCCCACTAAGAAACCAAACCCGATAAATCCAACCCAGTTGAGTCGCCGTTGGCTGAGACCAAATTCATCCAACAGCACAAACATGCTTTGGTCGATTACCGTTCCAGCCCGAACGATCACCTCCCCCTTCTGGACGCTGACGATCACCTCTGGCACTTGTTCAGCCGCATCTTCGGCTTGCTGTCGCGTTTGGGCTGGATCTTCTACCAAGTTGGTTTCGAGAACTGCCACCAGTAGGGATGCCGCAAAATTCTCAAGGCTCGACGGAATCGCATCATTCAGGTGGACCAAGCTGGCCTGCCGAAGGGTTTCTGAGGACAACCCTGGGGCAATCCCTTGACTTAAGATCCGCCCCAGCGCGGTTTGGATTGCAACCTGGACCTCGCCCCAGCGGGCGTCAGGGAGGTGTAAAAATGCCTCATCATTGGGAAACTGGGAGCCCGGTTCAGCCACAAGGGCGCGTAAGTCACTTTGGGCGCGTTGGTAGTCTGCTCGGGCCGTGATGATTTGGGCTAGAAGCGCTGTGCGTTCTGTCTGTGAATATTGGAGTAAATCGGCGACCACCTGCTGCTGCGTCGGGGAAAGCCGCCCGAAGGAAGGATTCTGAGCCAGTTCTGTAGCGGCCTGATCAATCGCCGGACGATCCTGATCAACCCATGGTTGAATAGTTTCCCAATCTTCTGGCGAGGCTCTGCGCAGGTAGATTTGGGTATTTGTGGCTAAGCGGTTGGTCGCCGAAAAAGGAAATTCCCCAGCCTGTCGGCGCAGGGCCGAAGCCTCTTGTAAAAGCGTTTTAAGGGCGGTTTGAATTTGCTCATTTTTGGCCTGATCCACCACCAACACGGGCGTTGCCCCATTGCGGGCCGCAGTTCGCTGGGCTTCGGTAGTCTCGGTGTCGGTTACGGTGGCCTCCGCAGGGGCAATCACGGTATTGGGGGCAACGGTCCCTACTTGTAAGGTGGGCTGTCGATAAAACTGTTGTCCCATGGCGGCAGTTAAGGTGAGCGTCGATAACGCCACCGCAGCGGAGGGGGGTAACCAGTTGCCGTGGACCTCGTGGGTGCGCGATCGCTGGACGGGCGGGACCGTGCTGGGGGGAAAGGACTGCTGCCACGGCAATCGCTGTCCCAATCGGCGAGACTGTGATTGCCCCTTCTAGCCCAGCGCCGGTGTTTCATGCTCAGCCAGCCAGTGGTTTAGGCGGTGCAATTGTCCGCGCCAACGGTCAAGACTTTTAATCCGCCACCAGAATCCTTTCATGTCTTATTCACGTCCTGAGGGCACTTCCCCCATAGCGCTTTAATCCGATGATTGTGACAGATTTGCAAATAACATCTGTTTGCAAGCGACAGATTTGCAAACAGATGCCCACTGGCTCAACGGGTGCCCTTGGCAAAGTAAAGGGCCGCGAAAATTAGCACTTCTCAAGCCTTTAAGATGCATCAATTACGTATTTATTTAAACGATTATAACGATCTTGAGGATTGGGCTGAGGTAAGACGCTCATGGGTCATAGTCCGGCCCAGACCTGCCAGAGATTCGTTGCAATCCGCCGCAGTGCCATCTCGTCGGTCAACCCCCAGCGGTCTGCATACCAAGAAGACCCCTGCACCGGGAGTAGCGCCTGTCGCCAAGTCGTCGGTATGGTTGCGAAGCCTCGCAAAGCTGTGCAAATCATCCCTACCAGTACCAGAGGCAGCATCGAATTTAGGGACACAGTCGTAGTAATTGCCAGGCGAAAGTCTCCGGCGGTTTGCACAACAGACCTTAGGGCGCGGGTCAATGCGGCCTGAGGAGGCAGGGCAGCGGACCAAACCTCAAGGGTTCGTAATCCCATGGATAGGGATTGATCTTGAGGATGCCTGAGCAGGATTTGTAGAAGTTGATGCAGTTGGGCTGTGAGGACTCGGTTGTGGTTTGGCAATCCGAGTTGCGCCGCGATCTCGAAACACGGCTCAACCGGATCGTCTACATGCCGCAACAAAATCGGCACTTGGATCAGGGCCTGCATGAGTTCCGAATCGTTTTGAACTGCTGCATCTTGAACCGCTGCATCAACCGCGACGCGGTTGGCTCCTGAACTTAACTGACGCGCCACCTGGATCAACGCTGGAGCCCAGGGGGAGACAGCGGGTAAGGTTGGAGCATTGCGGCACAGTGCCGCAATTTTGCCGTGAGCGGCTGCATCCGCCACTGCCATACCCACCAGCACCGCCTGAAACTGTTCCCGTCGAGAAAATTCCACAATGCCTCCGCATTCGTTTCTAAAAGTCCGAGGTAGTCTATATGGAACCTCGTTTTTGAGCGTTAGATTTCCTGAATGTGATCCTGAATGTGAGATACCGCAAATGACTGCGTTGCGGTCCGCGTAACCATTGTCCCCGTGATCCTATTGGCACCCATGTTGCAGCCCCATCCCCTTATCCCCTATGCAACCCCATCAACCGGAGCTTCTCCCCAGTCAACCTACCCCCCTAGAAAGCAGGGAGGGCGATGGCTGATCGGTTTATGGGCTGCCACTTTGGGACTGGTGGTAGTACCCCTACCTGCCGTGCTGGCTCAGGAAGCCTCTGTACAGGAGCTGGCGCAAACGGAACTGCGCCCCACGATTCGATTGGGAGATGAAGGTGCAGTCGTTGAAGAGGTTCAGGCGATGTTGTCCCTGTTGGGATACCACTCCCATGCCGTGGACGGTCGCTTTGACGTTGAAACTGAAGCTGCTGTGCAAGCCTTTCAGGGGGATGTGGGGCTGACCGCCGATGGGATTGTCGGCCCTGCCACCTGGGAGCGGCTGCTGCCAACTCCATCCACGGAGTTCACGCCGCCGGAAGTGCCGGTGACCCCGCCGCCACAGGCCGATACCAACCCTGCCGCATCTACGGTGGAGCAATCGCCCATAGATTTGCCCACTTTGCGATTGGGAGACTACGGCCCAGCCGTGACGCGGTTACAAACCCGGCTGCAAAGCCTGGGCTTTTACAACGGTGCTCTAGATGGCGTCTTTGGTGAGCAGACCGAAGCCGCCGTTGAGTCTTTTCAACAAGATGCTCGTATCTTAGTGGATGGAATCGTCGGTTCAGGAACCTGGACCGCGCTTTTGCGCTAACCCACACCCAGGCAAGTTACCCAAATTTTGAGGAGTTGTTCAACGATGAGGCTCCCTATACTTAGCCGCACGTAGGGCGTCGTTTACTCGGGTGACAGTTCAGCCATCCCACTCAACCATTCCACCGGCAGGGCATCGGTGGCCGCTAATTGCTGCGCAGTGGAAGTGTTAGCCTGACGGTCATAAACCACGTCAGAGGTGATGGGACCGGCTTGGATATAGCTGACATAATGTCCCATCAAAAAATAAACCGTCATCATTGCTGCCGCTGAAGAGGCTACCAAAAAGCCAGCTAACATCAGCGAAAACTCTTGACTCTGGAGCGCCTGTTCCATCAAGCGCAGCGCCCAAGCCACTAAAGCAACGACAACAATTAGTATAAGCAGAAGCATTATTCTGCAAAGAACTCCAACAAGAGAACATACACCTCTCATTAACTTAACATAATTTAAAAAAGTGCGTTGCTATTGCCGCACTGGGACACCGTGGGTCTGTAGGTGCGTTTTGATTTCGGCGACGGTGAGTTGGCCATAATGCAGCAAGGAAGCTAGCAATGCTGCCTCAGCTTTACCCTCGGTTAGGGCTTCATAGATGTGGTCGCAGGTGCCTGCTCCCCCAGATGCAATCACCGGTACCGCGACACGATCGACGATCGCCTGCGTTAATTCCAGGTCATAGCCCGCCTGGGTGCCATCGGCATCCATGCTGGTGACCAGTAGTTCTCCAGCCCCCCGCTCCACCACGTTCTTGGCCCAATCCAGGGCATCTAACCCAGTATTTTCGCGCCCACCTCGTACATAGACATCCCAGCCGGGGTTGTTGGGGTCAGGGCGGCGACGGGCATCGATCGCCACCACGATGCACTGCTGACCAAAGCGATCGCTGGACCGATTAATCAGATCGGGGTCCCGCACTGCGGCTGAGTTAATGCTGACCTTATCGGCACCCGCCCGCAAAAGCTGCTTGATTTTGTCCAAGCTTTGAATGCCGCCCCCCACCGTAAGGGGAATAAATACCTGCTCAGCGGTGCGGTAAACCACGTCTAGCAAAATGTCGCGATCTTCGTGGGTGGCGGTGATGTCTAAAAACACCAGTTCGTCTGCACCGGCATCGTTGTAGGCTTGAGCCAACTCCACCGGGTCTCCCGCATCCTTGAGGTCCACAAAGTTAACCCCTTTCACCACTCGCCCTGCTTTGACATCTAAACAGGGAAGAATACGCTTCGCTAGCATGGCCCGCCGTCTTTAAAGTCTGCCTTTCACCATAAAGCACAGCGCCTTGAAAATGACCCATCTCTCCCGAACCACCGCCCTGTATCGTGAAGGAGACCATGCCTTGCCCGTCTGCTTGCCTCCATGGCTTACTACATCTCCCCTCGCTTCCTCGACAAGCTTGCTGTTCACATCACCAAGAACTACCTCGGCCTGCCAGGGGTGAGGGTGCCGTTGATTTTGGGCGTCCATGGTCGTAAGGGCGAGGGCAAAACCTTTCAATGCGACCTGGTTTATGAACGTATGGGCATCGAAGTGGTCGCCATCTCAGGGGGAGAACTAGAGAGCCCTGATGCGGGCGATCCGGCCCGTCTGATTCGACTGCGCTATCGCGAAGCCGCCGAACTTGTGAAGGTGCGCGGCGTCATGGCGGTTTTGATGATCAATGACCTGGATGCCGGGGCAGGGCGGTTTGACGCCATGACCCAGTACACGGTCAATACTCAGTTGGTCAACAACACCTTGATGAACATTGCCGACAATCCCACCAATGTTCAACTGCCAGGGAGCTACGACGATCAGCCCATCCAGCGGGTCCCGATCATTGTCACCGGTAATGACTTCTCGACCCTGTATGAGCCGTTGGTGCGGGATGGTCGTATGGAAAAGTTCTATTGGCAGCCTGATCGCCCAGATCGCGTTGGCATCGTGGGCGGTATCTTTGCCCCCGACAATTTGCCTGCCAACGCCATTGAAACCCTGGTGAATACCTTCACCGGTCAAGCGATCGACTTTTACAGCGCCCTGCGGGCTCGTCTCTATGACGAACAGGTGCGCGACTTTATCCACTCCGTCGGTCTGCCGAATGTATCGCTGCGGGTGGTGAATAGCGCCACGCCTATTCACTTCGAGAAGCCCAACTTCACCCTGGAGCACCTGATCGCTGTGGGTGAGCAAATGGTTGCAGAACAGCGGCGATTGCAAGAGATGCGTTTGGCAGATCAATATAATCGTGCTCTGCGAGAACGCAGCCAGCCGGTTGCGCCCGTCGAAAAGCCTTTCTATCGTGAATATTCAACGCCATCTGACGGAGCGAGCCCTCAAGCAGCTCCTAGCCAGCCGCCAGTAGCCCCGGCCCCGCCCTCTGCTCCGCAGCTCGAAACTGATGTGGTAGATCAGGTGCGGAGTCTCTTTGGTCAAGGCTATCGAGTGGGTATGGAATATGCCGATCGCCGTCACTTTCGAGCCAATGCTTGGCAGGGCTGCTCGACCGTGCAAACCACCGATGTGCAAGCTGCTGTCACCGAGTTGGAGAACTGTCTGAACCGTCACCCCCAAGACTACGTGCGCTTGATCGGCATTAATCCCAAAACCAAGCAGCGGGTTCTAGAGCAAATTATTCAGCGACCGGGATAGGGGACGCGCACTTTGGGGAGAGGGGGTGCTGGGGAGATAGTCTGGGCTATGCCTTTTTACCTGCGAGGGGTTCGGTGACATTTTCAAGATCCACCAGGTTCCATTTCATGACCTTGTTGCGATAGATCCGCTTTTTGAGGTTGGGATAGTCCCCCACGTCATGGTCTAGGCGCTGACCGACCACGATGCATTTGAGTACGGTGCTGCCGCTATTTCTGAGGGCATGGGGCTCACCCCCGGCGCGATAACCGATGAAGTCACCGGCTTTGACGGGATGTGTGTCCTCACCGATAGTCGCCTCGGCTTCCCCTTCTAGGATGTAAACGCATTCGTCTTCGTGGTGATGCCGGTGCAACTCGGTGGAGTCGTGACCGGGCTGGACCTCGATAATGTGAAAGCCCAAGCCAGTTAAACCGGTTAAGTCGCCCAGGGATTTATTGGCCCGCTGGGCGTTCTCGTTTAAGAAGTGGGTCTTTTGGATACCGGGGTAGGCGTCGATTTCGGCTTGGGTGAGGATGTACTTATCCATTAGCCTCGCCCCCTTTAGGCCCATAGAAGAAGACCCAGGTGGCAAAGTCGTTGGTGAAGTCTTCAAATCGGTGCACCGCTCCGGCGGGGGCAAACAGCACCTCCCCAGGTTCAAAGGGGTCGCGGCTCTCATCATTGACGAAATAGCCGGACCCCGAAATTACCACATAAATTTCGTCGCGGTTGTGGGGCTGCTGGGGGTCAACGCGATCGGGTTTATAGATTTCGACCACCAGGGAACCGTGGTCAAAGACTTCTTTAAAGGGCTGATCGCATTCCTCTAAAGTTTTGAGGGCATTAGCAACGGTGAGTCGAACCATTGGTACTGTGAGCAAACGTCCAAATCGGAACCCCTACAGGCACTCCATTTAGCTCACAGCTTATTTGCTGTTGCTCAATCCTGCAGAAAACTGCTCAAACAGGCCAGAGCGTACCGGTACAGTTCTGGATTCTTGATGCGTTATTTCTGCGCGATCGCATACAAGACATCCACCTGCAGTGAATCTACGTTGTTAGCCTGCAGAAATCCTAGATTTGCCTGCCGAACCCGTTCTTTTCCGGCTGGATCAAGCTGGTCGATTAAGCCTCTAAACCCACCGCCCAAAGCCATGGTCCACCAGTCTTCTGGGGAAGAGAGTTCGTGGGTAGCGGCTTCTGCGAAAACCTGTACCTCTGTGGCCCCCCCGGCTTCTAGTAAAGACTGAAGTGAAGTAGGACTGTTAATTTGCTCCCAGGGCATCGGCTTTCTTACGAAGTCTGGGTGTTCAGCCTCAATCGCACGCCAGAATACCTGAGTTGCTGGTGCAAAGATATGCTCTCCCCAGGAGGTAATGGCAAGTTTCCCGCCAGGTCGAAGCATCCGCCACAGTTCTTGAATTGCGGCCACCATGTCTGGCACAAAGAAAATCCCGAAGACACAGACAATTGCATCGAAACTCTCGTCAGGTAATCCTAGATTTTCAAAATCACCATATCGAAACTCAATATTGCTCAAGCCTCGCTTCAGGGACTTTGCACGCGCCAGCGCCATTAGAGCTTCAGCCAGATCGATGCCCAGCACCTGCCCCGTAGGACCGACAGAGACCGCAGCGGGAATTGCAGAAGCCCCCGTCCCGCAGCACACATCTAAAACGCGATCGCCAGCTCTGAGCGACAGGTGATCAACCGTTTGTTGCCCAAAGCGGTTCCAGAACGATAGTGCTGGCGCATCAAAGTGATCAGAGGCAGCATTAAAGACGGCTGCCGTCTTCGTAATGATTTCTTCCCTATCAACCATCGATTTCAGCTTCCTCTGACTCTCAACCTGTACGACTTAAGCGATATCTTGCTGAACGGTCGGCGCATGAAGCAGCGGAGTGCCTTACCGTCTTGGGGCCTCTTCCACCCTAATGTCCAGACAGAATAAGTTTTCCTGTTGGCGACGATCACAAATATTCGGAGCAGCGGTACCGTAGCGTGCTTTAATCATAGAGTGAGGTTAATGGTTTTTCGTTTTCCATAGTCGTTAGTCTATGAAAGCTTGCCTCCTCACAAGGCCGACGCTGCGACTTTAGGGTAAAGGAATTCGGCGTTTCAGTCAGCCCAGCATTACTTTGGCGCGATTGTCTGAAACATTCTCTCCATCAGTGTTTGAGAGCGGAATTGCCAAGGCCACGGTGTTATCGGCCCAATTAGGTCCACTCCCATCCTCAACTGCTATGGCGATCGCTCACCAAGTCCCCTGGCTCACAATTTTGATCCTGCTGCCCCTGGTCGCAGCGCTGTTTATGCCGTTCTTGCCCATCGTGCGCGGCACCAACAACAACCTGATTCGCTGGTACGCGATCGGGGTTGGGGCGCTTGACCTAGCGCTGATGGGCTATATCTTCTGGACCCATTACGATCCCAGTCGGGCCGACTTTCAAATCGTCGAAACCTTTCCCTGGCTCCCGTCTTTTGGCCTGAACTGGACGGTTTCAGTAGACGGGCTGTCTGCCCCACTCGTGCTATTGGCGGGCTTGGTGACGACGCTCTCGATGCTCGCGGCCTGGCGAGTCAACCGTAGACCCAGACTGTTCTATGGCTTGATGCTGGTGCTTTACGCAGCGCAGATTGGCGTCTTTGTCGCTCAGGATCTGCTGCTGTTTTTCATCATGTGGGAGGTGGAGCTGGTCCCCGTCTATTTGCTGGTCTGCATTTGGGGTGGGCAAAACCGGCGCTACGCGGCCACAAAGTTTTTGATGTATACCGCCATTTCATCCATCTTTATCTTGGTGGCGGCGCTGGCCATGGCCTTTTACGGTGACTGGGTGACCTTTGATATTGCCCAACTGCATCTCAAGTCATTCCCGCTTGGCCTCGAACTCGTGCTCTATGCCGCATTACTGATTTCCTTCGGGGTGAAGCTGGCGATTTTCCCCTTCCATACCTGGTTGCCGGATGCCCATGGAGAAGCGTCCTCTCCGGTATCTATGGTGTTAGCCGGGGTGTTGTTGAAAATGGGCGGTTACGGGTTGATTCGCCTCAACCTGGAGCTGTTACCTCACGCTCACGTTTACTTCGCACCGATTCTGGCGATCATCGGCGTGATCAACATCGTCTATGGGGCGCTGAATTCCTTTGCCCAAACTAATATGAAGCGCCGCCTCGCCTACTCATCGGTCTCCCACATGGGCTTTGTGTTGCTGGGGATTGCCTCTTTCACCGATCTAGGGATTAGCGGGGCGCTGCTGCAAATGCTCTCCCACGGGCTGATTGCGTCGGTGCTGTTCTTCCTCGCCGGGGTCACCTACGATCGCACCCACACCATGATGATGAACGAGATGAGCAACATTGGGCAGGCCTTGCCACGGGTGTTTGCCCTGTTCACCATGGCGGCTATGGCGTCTCTAGCCTTACCGGGCATGAGCGGGTTTGCCAGTGAGGTGGCAGTTTTTGTGGGCTTTACCACCAGCGGTGCTTACAGTGAGACCTTCCGCATCGCGATGGTGGGCTTGTCTGCAGTGGGGTTGATTTTGACGCCGATCTACTTGCTCTCGATGCTGCGCCAGGTGTTTTATGCCGCTGAGGCGCTGCCGGTCTGCGATATCCTGCCCTCCTGCGATATCAATGATCTCAACTTGAAAAACCAAGGAAATCAGGCCCCGGTCTGCTTCGGCAACAACTGCGAATTGCCTGGTCAGTCCAAGTTTGAGGATGCAACCTTCCGAGAGGTGATGATTGCGGCCTGCTTCTTAGTGCTGATTGTGGGCATCGGTTTTTATCCCAAGCTGGCGATGCAGATGTATGACGCCAAAACGGTGGCGATTAATGCCTCGGCCCAAGAGGTGTATCAGACCATGGCCCAGGCAGAGACGCCAGTCTACGAGGGCAAACTCTATGCTGGCGATTTGGAACCGCTAGCCTTCTAGGGACGTTGGGTTCTGAAGGGGCGGGTTAACCGCTGGCAGTCGAGTAAAATCTGCCCCTAATCCGATTGCCATCTAAACACCATGATGAGTGAACCGCTCTCGTCGTAGCGTTTAGCCTCCTGCATGCCAGCCTTGAGGAGGACCCGACGAGAAGCGATATTCTCAGACGCAACTGTTGCAATCACCGCAGAAATCTGAAGTTCGCATCTACCGTATTCGAGCATGCCCTTAACGGCTTCAGTCGCAAGCCCTGCCCCCCAAAAGCGACGATGAAGGGCGTATTTTATTTCTGCTTCAGGCTGATTATTCGGATGTACCAGTCCGCAGAAACCGATAACAGCTCCATCCCCTCGGCTAACCAACGTAGACATGCCGTAACCACGGGACTCATAGTTGCCTAGCGTAACGGTCAACCATTTATTGCATTCGCTCCGTTGAATCGGCTGACCGTCATCGACCCAGCGCATGGCATCAGCATCACTGTATACGGCATACATCTCATCAATATCTGAGGGCAGCAATCTACGGCAGATTATGCGCTCAGTCTGAAATAGCGTCACTGTAGGCATTATCACTTCGGGGGACTGGCAGTTGGCGTGAAGTAAATGGACTGACCGACCGCCAAGCGTCCGCACCGAACCACGGTGCCGTAAACTCCGGCCTTATTTTTCCGTTCGCGAACTACCGCCTTGAGGACTTCCGGCGTCCGCAGCCCTGAATCTGGGTCAAAGTTGACCATCGAGCAGCGCTCATCCCAATTGGTAATGGCGATTGCGGCGGCCCCGTCCCCAAACGAAAGCACACCGCCCACCCAGGCATCTTCTGCAAAGGGCTGGGATTGCTGCAATGTGATCAACAGGTTGGGTCGAAATCTGCGCACGTCTGGAGTCTGCCCCGCCAGCGCAGCAATCTCGTTGACCGTGGCATTGGTGATCGCGGAGATGCTGGCTTCATCGAAGATGCCACGGTTGAGGTGCGTCATCTCAACCGGCGATCCATACCGGTAACCGACCTCAGCGGCGAGTTCTGAGCTGAACAGGGCCAGCTCTTCTCCCTCTGGGGTACGTACATGGGTTGGAAGGCTATCAGCCTCTCGACGCACGGGCGTGAACTGCAGCAGCGCTGGCAGCTTGGAGGCGGTCAGCCAGGGGAAGCCACCGAGATCGCCGATGCGGCGAAAGGCTAAACGGCGATCGCCCTCAAGACCGTGCCAGCCCAGCCCAACCTCTTCAAGCGCCTCGCCAGCCATGGACTTGATGGGATATCGAAAAAGCGCCTCGACCTCACCAACTTTGATCACCCTGTTCACCTCGCCAAAAAATCATTAGCTCACCCCATACCCAGAAACCGAGTGGCCAGCTTGGTTTCTTGAACCTGGCCATCGACTAAATCGACCCGATACGCCGATGCCCCTGCCCGTGAAGTCACCGCCTCCACCAAGTCCTGACCGCAAAAGTGAAGGGCGGCGCTATCGTCCGCGGCATATCCGCCTGGTAGTCCCGCTGCAATGGCATTGTGAAATGCAGTGGGGCGATCGGGTTCACTGTCGTAGTGGGGGCAGGCACTGGCGTCAATGAAGCCGAGCCCATCACCCAGCGAAGCCAGTGCGCCAAACGAATCGGTCAATCCATCCCGAAACCAGCAAATCATCCCAGCGCTGATTCCGCATAAAACCTTACCCTCACGCCACGCTTCATAAAGCACCTGGTCTAATCCATGAACTCGCCACATGGCCAGCAGATTGGCTGTATTGCCGCCCCCGACATACAAAATGTCTTGCTCAGCCACAAAACTAGCAATCTCTGACGTACTGGCGGGTTGCCTCGGCACTGACGGGGGATCAAACAGGGTAAGGTCAGTGGCGATCGCGCGGCCACTAAACGCGCGGTAGAACTTCACGAGATATTGGGCCGAATCTGCACTGGCCGTGGGGATAAAGCAAACCCGTGCTGGGCTCCGGGGAGCCAAGGACAAGATGAAGTCATCCAACAGAGGATTGTCGGGCTCCATGGAAAACCCGCCGCCGCCCATCGCCACAATGTGGCCTTTGATTTCTGCCATGGATGATCTTGCTTCCTTGCTCACAATCGCTTGATTAAGGCTTTTACGGCTCTACTATCACCGAGCATTCGACGGTCTGTGATTTCCTGAAAGCCTTGCTTTTGATAGAACTTGGTTGCCCTGAGATTGTCACAGGCTACCTCAGTAACAACGCGCTGATAGCGGCAGTCTCTTGCCCAGCCCAGCAAGTAGTTGATCAGACGATCTGCCAACTTGGTGCTGCGACAGCCCCTAGAACTCACCCTGCGCAGTGGGTCAATGAGACCCTATCGAGGACAAGCCAGAATCATTAATATTGCTCAGCTATGGTGACGCGCTCTTGCAAAACACGAGTTAAATCCCCTCGGTCATCCGTGCGATACACCGCCAGTTCTGTTTCGCTGATGTGATATTCATAATTGTCGTGATGGGCAATATACCCAAAATTATCTGTCGGCAAAGACTTAACGTCCTCCGTCACGAGTACTTGCGAGGTACCGATCTCATTACTGATGTAGATGGAGCGATCGCCCGAACGACAGATATAGGTAATGAAGCGAGCTGTCCGATAATAAATTTCGATCCCGTCCAGGCCACCACAGTGATTATCTAAAGCTGGGCTAAGGACATCAGCTCCATCATCTGCTTGAGCGATGGGTGCCAGACCCAAAACCTCTACAAAATCCTCTCTCACCCAACCAACACCTGCTTCACCATTAAATTGAACGTAGTACCAGCTATAACCATCCTCAGCCTGAAAAAGACGTGATGCGGTCACCTCGTCACCCACAAACCCTGTCCCAACCACTACGGCCTCTGTGCCTGGATTTGACCTGATATTGATCTGAGTATCAGGGTCCTTGGCGACCAAAACCATTTCTTGGGATAGCAAAGGAGCTTCTTCCTCTGGGGAAGCCTCCACCTCTAGTTCTGTACCCAGGCTTTCGCTGGGCTCCGTGCTTTCGATTTCCGTTGTTACCGATTGGGAGGATGAAACTTCCACCGGCGTAGTCAGGGGAGTTGCCCTTGTGTAGCAACCAGCCAATGCTAGGGCTAGCCCACAATTGCAGGAGACTCTGAACAACATAAATTTCAGATGCATTGATCGACCAGAACGAGAGTCTCTACGGCAACCCCATCAAAGGCTCACGTATATCGATGGGTTACCGTAAAGAAAGACAGGACTCCGATTGTAATCAAACTCCCCTAAGAGGGGTTAGCTCCTTTTCAAATAGCCTCCAATACTCCGGTCTGAAGGCACTCCAACACGATTCCGGTCTGAAAGCATCTGGACATTGCCAGAGCACTTTCCCCTTTGCTGAATCCAACAGCAGTGTCAAATCAGCAAATGGGGCTCTAAGGGGTTTTTCAGGACTAAAGTGAATGCGCTAGAGCGCAAGACCATAGACTTGTAGTCTGAACACTGTTTTGAGCAGGTTCGTCAAGAATGGTGTACTGCAGCAAAAGAGATTTTGCCATAGTGTCTACTCAGATTGTGGTGGAAACCATTTTGGGTCTTTGAGACTTAGGCATTTGGTTGTGGCTCGGTCCACCCACCCTTAGTAATTAAGGATTGAGGAATGAAACGTATCTTATTTATTCTGGGTGTCTTAGAAGACGAAGACATAGATTGGCTTGTGAGTGTTGGCACCCGGCAAGAGCTTACGGTCAACGAGGTTTTGATCTATGAAGCTCAATCTGTCAAAGCCTTACATCTGATTTTGTCGGGAACGTTAATGGTCTCAGTTGCGCGTCCGCAGCCAACTGCGATCGCGCAACTCACCAGCGGTGAGGTAGTTGGTGAGATGTCATTTGTTGATCGGTTGCCCCCCTCAGCTACGGTCATGGCCACCGAAAAATCCGTTGTACTCACCATTGACTCTGTTCAGCTTGAGACAAAACTTACCCAAGATATGGGATTTTCCAGTCGGTTTTATCGAGCCTTGGCAATCCTGCTCTCTACTCGATTAAGGAGTACAATTCAACATCTTGAGGCTGAATACTGGAGGCCCTTAACGCTAGATAGCGAGACCTACTCCCCAGAAATGGCCGATCACATGGTCTTAGGAGAAATCCGTTTTGACTGGTTAATGCGTCGCCTGAGAGATGCTGATGAGCCGCCTTTAGAACCCTCATTTCAATAACGCCCTGATTTTTTCTGGGTGAGTTAATCTATAGCGAAACTTTGGGCAAAGTTACAGAGAGAGTCGAATACATTTAATCTCCTCCTGAATGGAATTTAGAATCTAGTAGGTCTACTGGGTTCAACTCGGTGAAAGGCGATGGCGGGGTGTTACAGTTACATCTGACTAAGCCACCGCCCTGTGGGGGCACCGTTTGCAAGATCGTTTTGTAGAGTGGAAGCAATCATCAGCCCATGTCTTCAGAATCTCAGCTCAGCAGCATCTTGATTGTTGAGGACAGCAAGGGGCGACGAGAAATCATGCTGGATGGATCTGTTTACTCCATCGGTCGAGACCCCAAGTGTGATATTCGCCTGTCTTCTCAATTTGTCTCTCGGCATCACGCCACTTTGGTGCAGCTTCCTAAGGATGACAATACTTATTACTACCGAATTGTAGACGGCAACCTCAAAGGCAAGCCCAGCGCGAATGGAATGCTGATCAATGGTCGTAAGCTGCAAGCTCACGATCTTAAAAATGAAGACGAAATTGTCTTCGGCCCTCAAGCCCGGGCCATCTACTACCAGCTCAGGCGCGATGCAGCCTCGACATTACCCCCAGATGAGTTCGATATCACGCTGATCAGCCCCAACATGGTTGATGAACTAGAAGATGAAGAGGATGGAGACGATACTCTGAATTAGTTCTAACAACCTACATCAGAAATTTTGCTATTTAAGATGGGAAGCAAGCTTGCCCTGTAAGCACGGCAACTATGAGTAACTTAAGTAAACCGCTCCTCAGGTCAAAGACTGTTGTTGCTAATCGCGCTGTGAACTAGCTCAAAAATCTTTTGGCAATGGTTGTTTTGTTTTAAGGCCAACTCTTCGTTTTTGACCACAAGATTCACTTTGGCTGCAGGCTCAGCAATCGTCGGGGGACTAATCAAAACCTCGACTGTTGCCAAGCGTGCAGGCTTAACACCACCCGGTCGCTCCTTGGCGACCAAATATTCGTCGTTTTGATAAATCAAATCCAACTCGCAAGATGCCAGAGTGTCTGCCAACATCTGACGCAAATTGTCTAAGGGGCTTGCCGCTTTAAATAGCGTGGTATACCGTGCCATATACTGCCTCATTAATGATGCCTGATATTGGTGCAGAGAAGTACCCTGAAATCATGAAATAGAACTCATGCCTAAATGGAGTGATGCTTACTTATAAGGAGTTACCTCATTTTTACATAGCCCACAAGAGGGTAACTGCAACTTTTACTACGCTTACTGTGCCAAATGATCGGGGGTGATGGAGCATTTAGTCTCTACAGCAGGCTAGATGTGGCCCAACAGTTGAAAGTCGGCAACATCACAGCGAGAGCGTCTTACTCCTTCTGTGACGGTTCAAAGGGGATTACTTGTTCGTTTGGATCCATGTTATTGAACTCAGATGATTACATTTAAATCAAACATAGGTATAGGTAATCAGCATGGAAGCTCCAGATTAAATCGAGCTTAACTGCAATGAAAGGAAAACTGATTGTGTTCGAAGGGGTCGAAGGCGGCGGCAAAAGCAGCCAGATTCAAAGGCTGTTGACTTGGCTAGAGGCCCACCCTGATATCTGCGATTTACAAGACAAAGGGGAGATTGCGCAGCTTGTTCTGACCCGAGAACCTGGAGGCACAGATTTAGGTCAAGCCCTACGCTCTCTGCTGTTAGATGCTTCTAAAGGCGAAAGATTGTGCAATTCAGCAGAGCTGCTTTTATATTCTGCTGATCGGGCGCAACATGTCACTGAGACGATTCAACCCGCTTTGGCTGCAGGGCATTGGGTTTTGTGCGATCGCTTTGTAGACTCAACTTTGGCCTATCAAGGGTATGGACGAGGGTTAAGCCTAGAGACGATTGGACAACTCAATCAGACTGCAACTGGGGGGCTGCAGGCCGATTTAACCCTATGGTTACAGTTAGACGTGCGTACAGGGCTGCAGCGTAGTCGGCGTCGTGGCCAACTCGATCGCATGGAACAGGCTGACTTAGCCTTCCATCAACGGGTACAAGCAGGGTTTGAAGCCCTTGCTCGCAAAGCCCCTGAGCGAATTGTTGCAATTAATGCTGAGGCAACCGAAGTAGACGTTGCCCATCAGATTCAGGCTGTAATCGCATCAAAACTGGCAACATGGTATCCCGCTTTAACGGCCTCTTAGGTCAGGACACAGCCCTGAGCCTATTGACCCAAGCCATTGATCAACAAAAATTAGCGCCTGCCTATCTATTTTTGGGGCCTACTGGTGTGGGGCGAGCCACTGCAGCCCAGCAATTTACGGCTCAATTACTGAGTTCGACAAAGCCGATCCCCACGCCTACTGAGGCATTTACATCAATTACAAAGACCTCCGTCTACAGACGCATTCAACAACGGAATCATCCTGATTTGCTCTGGGTAGAGCCAACTTACTTGCACCAAGGTCGCCCAGTCACCGTCAGTGAGGCGGCTGAACTTGGGGTACGTCGCAAAAGTCCGCCTCAGATTCGGCTTGAGCAAGTTCGCGAGATCACCCGATTTCTAACCCGACCCCCCTTAGAATCTCCCCGCTCAATGGTTGTGGTTGAAGGGGCAGAAACCATGGCCGAGGCCGCTGCGAATGGATTACTCAAGACCTTAGAGGAGCCCGGCAACGCGACGGTGATTTTGCTGGCCCCTAATCCGTCCGCTTTGTTGCCGACGTTGGTCTCACGATGTCAATGCATTCCCTTTCGGCGGTTATCTACGGCGTTAATGGCCGATATCCTGAAACCCCATGGTCATCAGGATATTCTCGATAATCCAGTCCTTATGGCCCTGGCCCAAGGGAGTCCTGGTCAGGCGCTCTCGGCTTGGCAACAGTGGAATAGTCTGCCCCCTGAACTCTTAAGTACGGTCAGTTCTCCTCCAACCAATCTGAAGACGGCTCTGACCCTGGCCCAGCAGGTGACAAAAATATTAGATATGGAGGCGCAGCTTTGGCTCGTGGACTATCTGCAGCAGTTGTACTGGCAGCAGCAGCTTGATGCCAGGTTTCTCCAGGCCTTAGAGCAAGCTCGATTCGCTTTGCGCCGATTTGTTCAACCTCGATTGGTGTGGGAGGTGACTTTTATGGCCATGGCGCCCCGGCTCTAATTATGTGGCGTGGTGGTTTCGTAAGTGGGTTTCAAGGCTGTAATCACCTGGTCTAGGGCGACCGCCCGTGAGGCTTTAAATAAAACCCGATCCCCCGACTGCAGATTTTGCCCGAGATAATCAGTGAGGGCTGCAGCACTTGAAAACAATCGGGCCAATTTTTGCCCCGCCCCGTCTTGAAGCGCCTGGGCAGCCTCCGGGTCAGCCAAAATCAGGACCTGATCTAGAGATAGCTCTCGGGCCATTGTGCCAACCCGATGGTGGAGCTCTGCGGTGCGATCGCCCAACTCTTTCATCGTGCCAAGCACCGCAATATGCCGACGACCTGGGGTGTCCCTCAACATTCGCAATGCTGCGGCCATGGATTCTACGCCAGCATTGTAAGTCTCATCCAAAATCACAATGTCATTGGCCCAGTTGAGTCGCTGGGCACGCCCCTGGGGTAAATTCACCGTTAACCCCTGTTGCAGTAGGGTCCAATCGAGCTCCAAAGCCCGCATCACGGCCACTGCGGCAAGGAGGTTGAGGGCATTGTGGCGTCCCGGCAAAGGCAGGGGTAACGTGACGCCGTCAACTTCTAACTGCCCCTCAGAGCGTAATTGCCCCCTTACATCTCCACCCGTGAGGCCAAACGTAATCTGCGCATTGGACCAAACGCCTTTGGCCGTGTTCATCAATCGTTCGTTGTCGTAGTTCAGCACGGCGATCCCCTGGGGGGACAGCTCCGCTAGCAATTCACACTTGGCATTAGCGATCGCCTGTTCAGATCCTAATCGGCCAATATGGGCCGTGCCGACATTGGTAATCAAAGCCACATTGGGTTCAGCGGTACGGGCTAACAGGGCAATTTCACCCGGGCCTCGCATCCCCATTTCAATCACCCCAAAATGATGGTGTGGCGCTAGCTCAAGCAGGGTTTTGGGAACCCCGATCTCATTGTTAAAGTTAGCTTGGGTTTTTAGGGTAGGTCCTTTTTCACTCAGAGCCGCAGCAATTAGTTCTTTGGTAGTGGTCTTACCCACAGAACCGGTAATGGCAACTAACGGTGTAGATAATTGTCGTCGCCACCAGCGAGCAATTGCCTGATAAGCCGCCAACGTGTCAGGAACGATTAGCTCACGCCCATCGTCTAAAACCGGAGAATCGACAATCGCAGCAACGGCACCTTTTGATAGGGCAGGACCGACAAACCTATGGCCGTCAAAGTTTTCGCCTCGCAAAGCGACAAAAATTTGGCCCGGTTTCAACTGTCTTGTATCTGTTGTAATGCCCTGAACCCGAGAGTTTGGCCCGTCTATTAGGGGCTTTAAACCCAGGGTTTTGGCCAGCTCTATCAATGATGCCTGTAAAGTCATGCCGCTCAATCCATCCGGAGATGCCGCCACCCAATTTTCCCACAGTGTTTCGACTCCACTACGCTCCAACCCGATGGAACGCGACCTCTCCTGCCGTACACCTTGCTCAGCAAAAATCATTTTCCGTCAGGGCGGCGACAGATCCTCGGCAAAATTACGGTCAACTTTGCAGAAGCTTCATCGTCAATCTGCCAAAGCTTGAAGAAATCTTTGATAGGATCGATCAGCCGATCAGTTTATTCTCAGGATTTAGCGACTAGTCTGTAGTAGGAATAAATGAATAGTTTGGTGTAAAGACTGACGATTTTTGAGCATACCCTTATCTAAGATGAAGAGCGGGGTGCCTTAGGAATGCAGTTCAGCTTTAGAGCACTGGGTCCGTTCACTTAAACTGAGTTAGGGCGCTCCGGCTAGCTCAACCGTAGGGCAATAGTAGGTTTGAGGAACCTGAAAACATGTGGGCCGCGTATCACAATCGATCTATTAGCCCCCAAGAGCAAGCCTTGTACGATCATTGGCTTCAATGTCTCAATCAAGAGACACCCGAGAAGCTCATTGAACGGTTCCAAGCTCTCTTTATTGATGGGGTAGGTTATCCAGATCGACAAATTGTTCAGTCCTTAGACCAAATTCTGGCCTCTAAGGACGTTGACCAATATTTTCGCTACATTCTCAATCGCTGTTGCCACATTCTAGTCAACCGCTGGCAGGGCCGTCCTCAGCTACAGGCTGCGATTCCGGCTTTGATAGATTGCTTTGAGCAAGGACCCAGTCGGCACATCTCAGAGCTATCGAGATCGCGTCAAGCTCGAAAACTCAGAGACGTTGTCAATCAATTCACAGAGACAGATCACTATTTGACACTGCGGCGATTGGCTTGTGTCATTGGTAATCCTGAGCAGGAAGGGTCCCAGGCCAACCGCCCCCTCGGCACGCTGATTCGGCGTTATCCATACCTCTACGAGCACTGCTTAGTCCATGAAGACACCACTCAAGAGCATCAAAAGGTCATCCGCCGTATTCGCACTGAAGCTCAGCATAAGTTTGAAGTAGACCTGTCCCAGTACGTGACCTACCGAGTCCGTAAAGCTCGTATCCAGCGTCAACCTCAAGCTGCAAAACAAATAGAGCGGCTAAGGCCCATCGAGAACCCAACCCTCCTTAATGACCAGGAATTAGTCGGCTCGTTACGCCAATTCTCTGGAAAAGTTGATGATGGCTATAGTTATCGGGACTCTGCCCAACAGTTTCTGAGGCAGCAGCAGGCTGTTGATTTTGGTGAATTCAAAGATAGTCTCTATGACTACCTAACAGCCACTGTCGATCCTAGCTACGGGAACCGAAAATTTAATAAGGTTCTATCAGAGCGTCTGAGGAATACCTTTCCGGAGAATGATGACGCTCCGCTGACTGATTTTCTGGTTGTCCGCACCTGCAGCCAGCTCTTCAACTTTCTGGTGGTTGACTCTCCCCGAAATCCCCACCACTTTTTATTCATTGACCTGATCAATAACCTCGGGCCAACCCTAACTACTGGAATACTGCTGAAGATATTGCTGCTCTGCAATAAGGTAAAGCCTTACTTAGAGCGACGTTTCTCAATACTCTTTAGTCACTACGAAACCTCTACCCGAGATGCCGTCATGTGGCTTGTCAAAATGTTGGAAAACCTGAATATTGCCTTGAGCCTAACTTTTGGTTCCCTTGATATTTCCCATATTATTGCCGTTTAGAATGCTCTTTAGCTTCGCAATCCCCTCAGAGGCTGTTTGAAAAGGGGGTAAGCCAGTCCACCCCTAGGCTGGCTGAAATCTTGATCTACCGTTGCTTGTTTTGGGTAATCCATGTCGCGAAACGAGATCCAGAGAATTTTTCAAACACCCTCTCAATGGACCTTGGGTTTCGGAACAGTTCTTTTCCTTAGACGGAAGTCACCTTTTAGTGCATTTTCATGCCTGTAGAGTGTATATTTTCGTTGTTCTAGGGCGCTACGGCGGCATATTTTGACCGTGAATCAACGGTTGTTTCTTCGTCTAAAAATGCAGACCATACCTAAAAGGCGGGTTTAGAAACCTCGCTTGACTTAGCGTTAATAACTCAATTTTTATGCTCAGGGTGGATCTTGCTACGATGCCGAGGCTACAAAGCTCTATAGTTGCTAGCGTCGTTGACTATAGAGCCTATAGAGAAGACATTCACTCTATTCGACAAGCTGTATTTGTTGGCGAGCAGCATGTGCCTGCATGGTTTGAGACAGATTGCTTAGACCCTATTTGTCGCCATGTTTTAGCACATTGGCATAATTGGGTCGTCGGAACAGGACGTTTAACCCCAGAAGGAAGCATTGGTCGAGTCGCGGTGGCTAAACCTTTACGGCGGCGAGGCGTTGGCCGTAAAGTTATGGCAACCCTATTGAAAGAGGCTCAATGCCAAGGGCATGAATCTGTGACATTAGCTGCACAGTGCCATGCCATTCCATTTTATGAAAGGTTGGGATTTTACTGTGAAAGTGATCCTTACGAACATGTAGGCATTGCCCATGTAACCATGCGTAAGCGCCTAGCCTAGAAATTGTTCTAGGGCGCGTCATCGATTACGGGTAGAAGCCTTGCTGAGCAAACATTACCGCACTTCTACAATATTGACAGAGGCTGAAACCGTCGCACCACGAGGATCCTAGTTTCAATTCTTTGACCATCGCCCCAAGGCCCGACATGGTGCTGGTTCAAGATGCGGCACTCTTAAAGCCAAGGAAGCTCCCCTTGCTTATGGACATCGTAAGGTGTGGCGCGGTTAGAAGTGGCAATTAAAATCAAGCTACGTCCAGATGATGCATCTAAACAGTTAGACCTCAATCTTGCTTGAGGAGTGGAACCAAATGCATCATATAATCTCGTTTTCCAACGGATACACCAACCATGCGAAGAATGTCATAGGCCGTAACTATATGGAAATAGAAGTTTGGCATTAAAAAGTCATTCACATAGGTGTGGCCAGCCATCTCTAGATATAAACCCGGACCCAGGTCAACGCGTGTAACCTCCTCCAACTTTTCATCCATAACGTTGATATTTGAAAGTAGCTCTTTGGTATTTTCGATGTGCTTGTATGCCTGTGCCAAGGATTGAACCTCTGGATCTAAATTATCCATCGGTTTGCCGCTTAGTGGTGCAGAAAACTTTTCAGCATCTTAGTCAGTCTCACCATGAGAATCTGATCACCTTGTTGAACTCTATGCGCTGCTCTAAAGCAAGCCGTTTTCGTTGAGAAGCATAGGCCTTAGGTGGACTTTTACTGGGC
>JBHJIP010000012.1:0-2412 GCA_050043365.1 Leptolyngbyaceae cyanobacterium
GGATTGTGTGCAATCCGCAATTTTTACGAGGTGAGTTGCTGTTGTAGGCGATCGCAGTCCACACCGCATGTTTGCAAAACGTGCATCGCCAGACCGCCCCCCGTTTCGCCTTCTTGCAAAATGCCGAGCAGCAAATGCTGCGGGGTAATCTGACCTTCCCCCTGTCGTTGCGCTTGCTTAGCGGCCAGCTCCAATACACGGTTAGTGCGGGGGGTAAACGGAATTTCGGCAGGTATTTCGGCAGGTGGCACGGTGTGGTTAGCTAACAAGTCGCGAATCAGGGTTTCTGCTCTGACAAAATCTACGCCTTGTGTTTCTAGAGCTTGGGCCGCCACGCTCGTTTCAACTGCAAGCAGTCCCAGCAGCAGACCTTCAGTCCCCAAAAAGTTGAGCTGCAACTCGCGCATGGCTGCCTGCCCTTGGGTCAGTACCGCATAGGTTTCTGGCGCTAAGCAACCCAGCGCAAACCCCACCAACTCTTCCCGCACCGACAACTCTTCTCGCATCGACAGCATCGCCACCGCTTTGAGAATGTATTCCATCGTTGGCCCATCGAGCTTGCCCCGGCTCGCCGCTTCGGCCCCTTCTTGTTGGTAAAGCCGCATCAGCGCCTCGTAGAACTGTAAGTCGCCACCGACAAGGGAGAGCAGGCCCTCCCGCCACTGCCCCGCCATTCGCTGCACCTCCGGATCGTTGAGGTCACCCCCCTCGGCTCGATACGCTCGCACTTGGGTCAGGAACTGCTGCAATTCGGCCTGCTGGTCTAGATTGAGTCGCCCTTCGAGTAAATCTTGCTGTTCTTGGGTCAAATATTGCTGGGTCATGGTAATCGTCTCCATTGTGGTAATCAGGTCTTCAACCGCAACGGACTGGGAGCTTTGGAGCTGTTGAGCAATTTTGCTGAGCTGGGTAAAGAGCGATCGCGATACCGCCATCTGCTCTTGCAGGCGGGCGAGATGCAGGTCAATCACTTGGGGTAAAGAAAATTCGGGATTCTCCAGGCAATCGCGAATTTCCTTCAGCGCAAACCCCAACTGCCGCAGCGATAAGATTTGCTGGAGGCGAATGATGTCTTCATCGCCATACAGCCGATGATCGGCCTCGGTGCGATGGGAGGGCACCAGTAGTCCGATTTCGTCGTAGTAATGCAATGTGCGAATCGAGAGTCCAGTCTGTTTTGCCTTCCCCAATTTGCATCAGGTTAGGCAGAAGGAGATTTCCCGGAAAGAAGATACCCCACCTGCGGCACCTCCCGCGCTTCGCGCCGCTAACGCTAAAGCCAAGGGGAGGTTTAAGCAAGCACCTCATCTGGTCAAGCTTGGTCAATTATTCAACAGACAAGATATGATAATGACAATCATTATCATTATGAGAAGCTAAGACGATGGTTGATGACACTCAACTCATTCCCATTATTGAAATCTTAGAAGGGTTGGAATCCTTGATGGATCAGGCCACTTCGGACGATATCGAAGGAATTCTATTGACAGCTTGGCTTAAGATCAGTGACACCTTCCCAGAGGATTTTTTGGCAGCAACCCGTGAAGATGCCAGCGCGGCTGGATTACGCCGTTACCTCCGAGTAAAGGCATTTTTTGACGACCCAATTCAGCATCCAATTTCATCCCAAGAATTAATCGATTATCAACAAAATCGTCTGCCCATTGATGAGGAGCAAGCAGAATTTTTGTTTTTTGACTTGACTGAGGATCAAAGTTGATTCGATCACATCGAATGTAGTCGTACTCTAGAGTTGAGTCACGGAAAGGGCAGCAAGCCCCCTAAATGCTCCCAAGATTGCCTTGAGACTCCATAAGCTATTTGATTTAAATCTCTAACTCAACCTAGGCCTCCATCTGATGGAGACCTAGGTATGTGTAGACAACCTTGCTCTACTTCGATACGATAATGAGAATTATTCTTATTACTGAAGTCGCTAATGAAGGTACTGAGTTCTTTAGGAAGTGCAAAGAAACGCCATCCAGATTGTCAGGTTGTTAGGCGGAGGGGGCGTACCTACGTAATTTGTAAGTCAAACCCTAGGTTTAAGGCGGTGCAAGGGAAAAAAATGAATAAAAAGAAACGCTAATAGGCTTGGTGGGAAATAGCTGAAATGCTTATGTGAACTAGGCTTTGTGGAGTCTTGCTATAGCATCTGAAGCTCTTGTTGGTAGAGGCTTTCACAAAAAAACTATGCCCCAACAACTCTATTGGAGCTGTTGGGGCATAGAAAGTTGTCCTACTTATTGTCCAAGTCTATCTCTGTGTTGGACTTCAGTCGAATTTTGAATCAAGAATAAATTGTGTTTTGCTATTTATTGAACAGAAGTTCTTTGGCAAATGACTTGTGAGGTCTAAAATTTACTTGCAGCAGCAAGATTTTTCACAACACTTACATGTCTTTTCTTCACA
>JBHJIP010000013.1:0-7792 GCA_050043365.1 Leptolyngbyaceae cyanobacterium
GTGTCGACGGCTCAATGTTGATTATGAGCGCTTACCTGAATCCTCTGAAGCACTCATCTACATCGCCATGATCCGTGTCATGTTACGCAGGTTAGCGTGACGATTTAGACGCTCTACGTGTTTCCAAATATCCTCTAACACCCCGACGGGCTTTTCTGCTGAGCCCCCTACCGTAACTTCTTGAACGAATTTATAAAACCTCAAAAAATCAACTTTCAGCCTTTATCAAAGAAACTTTTGAGGGGAAACAAAGGTACTAATACTATCAGTGCAAAAAAGTCATCTCCCAAAAAGTAGCGGCCTTCTGCCTTAACAATAAAAGTCGCTTTAACGGTAGGGCTTATTGTTATGGCTGCCAAAGAAATGTGCATTAAAGTCCAAGCATCAATCTGTGGAATGCTGTTCTGGTCGTATTTCTTGGGTGCATCCCAATTACGCAAATATCATTCTGAGCGTAGCAATAGCGCAGCGAAGAATCTATAACTTTCCAGGCGATTCAAGATCCTTCACTACACTCCGTTCCGTTCAGGATGACAAAACTGGAATGCACCCTATTTCGTTTTGTTAGGGCTTACATCCAGCGACTATATTTTCTGAGCAAGTTTATTTAAAATCCCGCATAACTCGCTTTAGGAGCTTTCATGCCGTGACCGACTCACCCGGAAATAACGAATCTCCAGAAGTCTCCAGCGAGAGCAGTTCTAGCGGTAGCAACACCACCAAAGTCATTCTGATTGTGGCCGGGGTGGGGTGTGGTTGTTTGGCTCTGCCCATCATTGGGATTATTGCAGCGATCGCCCTCCCCAGCTTTCTCAATCAAGCCGATCGCGCCCGCGAATCCGAGGCCAAAGTCTTTCTGGGCACCATGACGCGCGGCCAGCAAGCCTACTACCTAGAACAAGAAGAATTCGCCAGTTCTATCGAAGCCCTAGAAGTTGGCCTTTCTGACGACTCTCCCAGCTATAGCTATGCGGTGGTCCCACAGCCCGATCCCACTAGTAGCGTCTACATAACCGCCACTCCCAAAGAAAGTAGTTTGTCAGGAATGTCCGCAGCAGTATTCGCCACCGAAGATGGCAGCACAACGCCTATCATCTGCGAGTCCGACTCACCCACACCACCTGCCCTGCCCAGCTTTGATGCCACCTCCGGCGAAGCAACCTGTCCGCCCGGCTCCAGCCAGCCGTAAATCCTTGAAAATTGCCCTGTTCACCTACGCCACCAAACCCCGTGGCAGCGTCATCCACACCCTAGAGCTGGCAGAAGCCCTCACCGCCCAAGGCCATACCGTCAGCATTTATGCCCTCGATAAAGATGGGCAGGGCTTTGACCAATCGCTCCGCAGTACCGTCCACCTCGTTCCCACCCAACCCGCCCCCAACAATATCGACGCCCTGATCCAGCAGCGCATCCAAGAATTTGTCGATTATCTGTCGGCCCATTCCAGCCGCCACGACATCTACCACGCCCAAGATTGCATCGGGGCCAATGCCCTGCTGCACCTGCGCCAAACCGGCCAAATCCCCCACTTTGTCCGCCCCATCCACCACGTCGACGCCTACGAAAGCCCTTATCTGCAGCAGTGCCAAGACAAATCGATCCGTCAGCCTGATCTAAGGCTGTGCGTGAGCGATCGCTGGCAGCAAGCCCTCCGCGACGATTACGGTATCGACGCCCCAAAAGTTCTGAACGGCGTCAACACCAGTCGCTTCTCCCCCCAACCTTCTGGTCAAGAAGCCAACCTAAAACAACGCTATGGTCTCAGTGGCCAGCCCATCTACCTCACCATCGGCGGCATCGAACCTCGCAAAAACTCTATCCGCTTGCTGCAAGCCTTTGCCCAGGTGCAGCAGCATTTCCCCCAGGCGCAATTGGTGATCGCTGGCGGGGCGACCCTGTTCGATTACCAACCCTATCGAGAGAAATTTTTCCACCAAGCAGAGCAGTTGGGTATTGTCACTGGCAAATCCCTGATTCTGCCCGGTGTCGTGCCAGCCGAGGATTTACCCAGCCTGTATCGCTGCGCCGACGCTTTTTGCTTCCCCTCCGTCAAAGAAGGTTGGGGACTCGTGGTGATGGAGGCGATCGCTTCTGGGTTACCGGTAATTACCGCCAATCAAGCCCCCTTCACTGAATTTTTGACCCCCGATCAGGCCCTACTGGTAGATCCGAGCGATGTTGAAGCGATCGCCCAAGCCATAATCACGGTCATAGATCCGGCGCTCACAAAATCCCTGCAGACGAAAAGCCGCTCCGTCTTGCGGCACTATAGCTGGGCGCGATCCGCCCAAATGCACCTGCAACAATACGAAGCTCTACTGCAATCCCACCATGCATCTTGCTAATCAACCGCAGCTTTACAGGGCGATTCCAGTCTCTAGCGCCCCAGCATCTCCTAACCCGTCGAAACTGAAGCCATAAAAGGCTAGATCTCGTAAGCCTCCAGCGGCAACCCATCCGGATCTTGGAAAAAGGTAAATCGCTTGCCGGTCAGCTCATCCGTGCGGATCGGCTGCACCGCCACACCTTGAGCCGTTAGCTCCACCGCAAATTGCGCCACATCCTCCACCGCAAAGGCCAGGTGTCTCAACCCACAGGCTTCAGGATAGCTGGGCCGTACCGGAGGATCGAGAAACGAGAAGAGTTCAATGCGATCGAGATCGCCCACCAGCAAATCCAGCTTGTAGGACTGGCGTTCGGCGCGATAGGTCTCGGCAATTACCTTAAACCCCAGCACCTCTGTATGAAACTGCTTGGCCCGCTCATAATCCGAGCAAATCATCGCCACATGGTGAATCCCACCGATTGCCATACCGTTACCCCTTGAGCACAAATCCCGTCTTGCGAAGCGCCGCCTGATACTGCAAACGCTCTTGCTGTTCCGCTGCTGCAGGTAGGTTCAGGTCACGAAAAATCTCCCAGGCCACATGCTCCGCCGTTTCGCAAGCCCCCTCCATATACCCCTGATAAACCCGCGAACAATGCTCCCCCGCAAAAAACAGGTTCCCTTCCCGAGGCGCTTCACTGCCGAAAAAGGTTGACCATTCCCTCACCCGATAGCAGGTGTACCCGCCCAAGCTATGAGGGTCAGCGCCCCAACCACTGCGCAGCCCCTCCCTAGATAAACTCGCCTTAGCGACCCCCGGCCAAATTTGTTCTAACTGATCGCGGGTCTGTTGGGTGGCTGCGGCCAAGTCCATTTGAGCCAGCGATCTCCCCGCCGCCCCCCCGGCAGAGGCCACTAATAGTCCGTTCTCATTGGCAAGCAAACTGTCGCTGGCCTCCCAGCAGTGCTGCAGCGGTAAATCCGTATAGGCTAAGCCGTTGCTCGGGTGCGATCGCCAAGGCTTGCCGCGATAAGCCGTGATCAGTTTAATGGCATCGTTGCTGCTTAATTGATTAATCACCCGCCGCTTGCGAGCTGAAAGCTTCACCTGCAGGGGAATATGGCGTAACACCGTAAAAGGCAGGGTCAGAACGACGCGATCATAATGTTGTTCCGTAACCGCCTCTCCCTGGCCAAACGTCGCTCTATACGTCCCCTCCGACGTTTCCGCCAAAGCAACTAAGGAGGTATTCAATCGCAGGCAATCTGCCACTGCAGCGGTCAACGCCTGAGGGAGTTGATCATTACC
The DNA here is from genome assembly GCA_050043365.1 of Leptolyngbyaceae cyanobacterium. Taxonomy (GTDB): domain Bacteria; phylum Cyanobacteriota; class Cyanobacteriia; order Phormidesmidales; family Phormidesmidaceae; genus PCC-6406. The sequence goes on from JBHJIP010000013.1 coordinate 3,636, forward strand.
GCCACGAATGTAAAAGCGCTCATCACCATAGCCAAACAGCGCCTCACAATCTTGCGCTTGGCGGAAAAAGCAGAGCAAATTCAGGCAGGACTGTTCCTTAGCATCCACACCGTATTTGATTATGTAGGCCAGACTCACAAACCCCTGCAGCGACTTAGATGCCCCAATTTGATCTAAGTATGTCGAGATAGATAAGCCATCCAAAGCTGTAATCTCGCGGGTCGCCTGAGCCGTCACCATAAACTGCTGCACCGCTTGATAATCGGCTGACCGCACCCGCAGCAATCCGGCCAGTTCAGCTTGCAACACCGCATAATCTGCATATTGACCCGCCCAAAACACCGTGTTGGGCTGATCGGGAGTGACTGTCGAGACATCCGCAAGTGGCAGCCCCAGTGCCTCTGCCAACGTCAGACTCGCCGCGTGGTCCGAGTCAAAGGCTTCGCCACCAATCTCAGCAGCAATGCCGGTTCCCAAAGCATTCGACACGCTGAAGACTCTGCCCCCAGGGCGATCTCGGGACTCAATCAGGTCTACTGCAATGCCAGCCTGCCGTAGTCGATAGGTCGCTACTAATCCCGCTAGCCCTGCCCCCACTACCAAGACTTTTCCTGTTAATGACGACGCATTCAGCGCAGCAGACCGGGGTAGATTAACCATAAAGTCGTCCTGATTTGATGAGGTTGGGTAACCTGTAACCCCAGCTAGTCTTTAGCGGCAGATCCCTGCCTCATTTATCCCAAACGCCTTGACACCCATACATTGCGCAGGACCGAAATAGCTCCATCCACTCAACCACGCGTCTGGCAACTCGTTCAGCCATGTACTTAAGCCAGATCTAGCCCCCTTAAAACGCCACATATTTGGAGGATAAGAACCGAATGAATTCTTTAGGAAGACATATCTTAGTTGAGTTTTACGGCTGCTCTCAGGCCGTCCTCAATGACGTTCCCCTGATCGAATCCAGCATGCTAAAAGCGGCTAAGGAATCAGGTGCAACTATTATCAGTTCAGTTTTTCATCACTTTTCCCCTTTCGGCGCATCCGGAGTCGTTGTCATCCAAGAAAGTCATTTAGCCATCCATACTTGGCCTGAATACCGCTATGCTGCCGTTGATCTATTTACCTGCGGCTACTCCGTCAATCCTTGGATGTCTTATGAGATTTTGAAAAACGCCTTCGAAGCGGATCACGGCTCTGCCATTGAACTCAATCGGGGGCAACTGGAGTTATTAGAGCGCTCTGATATTGATCTAGGAGAGCTACGAGACCAAGCCACGCAAAAACTCGTTACTCCTCGCCATAGCCGCAGCGTTTGGTTTACCGATCGCAATGAAGACATTGCCCTCTCCATACGCCATCGGGGCGATCGAGTATTCCATGAAAAATCGCCTTACCAAACCGTAGAGATTTTCGACACCTTTGAGTACGGCAAAATGCTCACCGTTGACAACATGGTGATGTGTTCTGAAAAAGACGAAAAGGCTTACCACGAAATGATCATCCATGTGCCGATGATTATTCAGCCAGACATCAAAAATGTACTCGTTATTGGGGGCGGCGATGGCGGCAGCGTTCGTGAAATCTTGAAGCATCCTCAAGTCGAATCCATCACCATGGTGGAAATTGATGAGGCCGTGGTTAGAGCATCTCGAACCTACTTACCCAGTCTGTCTTCTGGCCTTGATGATCCCAAACTCAACTTAATCATTGGGGATGGCATTGAGTTCGTCAAAACATCTGCCGCTGAGCAGTACGACTTAATTGTGGTCGACTCCTCTGACCCCGTTGGTCCTTCGGAGGGGCTGTTCAGTCAGGCGTTTTACCAAGATGTTTATCGTTGCTTACGCCCAGGGGGACTCATGACAGCCCAAAGCGAATCACCTCGCTTTAATCAACGGGCCTTCATTGATCTCAACCATTGTTTAAAAGACATTTTTGATCCTGAGCAAGTTCACTGCTATCTAGCTTTCATTCCAACCTACCCAACCGGTATGTGGAGCTTTTCCTTTTGCTCTAAGCAAGGTTCTCATCCCATCAAAAGTCTTGACTATGGGCATGCTGCTCAGTTCGCCCAAACCCACAACTTGCAGTACTACAACGCCGATATCCATACAGCAGCGTTCTGCTTACCCACCTTTATCCAAACCTTGCTCAATGGCTAATCGCGAGGCTATTCTTCACAGCTTCGACCCAAGCGGTGTGGGGCTTGACAACGGCAATTTATATGGACTGCCGTTTGATTATGAAACTGCCAATATCATCATCATCCCAGTGCCTTGGGAAGTCACCGTGTCTTACCAGGGTGGTACCGCTAAAGGACCGGAAGCAGTTCTGAAAGCTTCTCCTCAACTCGATTTATATGACTTAGATAAGCCTGAGGGTTGGAAGCAAGGCATCTACATGTTGCCCATCCCAAATTGGATTCAACAACGCAACGCTAAGCTACGTCCCCTTGCACGTAAAATCATTGAGGCGACTGAGCAGGGGCAAAATATCTCAGCAAACCCTAGTCTTAGTATTGCTCTAGAAGCGGTTAATAGTGGCTGTATTGAAGTTAATCAATGGCTATACCAAAACTCTAGACAGGCCCTAAAACAAGGGAAAAAAGTCGGCGCAATCGGAGGAGACCACAGCATCCCTTTAGGGCTCATGCAAGCTCTCGCTGAGCAGCATTCAGAATTTGGAATCTTGCACATTGATGCCCATGCTGATTTACGCGATGCCTACCAAGGCTTCCAATTTTCTCACGCTTCGATTATGAATAACGCGATAAAGCTGCCTCAAGTCGCTGCTTTAGTTCAAGTTGGTGTAAGAGATATTTCCCATGGGGAGATAGCCACGATATCGAGTTCAAAAGGGCGTATCGTTACCCACTATGATTCAGTACTGAAGCAGGAGCAATACCAAGGGATTTCCTGGCAAGAATTATGTAGCCGCATCATTGCCCCCCTTCCCAAAAAGGTTTATGTCAGCTTTGATGTAGATGGCTTAGACCCAAAGCTTTGTCCCCATACCGGCACTCCTGTTCCAGGTGGCCTGGAACTAGAAGAAACCTTTTTTCTCTTGAGATCCCTTGCAAAGAGCGATCGAGAAATCATTGGGTTTGACATCTCTGAAATAGGCGACCATGAATGGGATGGAAATGTAGGTGCCCGTATCGTTTATAAAATCTGCAACTTGATGGATCTATACCGAAACTCGTATGCTTAAGCTCACAGCATCAACTCCTCAATTCGCTCTGGCTCTGGCAAATCAGTAAATTCAGAGTTATCGCCTTCTTGGTGTTGCCAACAACGCTCAAAAAATGGACATACTTCGCAACGGCCTAATGCTCGCGGAATTCGGGGCAAAGGCTCATCACAATGAAGCCATTCTGTAAGCTGACCAGTAATCTCAGATAGTTCTTGGCGAGTTCTAAGATGTTGGCCTTGAGAATAAGCAATACAGACAAATTCAGGTTGGAGAGGCCGATCAACCTGATCGTGGGTACGCACAAACCAATAGGTCATCGTGACCTGACTTGGTGAAAGTTCCGTAGACTCAACTAAAGCATATAAGTACAGGCGAGTTTGCCAGTTCTTCTGTAAATCAGCGTTCTTTTTAGGCTTCAGATAGGTCTTCCAATCTACAATCTCGCCACGGTCCTCCCAGATTCTTAACAAGTCATAGACAACAGTAAAGCGGTAACCATTGAGGTTAAATGCCTGCTCATATTCGCTCTCACGTACTCGCTCTCTGCTCTTAAAAAGATCAGTATCAGCCAATTTCAGGGCTTTGATAGATGCTTGAAAATCAGAATTTTTATCAATAAACGCTTCAGTTAACAAGCCCATTTCCTGCTGCTGCATCATCAAATGAAAACGATTACCCCATAGTTGGCCTTCTAAAAGATGAGGTGGAGAAGATGTCAACAATCTATCTAACACAACGTACTGAAACCGCCGAGGGCAGTATTCCAGTAGAGTGAGGGAATTTTGCGACAACCTGAGAGAACTAGCCTGATGTAACATTCGCCACTTGTCCCCCATTTATCAGCAAAAAGCTCCCCCATCTGTTGAAATGGAGGAGCTTTTGAAATATGACCTGGCACCGAGCTATTTTCCCGTGGGGCAACCCCCAAAGTATCTTCGCCGCAGATGCGTTTCACAACCGAG
>JBHJIP010000014.1:0-2586 GCA_050043365.1 Leptolyngbyaceae cyanobacterium
CTGGTGTCGACGGCTCAATGTTGATTATGAGCGCTTACCTGAATCCTCTGAAGCACTCATCTACATCGCCATGATCCGTGTCATGTTACGCAGGTTAGCGTGACGATTTAGACGCTCTACGTGTTTCCAAATATCCTCTAAACCGCATTTATCACCCCGGTTTTAAGTGGACGCGTTACTTTGTCAAAGAAATGAACATCAAGCCGCCTGAGTTTTTTGCGCGGTTGGAGCAGGTTTTTCAATCTGAGGCTGCAAGTGGAACCCATGAATTGCGACGACTTGTAGAGGACACATTTGATCTGATAGAGCAGTGCTTACCGCAGATCGACCTCAAGCAGCAGCGTGAAACGTTTAATCAGCTTTATCCGAGATGGGAGTTGCCTATGGGTTAAGGGCACCCACAGGGGATGTCCCTGCAGGACCACTGAATTGCATTGGCAGCATGTTTTTTTCGGAATTCACCTACCGTTCACCGTTGAGCAGCGCCAGACGCTGTTGGGCGTCATATTTGCGATCGCTCCGCACTTCCAGCAGACGAATACCTTGCTCGGGGAGCTGGGACAGTCGCTGGGCCAACTGCTCCCAAGTTTGAATTAATTCATAGCTGACCCCATGGGCCGCACAGAGGGCTTCAAAAGAAACCGCTTGGGGCGTGGCAAAAAAGTCCTCAAAGGGGGGCTCAAACTGGGAGATCGGCAGCAGTTCAAAAATGCCGCCCCCTTGGTTATTGATCAGCACAATGGTCAAATGCCCGCGCAACTGGGGCCGAATCAAAAAGCCATTACTGTCGTGCAGCAGGGCCAGATCACCGGTCAGCAAAACGCTACTTTGCCCCCCATGGGCCATCCCTAGCGCCGTGGATAAGGTGCCGTCAATGCCATTTGCCCCGCGATTAAAGTAGGGCTGAATACCGCGATCGCTCACGGGCCAAAACCATTCCACATCCCGCACAGGGGTGCTGTTGGCGATAAAGACCGGTGTATTTTGAGGCAGCATTTGGCCCATGAGCCAGGGGATTTTCCCCGCAAAAGGCTCGTCTAACGCGTTCAGGGCATGGTCCAGGCGCTGACGGGAGATCGTGTCCTTTTCCAACCAAGTTTGCCAGTAGGACGAAGGCTGGCTGCGTTCTGTGAATTGAGCTTGCTGGGATAGCAGCTCGGTGAGCGACTGTAGCGAAATGTCTCCCAAATGTTGGGTGCGCCCATGGAGGGGGTCGCCATTGCGATCTCCAAGCCCGATGATCCACCGCATGGGGTCGGTCTCGACCAGCCACTGACGCAACACCTTGCTGGTTGGCAGGGGACCAAGCTGCAGCACCTGCGCTGGGGCTAACGTTTTCGCGAGTTGGGGCTGGCGCAGGAGGGTGGCATAGGTAGAGATCAATCCTGGGTTCAAGCCGCCATGGTTCCTGAGGGGCGAGAGTCCTTCTGCCAGGACGGGCCAGCCCAAGGTTTTGGCAAGGGCCGCAACAGCCTTGCAATCGGCGATCGGATCCGTTGATTGCGTGGGTCCCACAATAATCACGCCTCGCTCCGTTGCCGCGAAATTAGGCGGCAGGTCTTGCAGATTTCTTTGGACAGGTGCGGGTGGGTAAAGATGGTCGAAAAAAGTGGCGTCCCACTGTGCTTCCAATGCTGGGTCTAAATCAGCAGTAATGGGCGGGGTTAACGGATCTCGAAACGGGCAATTGAGGTGAACGGGGCCGGGTGCTGGCTGATGGGCTTGCCGCCAGATTTGGCTGAGGGTTTGGCGCAGATAACCTAAGGCCGATAGATTCGCCTCCGGCAGACCCAGCTCTGCGTAACCCTGCACATAGCCCCCAAACAGCTTTTGCTGGTCAATGGTTTGCCCGGAGCTGCATTGACGTAGTTCGGGGGGGCGATCGGCGGTCAAAACCACTAGCGGCACCCGACTTTCCCAAGCTTCAATCACGGCAGGAAAATAGTTGGCCCCGGCTGTCCCTGAGGTGCAAATCAAAGCGGTGGCAATCCCGGTCGCTTTGGCCCGCCCCAGGGCAAAAAAGCTGGCCGATCGCTCATCAAGCACGGAAATGGCCTCGACTCGGGGATGATTCACAAAGGCCAAGGTCAGCGGGGTGGACCGGGAGCCCGGTGAAATCACTGCTGTCCTCAACCCCAGACGCACTAGCGTTTCCACCGCCACAGTGGCCCAGAGGCTATTGGCGTGGCGGAAGTCCAGCATGGGAAAAGAGAAGCAAATCGACGTTCCTCAGTCTAGGACGCGCTGTCTATAAACGCGGTGAAGGGGCCGAGGCTGTGATTGAGTTTCTGAAGAGACGGTGTAGCAATGCATTTTTATTACCATCCGCAAAATGTCTTTGTATGCAAATCTCCTTGGTACAGGACAAAAGTTGAAAAGATAGACAGGGAGAGGGTTTGATAGAAATCACCACAACATCTACCAACCCTCATGGCTCAGATTAACCAAGTAAAAGTATCCTCCGGCAAAGCCGGAGGCTTTAGCATATGGGAACCGCTCAAAGCGGATTAGACTGTTCGCCCCTAAAAGGGGCGCTACTCCTGGAACAGCTCTAGTTGGTCCAGGCGCTTATCTTCCCCCTCTTGA
>JBHJIP010000015.1:0-13673 GCA_050043365.1 Leptolyngbyaceae cyanobacterium
GGGTAAAGGGCAAGCTGACGGGATAGGTTGCATAGGGCTGCCAAACCCAGCGATCGTCCAGGGCTGAATACAGATCAAAGGGGTGCTGATGGGTGAGCAAATGCAGGCAGGTCAACCCCAAACCAAACAAATCTCTGGCAAAGACCGCCTAGCCCAACTCCTACTCTGGGGCCGCGTAACCCGCACTGCCAATCACCGTTCCGGTCTGCTCTAGGGCTGCTGGGTCGACAGCCTTGGCTGCCCCAAAATCCACCAGCATCGGCCATAAAGCTTCGGATCCCCCACCCACCGCAACAACGGGCGCAGCGCCTTGCGCCCCTGCGGAGGGTGAGAGAATGATATTGGTCGGTTTAATATCCCGGTGAATCACCCGGTGGCGGTGGATAAAGTCCAGCACGGGCAACAAGGAACTCAGCAGCGATCGCACCTGTGCTTCCCGCCAAGGCCCGGTCTGCGGCACCTGCGCTAGGGTTTGACCCGCCACATAGGATTGCACCAAACAGAGCCCCTGACTAGATTCCAAAATGGCAATCAGGTCCGGAATCTGAGGATGGTGGCCGAGCTGGTTCAGGCGCTCCGCCTCTTTAAAAAAGCGCTGCCGATCCACCTGTGCCCGCAGGCTTTGTTTAATCACACAGTGCTGAGGGGGAGAACCCGCTTCGTCCCAGACCAGGGCAGTGCGCCCAAAGCCCCCTTGACCCAGGAGTTTGATAGGGCGGAAGCGATCGCCCAGCACCAACTTGGCCCCACAGCTTTGACAGCGCTGAGCCCCATCAGGGTTCTCTGGATGAGCACAGTTGGGATTCAGACAAAATGTCATCAAAGCGCGTCGGCATGAGTCGCCATGGGGAATTCAACTACGATAACGGCTACGCCTTTTGCCCCCCGAGGCCCTCTCTATAAACCATGACGACTGCAGTAACCCAGACCGTGGGTCTTGTCACCTCGACGCCACGCGATACATCAGAAATGGCATCTGTCGCCAGCAACAGGACAATTGAGTTTCTTCCATTGTTAGCGGCCAGTGCCTGCGACCGTTTCGGGAGTCAGCCCGAAACGTTTACCCAAATCTAAACTAAGTCGGCACCAGCTCCCCTGGCCGCAACTTCGACCACTTGCCCGCCTCTTCTAAAAAGCTCTCACAGCCCACCACATCCCACTCCATCTCAATCACCTCGCCATCCTGGCGGATATTGACATTGATCGTGGGCTCTGTGGCCTCAAAATTCGGCTCTGTGGCCAGATGGGGTTGCTGATGCTGCTCCTCAACCGCATGGTAGGTGGTACAGCGATCGACATAGTGGCAATTGATGCAAATACACATGGCGGCTCCTCCTATGGCGTGTCATCAATTACGGGTGGCCGTGGCCACGCCCTGTAATGCGGCTGGGGACTCCGTTTTACAGTAGAGATTCTGATTGTCCCCGAAAGCATCATCCATTGGGGACAGAAGCCCTAACCAACAAAGGGGTTTTTTGCTAATCTAGCGCAACTTAATTGAGCAAGGGTGTCGCAGGGGGAGATGATGTTGCAAAATGAAAGGCTGTGCCACGGCAACGCTCTGTTGTTGTCAGCTCTGTTGTTTATCCCCTCAAAAATTCATTGCGCGCTGTTTCGACCGATTCATTTCTTACCGCCCCCTCTGTGACCGCTGCTCTGTCACCCCAGAATTGGCCCTTTGACCTCTCCCTCCTGCCCGCCTCAGCTCACCTGGTTGGGGGTAGCGTCCGAGATGCCCTCCTAGAGCGCACGGCTGACTATCTCGATCTCGATTTTGTCTTACCTGAGAATGCTGTCGAGACGGCCCGTACCATTGCCCGCCATTATCGGGCTGGGTTCGTGGTCTTAGATGCCACCAATCAAATTGCGCGGGTGGTGTTTGACCAAGCCACGGTTGACTTTGCCCAGCAAGTGGGGGACACCCTCACTGAAGACCTGCATCGGCGCGACTTCACCGTTAACGCGATCGCCTACCATCCCCATACTGAGCAAATCTTTGATCCTTTGAGGGGCTATGCCGACCTACAGCAACGGGTGTTGCGCATGGTCTCCCCCGATAATCTGGCCGATGATCCGCTGCGGTTACTGCGGGCCTACCGTCAGGCCGCTCAACTGGGATTTGCCCTCGATTATCAAACTCGCCAAACCATCCACCAACTCTCATCTTTGCTGGGTCGCATGGCTGCGGAGCGGGTCAGGGGTGAGCTCGACTGTTTACTCAGCTTGTCAGCAGGAACCCCACTGCTGCAGTTGGCCTGTCAGGATGGCCTTCTACAGGATTGGCTTCCTCAACTTCAGGCCGAGCAGCTTCAAACGCTGCGATCGATTGATCAGGCCCCCCAGGCCTTGGCCACCCTATGCCCACCCCTGGCCCGACAATCACTTGACTGGCTCAAAGAACAAACCCCACCCGGGTGCCACCGCAGTTGGTTCAAAGCCGCCAAACTCAGCCAAGTCTTACCCCAAACGGTTGACGCGGCTGAGGCCGAATTGACCCGCCTCAAGTACAGTCGAGCCGAGCAGCAGGCCGTGTTGGCCATCCTGCGAGGATGGCAATATCTGCAAGCCCACGGCACCCTCTCCCGCCGTCAGCAATACCAACTGTTCAAAATCACCGGTTCTAGCTTTGTGGGGCTCGTTTTACTGGCCTGTGCCTTGGACTATCCTCAGGTGCCTTTATTGGCGCTGTGCGATCGCTTTCTCACCCCTGAAGATCCAGTCGCTCACCCCCAAGCCTTGGTCAGCGGGCGGGATGTTATGGCCCATCTGAAGCTACGTCCCGGTCCTCGCATTGGCCTGTTGTTAGCAGCGGTGGAATTAGCCCATGCAGAAGGCCAGGTTGCCACTCCGGCAGAGGCCCTAGCCTGGCTCGCGGAAAAGGCCGATACGCTCGCCTAATTCAAAGCAATCACAAACGTGAACTAGAGGCTGTGGTCACGCTTACCCAATCAGGGTTTCGCTGTTGGTTGTCCACACGCCCTAACGTTTTCGGTTCCAGGATTTGCCCCAAATCTTAGGAAAATTGGTGTTATCCTGAAATTGACTCGGACCCATGCGGTAACAACGCCCAAACCATGTCAGGACCGGAAGGTAGCAGCATTACGGGATGCTTGTCACAGGCGTGGTCTCCGGGTCACTTTAATTTTGGGTCAGCTCAACATTGCTACTGGGAAGCGTTCTGAAGGCTCTTTTCAAAACGACCGCCATACGTCCCATTCGCAATATTGCGATCCCCCTTAGATTTTCATCCCTCTGAGTGATCGGAAATCCTCCCTGCTGGGAGTGGTCACCCTATAGATATTGCTTCTATCCTGGGAGCATTACCGTTCAACCTTGAAGAAAACCCATGGCAGGCTTTGGCAATCTGGTTCAGAAGGCGTTTTACCTGGGGGTTGGGCTGGCCTCCTATGCAGGTGAGAAAACCGGCGACACCCTCAAAGATGCAAGAGAGCAGGCCCAGAAGATTGTGAATGAACTGGTGGAGCGCGGGGAGTTGACCGCAGAAGAGGCCCAAAAGCTACTCAACAATATGATGCAGCAAGCCCAAACCGCCCCGGCCGCTGCGACTGACCCTGCCACCTCAGAACCCCGCAAAATCGAGATCCTTGAGGATGAGCCCACTGCAGAAGAAAAAGCGGCCGAAGCCCTGCGCCAACAGGTTGAAACCTTACGTCAGCAGCTCAACAATCTGAAAGGTTAACCATGAGTAGCTCGGAGGACTGGGCCGAAAATATCAATGCCTTTCTAGGGGTGACGGCCCGGATCACAGAATCTTGGCTCACTTACACCGCTGAAAGTGCGCTAACGGTTGCCGATGCCGTGACCGAAGAATTGGCCGAGCAGGTGACTCCGGCCTTAGATACCTTTGCCGACACCGTCGAAGAAACCCTGAAACCCCTGGAAGCAACCCTAGGGGCCGAAGCCGATCGCCTCGCTGATGCGGTTGCCGAGCAGTTGACACCGGTCGTAACGCCCTGGGTAGATGAATTGGAGCGGTGGGTTGGGGCGATCGCTGAGCCGGTCAACCGCACCGTCGAGCCCTGGTTGAATGATCACCCAGCCTGCGTGGGCTGTCGCCATTACCATGGCCAAACCTACGGGGGCAATTTGCTGATTTGCGCCATGCATCCCTATGGCGCGGAAGAGCCCCAATGCCCTGACTGGGAATCCACCTGGCCTCAACCGCCCAATAACGGGTAAAAATGCCCGACGGGTCCCTGACCTTTGCCAATCCGCAGAGAATGCTTCAGCGCTTGGGTGACATAGGTTTTGGCCTGTTGAATTGCCTCAAAAGAAGCGTGACCTAAAGCCAAGTTGGCAGCGATCGCCGCTGCTAAGGTGCAGCCCGTGCCATGGGTATCCGGGGTATCGACCGTTTCTGTTTTGACCACCTTGGCTTCAGCCCCGTCAAACCAGACATCAACGCCTCGTAGTGCTCCAGTCATACCGCCCCCTTTCACCAGCACCCCTTGGGGGCCGAGGGCATGAATTGTGCGGGCAGCCTGGGTCATGTCCTCTAGAGAGGCAATGGAGAGACCCGACAGCATTTCGGCCTCATAGCGATTGGGGGTCAGCACGTCGGCCATGGGCAAAAGCTGACTCCGCAGGGTATCTACGGCGGCGTCATCAATCAGCTGAGCCCCCGCCCGAGATACCATGACCGGATCAACCACGACATTACTCAGGCCAAATTGCTTTAGCACACCCGCCACCGCCGCGATGATTTCAGCATTCAGCAACATCCCTGTCTTTAGGGATTGAACGCCGATGTCAGTCGCCACCGCCTCAATTTGTGCCACCACCGCTTCAGGGGGCAGGGCATCCACACGGGTGACACCACAGGTATTTTGAGCGGTAATGCAGGTCAAAGCGCTGGCACCATGCACTTGATGAAACGCAAAGGTGCGCAAATCCGCTTGGATGCCCGCGCCACCACCGCTGTCTGACCCCGCAATGGTAAGTGCAACGGGGGGATGAATAGGCGACACCTGGACTAACGCCCTCCAGGACGCCGCCGCTGCAAGAACTCAGGGATATCAAGCCCACCGCCAGCAGTCGGGGTGCCACCAACTGGAGGCGTACCGAGATTATTGCGCTTCAGGGGGGTGATCCGGGCGGCTGCATCGCGGTTAACCGGATGAACCGCATCCATATTGAAGCCCGTTGCAATTACGGTGATATGCACTTCCCCTTGGAGGCGATCGTCAATCACCGCCCCAAAAATGATGTTGGCATTGGGATCAACGGCTTCGTAAATAATCTCAGCCGCTGCATTCACCTCATGGAGGGTGAGATCACCGCCACCCGTAATGTTAAAGACGGCCCCAGAGGCTCCATCAATGGAGGCTTCCAGTAGGGGGGAAGAAATGGCGGCGATCGCCGCTTCCCTGGCCCGAGACTTGCCTGAGCCCACCCCAATACCCATTAGGGCAGAACCGGCATCGGCCATTACGGCCCGCACATCGGCAAAGTCAACGTTCACCAAGCCAGGAATCGTAATAATGTCGGAAATCCCCTGGACGCCCTGGCGGAGGACGTCATCCGCAGCGCGGAACGCCTCTTGCACCGGGGTCTGCTCTGAAATCACCGAGAGCAGTTTGTCATTGGGAATCACAATCAGCGTGTCAACCCGCGTCTGGAGCGCCGCAATACCTTCCTCGGCTTGGGCGGTGCGGCGGCGTCCCTCAAAGGTAAAGGGCCGGGTGACCACGCCAACGGTTAGGGCTCCGGCTTCCTTAGCGACTTCAGCAACCACTGGAGCAGCACCGGTACCGGTACCGCCACCCATACCCGCCGTAATGAAAACCAAGTCCGCTTCTTCTAGGCTGGCGGCGATTTCGTCTCGGGACTCCTCCGCAGCTTTTTGGCCAATGGCAGGATTTCCCCCTGCCCCCAAACCCCGCGTCAGCTTCTGACCAATGGGCAGGGCATTCTCCGTTGAGACATTGCCGAGGGCTTGAGCATCGGTATTCACCGTCCAAAACTCGATACCCGAGACCCCTCGATCAATCATGCGGTTCACGGCATTGCAGCCGCCGCCGCCGACACCGATTACTTTAATTTTGGCAATGTTGCTGGGCACAGTATCACCGCTTGGAAACATCTCTCCCGTCATCTCTCTGGGGCCATTAGACGCGCTATCGGCTTGGCCAGAATCCGTGAGCGGGTTCGCATAAGCGACCACCTTACCATCAGGAGCAATCACTGCGTCAGGATCGCCATGGATGGGATGTAGCTCCTCAGAAATGCGATCAGAATGGCCGTTATATGACATTGGACTGTAGGACATAACCCCTTAGTTTCCACAAGCAGTGCCATTCCGAGTGGGCCAGTTTCCGAAGAGTTTCCGACAACTATAAGGTACTTCGGTGGAAATGCCAAACTAGGAAAAAATACCGTCAGTTCAAGCTTTGAAGGACAAACCCAGGGACTTAAAGTTGCCCCCATCCGGGAAAGACCCATTCGGAAAATAGCTAATTTATGAGACCCGATTTTTGGGGGAGTGAACCATATTCTTAGGTTGTCTTAAGCTTTCCTTTACCTGATTTCTTCGGTCTCCTGGTCTGGCAAGGGTTCTGGGGTCTGAATGACAGGATTGTCTGGATCCCTGAGGTCAACGTAATCGACCGTAAAGCGCGTATCTGCAGTAATCAGCGGCTTTAGCTGAGCCAGGGTTTGGAGCTGATTGGTTAGCCGTTGTTCGCTGTAAGCCCCCATGTAGGCTTGCCCCAGGTCGGTATGGAGAATCAGATTGCTCGGATCGCGCCAGTCTACCCGCGAGACCTTGACTGGAGCCGCTTGTAGGGTGGCATACAGCCCCGGCCATTGGGCGCGATAGGTGTCACTGTAGCCTTCCACAATCAGCTCGGGCGGGGACCAGTCTGTCTCGAACAAAGTAAAACTCTCTTGGGGAAGCCAGTGGCCCTGGATATCTAAAAACCCATCGGACTGAGTAGAGCCGGCACCAGAGCGGGTGACCGCAACCGGGTCTCGCTCCTGCAGTTGAATCGTCAGACGAGGTGGAAATAGCTGCCGTCGAATGATGACTTCAGAAATAGGGGCTTGGGCTTGTAGGACTTGAGCCAAAGCCTCGGGTTCTATGGCCAGTAGCGATCGCGGATAGTCTAAGGGCAGCAGGGCTTGAATGGCTTGATCGCTGAGATGCTGGTTCCCTTCTACGGCAATTTGCTCTGGCGCTTGAATCAACCAGCGGGGATGGTTAAAGCCCCAAACCCCTACAATTGCCAGCCCTAAAATGACGCTACTGCGCCAGAAATTTTGAAGATTTCGACGGCGTCTTTGGCGACGCAAATCCTGACGGCGACTGGCCAGATTTTCAGGAGAAGGAGAGACAAAATCGGTCATAGACGGCCAACAAACAAAACGGGCTGATGCAGGGAACCCCCATGGGGGCAAGGATAGCTTGAACCCTGGGGAATGGCTGCAATATTGTTGTCATTGCAGTGCCGCTGGGGCGTGGGGGCCGACCCAATTAGGTTTTAGGATTATCGGTTTTGGAATCAGCTGATTCGGGCTTGAGTAAGTGATCCCGCCACTGCTGAGCCAGTTCTAAATCGGTAAAGGGAATATCACACCAGTCTGGAGGCGATGTATCCAGCGATTCTGTCTTCGGGGATAGGGTCAAACGCAAACAGATCGTACAGCCCCGTGGCAAATTTGCATCTTCAGGGATCGGGCGATCGCCTCCATATAGCTCAATGGACTGCACCCTGTTGAGCGCTAGGGTTTGCAGATCTGTGGGACCCTGGCGAGTGGGACGGCCCCAAACCAGTTGCTGATCCCGCTCGCCCAACATGGCATAGATGTCGTACTTGACCGGTTGAAAGTCCTGAGACCAGGCCCGATAGGCTTCGATTTTGCGAAACTCATTCCACCCGGCCCAAGCTAGACCGATAAAGAGCCCGAGTAGCGGTAGCCATAACAATCCCCGTTCCATCGTGTTTTTGGGTGTAGGCAATGGAGGTCAGCTTTGATCTTAAAACACCAGTCTAGGAGCGCAGGGAGTGCCGATTTTTATTAAGTCTTGCAACAAGCCTTTGATACGGCTTTACACCGTCATGAACAATCTTGCCTAAGGGATAGGGTTGCGACTCCCCAGATAGGGCGCGATGGCAATGCTGATCCCGGTCTCACCGAGACCCTAAGTTTTTTAAGGAGAAGGCAGAAGATGCACAGCTTTTTACTCGCAGCAGTCCCCACCACCCTAGAGTGGAGCCCTAAGGTGGCGGTGGTGATGGTGCTTTGTAATATTCTGGCGATCGCGATCGGCAAGTACACCATTAAGAATCAGAATGTTGGCCTGGGTTTACCTTCCTCTAAGATGTTCGGGGGCATGAGTCACGGTGCCATGTTGGGCACGACTAGCTTGGGTCACGTGCTCGGTGCGGGTGTGATTTTAGGTTTGGCTAGCATGGGTGCCCTGTAAGTTTTGAGCCCTGGCCCCATCACCGGTGGGGATCGCCTGACGAAAACGCTTTTAACCGCCCTTGAGGATTTTTGAGGGCGGTTTTGCTTTGGGATTTGCTTTGGGAGTGGAAACAACTCACTTAGGGACTTGCGGGTTAATCGCATACCCATTTGCCAGGGCGCAAGCCATAGCCTGAAGGCATGGCTTCGCTAGTGCGCCCCTACATCAGTTAGCTGTGGGTGGGGGATGTTTTTTGACTGCGGCTCCCTCAGGACTCAGGCAGAGCGTCGTTACGGAGTTCTGCGGCGGTGCGCCCTTCAGTTTGGGTGCCAAACCGCCACAAGACCGCTGCGGCTTCAGCGCGGGTCACCGCTTGGTTCGGCTGCAGCAAAATCGTGTAGCCAAAGGCGCGACGGAGATTGGAGAAATCTCCCAATTCAAAATCGGCGGCTACGGCTCGCAGGGCCAACGGTTCCACTTGGGCAACATCCTGAAAACCCCACCGCTCTGCAACGGCTTCAGGGGTGGTCTGGGGCAGCGCCCGGTGAATGTCTAGGGGCACTTTCCACAACACCAGTGCCTCTCGCGTTAAGGGAGCCTCAGGGCGAAAATTGACGGCGGTGCTGTTTCCTGAGAGAGCGCTGGGAATGATGCCCGCCTCGGCCAGCCCTTGAATCGTGGCAAAGTCAGGATCGGTCGGCGGCACATCTTGAAACGCGGGCTGATCACTAGGCGTCCCGCCGCGAATGCGCTGGTTAGGGACATCTTGGTAGAAGGTGTTGTTGGCCCAAAAAAGCCACTGTGCATATTCGCGACGGCTGATGGTTTGGCTAAAGTCAGCGGTGCTCTCGCTGGTGGATTCGGCGTCAGGTTGATCGGGCTCATCCTCGGACAAGGGCAGCAGGTCTAAGGCCACCAAATCCATCACATAGTCCTGTAGCTCCTGGGGTACCCCTTCTAAATCCAGGGCTGGCTGAGGATCGTTACGGGCCAGAACCTGTTTTAGGGGTTGCAGCGGGCCAATGAAGTCAGGGTCGCCAGGGTGAGGTAATGCATCCGTTAGTGCAGCCGAATCCACGCTTGTTTGGGCGCGGGCGGCTGTGAATGCTGTAAGAGCTTCTGTCGTAACTGGGGCAGGAATGCTCTCAGTCGTCTCATTTTCTACGGAAGCATCATCAACGGTTGTCGAAGGGACAGACTCCGAACTATCAACGCCAAAAGCAGGGGATTCTTCTAACTGGGGATCCGCTTCTAGGGATCGCTCTAGGGTGTCTCCTAGACGGCTGCCCGCGCATCCGCTTGTCAGCCCGAGGAAGAGAATAATCCCAAATATTGCTTTAGGGCTAGGGGCTGTCATCAATTAGAATTAGAATCCTTATGGTGCAACGGTTTCAGCCCCTAACAATGTTACAGGGACGGGCGCGGTCAACTTACCCAGCAAGACTTTCACCCGGTGTTGATGACGCGCCCTAGATCGAGTCATGGCTATCATCAATGGCCAGGAGGGACGCCACCAAACCCCGACCTTACGCTAGCGTAGCGTGCTCTAACGCCAGGAAATGCCATACCAGGAAGTGCCATGCCCCGCCGTCCCATCATTATTGACTGTGACCCTGGGGTCGATGACGCGATCGCCCTGATGTTAGCGCTGAGATCGCCAGAGCTTGAGGTTCAGGCCATTACGACTGTGGCGGGGAATGTGCCCCTAGACTTGACCCAGCGCAATGCCCGCCAGATTTGTGAATTACTGGACCGCCGGGATGTGCCGGTCTATGCAGGCTGTCCTCGACCTTTGATCCGATCTCTGGTTACGGCAGAAGCCGTGCACGGTAACACGGGCCTAAACGGCATCACCCTGCCGGAGCCAGCTCTCCCCCTGCAGGCCCAGCATGGCGTTAGCCACCTGATCGAGGCTTTGCAACAGGCCCCTGCCCCGATCACCCTGGCCACCCTCGGCCCCCTGACCAACATCGCTGTGGCCCTGATTCAATGCCCCCAAATCCGTGACTCAATCGCCGAGATTGTGACCATGGGCGGCGCGGTCACCCGAGGCAACATTACCCCTGTGGCTGAGTTCAATCTCTACGTTGACCCTCACGGGGCGCGGGTGGTATTCGAAGCGGGTATCCCGATTACGATGCTGAGTTTGGATGTGACCCATCAAGTCCTAACGACTCCAGAGCGGCTGGCTCAGCTACAGGCCCTGGGCACCCCAATTAGCCAAGTGGCAGTTGTTTTGTTGACCCCCTATGGTGATCGCGATCGCGCACAGCTTGGGCTCACAGGCGCACCCCTCCATGACCCTTGTGTGATCGCCCATCTGCTACGGCCCGACTTATTTACCACCTATGATGCCGAAGTGACTGTTGAAACCAACAGTCCGCTCACCCTCGGGCAAACCGTGGTCAACCCGAGGCCAACTGCAGCCCTAACAAACCCCGTAAAAGTTGCTCATAGGGTCAACGCAGACGGGATTTACCAGCTTTTGCAAGATCGCCTGGCCAACACTGCCGCTATCTCTTAACGGCATCCCACTTCCCTTGAGGTTCTGATAAGGAATAGACTGGAGCCATCTCCTTTCCCATCCCCATGAGTTACAGCACCGAGGAACTCATTGACATCCTGGATCAAGAGCTGCGGGCGGCTTGGCGGGGAGAGCGACAGGTGCTGTCTTCGGCTGATCGCCTCAATAATCCGGTGGTGGCCAAGGCCTTAGGGACCGAGCAACTCAGCAAAGTCTTTGCGGTCCAAGATTTTCGTGATCAAATCCATCAGTACCAGCGGGACCACCAGGTTTCGGGCTTGATCTGGCATACCTGCCGGTTTGGGGGGCGCTCCATGCGGTTTCCAGAAGTTCACCCTCAACTGACTACAATTCCCGCTGATAAGCAATGCCTGATTGCGGCCAAATCGGATGTGATTGATTTCTGGCGCAGCGTTAGCCCAGGATTGCGGCTATGGCGTCCTGGAGTCCCCCCAGAGCCCTTAGAGCGGTCTCAAGTCGAAGATTTGATTGTTGAAGCAGAATGGGCCGAGGTAGATGCCACCCGCAGTGAGCTGTACTTGACCCTCTGCTGGGGAGAACCCAAAGACTGCCACTATGACTGGGCAAAACCCGAGTCAGGCTGTGAACGAATCATTGCGGCGATCGCAGAACCCAGCGCGATCAAGATCTAGCTAGAGGCTGAAATGCGGGCGCTCATTCAACCTAACGATTGAGCAGGGCAGACAGGGCGGCGGGATGACTAAAGCCATACCAGGCCAAAAGACCCAAACCGCCTAACCCCAGCAATATGCCAGCCCAACGGGCCGCACGCGTCACCGTTACGATCGGCTTATGCATGCCGATATGAAACTGACTCGGCTGCAAATAGGTCTCAATCACCCGCTGCAGATCCGCTTCCGTCACCGCCGCGATCGCCGCAGGATAATCTGGAATCGGTTGATCGGGGTCTAGCACCCCGACCCAGTCCAAGATCCAGCCCGCCCGTCGCTCTGCACTGTCCATGGCTAAGGACCAACGACCTACCAGGGATTTCTTTGCCTCTGTAACCGCATCTGCCTTGAGCCCGCCTTGTGCCGTCTGCAGGATTTCCCGAATGATCGCTAGGGCCTTGTCGGTGTTTTTGCGATGGACTCGGGTGGAGATGGCGAAATAGCCCAAATCGGTATAGGTCTCGTTCCACGCCCCTACCGAGTA
The DNA here is from genome assembly GCA_050043365.1 of Leptolyngbyaceae cyanobacterium. Lineage (GTDB taxonomy): Bacteria > Cyanobacteriota > Cyanobacteriia > Phormidesmidales > Phormidesmidaceae > PCC-6406. The sequence goes on from JBHJIP010000015.1 coordinate 12,129, forward strand.
CACCAAACCGTGATTGAGCCGGAGCTGCTCATGGAGCTGATGATCCAAAGCTTCAGAGACGACTTCCAAGGCCCAATAATCGGGATGCCCTTGGGCAAGGGTAGGAGCCACCAACTTCAATCTGACTTGATCAGAGACACTGGCTCCTCGCACCACCACCGTAGACTGGGACAGTCCTTTGGGCTGAGGGGTTTCGGGGCGGGGCGGGATTTCACCGGACTCAAGCGTTCCCAAAAACTGTTGGGCGGCGGCTAAGACTTGATCCGGTGGTGTATTGCCCGCCACCACTAAAACCGCATTATTGGGCCGATAGTGCTGACGATGATAGGCAACCAAATCGGCTCGATCTATTTGCTTGATTGCGCGATCGCGGCCAATCACCGAGAAGTCAAAGGAGGAGCGTGAGAACATTTGATGCTCTAGTTTTTCCGTGAGGTTGTATCCCAACCCCAAACGCTCGGCCTGATCCCAGGCCCAGTCATAGCGGCCCCCTTTTTCTTGAAAAACTACCTCCCGCTCCCGCTCTAGTTTGTCTGCAGGCAGCGTCGTGCGAAAGACCACCTCCGAAAGCCACTCCAACGCCGTTTCTAAATCCCCAGCGGGGACAGTGGCGTAATACCCGGTGAATTCCTGGCTAGTCCAGGCATTCCAACGGCCCCCGAGCTGATCAATGGTTTTCTGCACCTGGGTTTCATCCCACTGCTCAGTGCCCGTAAAGGTCATGTGTTCCAGCATGTGAGAGATGCCATTGATGGCCAAGGTCTCGTTGCGAGCCCCCACGTTCAAAATCAAATCGGCCCGAGCAATAGTGCTAGTCGGTTCATGGTGAATCCAAACCTGCAGGCCATTCTCTAGGGCATGTTTCTCAACCTTAAAAATGGACTGCTGGAGGTCTGTTTCTGAGTTGGCTAAAAGGTTGATCGGTGTTGTCGCTTGGGCCGGTTCAACAGTGCTTAGGGAAAGGGCCAAACCACTGGCCAGTAAAGATGGGATTGATTTTTGCATGGTGACTACCCTTTTTAGAAAGTTGCGCCATCAAAACGTTCGAGACTCGATGCGCCATGATGGCATAGGTGCTAGAAGGGGCTAAAGCGATCGCGCCTCTAACTGATTGCGGAGCTGCCCGGTGCGAAACTCAGTTAATAAAGCCAGGCACGCGTTACTGCTGCCGTCTACAGTGCATTGAAGGTCTCGGTATTCTAGCCAGGCCAGTTGAGCGGTGGTGAGTTGCTCCTGTTCCGGCTCAGGCAAAATCACTTGAATCTCTTGATAAACCTGGTTGAGCTGCTGATCAGCCGCCTCATAGCTGAGGGAAGCAGAGACCCCTGCCAGCTCATCAATGCGATCTTGGGTAAGTAACGTCAGGCAGCCCAAATACACCATGGGCTGGATGGAGCCCCCTTCGAACTGCATTTGCACAAACTCACAGTTGGCATCACGATACTCAATCCAGGCGCGGCCTGCTGTAACCAAGACATCTTGCTTGTCAACCGATAAGCTGTTTTTCACCGCCTGATAGCGCTGATTTAATTCCGCATCCACCTG
>JBHJIP010000016.1:0-44793 GCA_050043365.1 Leptolyngbyaceae cyanobacterium
TACCGTCGCTATATCGAAGGCCAGTTCCGTCAAAACCTTGGCTTTGAAGGCAGCCCCATCCGCCTATTGTGGCGGGGCAAGAAAATGCGGGATCTAGAGCGCGAGAGCGCCAACCGCGCCACCAAGGTGTAATGGCATGGAGCTGCTCACGACCCTCCCAAGCGGGCTCTATCTAGAAGCACCTGAGACCTGGCTGCACCGCCTCGATGCCCGCGTCAAGCTGGCTTGTTTGGTGAGTCTACTGGTGACGTCATTTTTGGCCTATCCTGGGTGGTGCTTTGTGGTGGTAGCCGCGCTGATTGTGCTGACGATTTCTGCGTTGATTCCCCTTAGGGTGTGGCGTCAACAGATGGGAGTGCTGCTGTTTCTCTGCATGCTGATGCTGGTATTGACCCTGATTTTGCCCGATGGCTTGGCCATCAGCTATCAGCCCCGACTGCCCACCCCCGAAGACATTCAGCAAATCACGCCTAGCCCTGACCCCTTTGGCGAAGTGCTGCTACAGCCTCCCGCCATGGCCTATCAATATGTCCTGGTGGATCAAGGCCCCCTGAAGATCACCCAGCAGTCTCTGGAACTGGGCATCCGCCTCAGCACCCTGTTCTTCACCCTAATTTACGGCACCAACCTGTTTTTGCTGACCACCGCTCCTGAGGAAATCACCGTTGCCCTAGAAGCGCTGATGAAGCCCCTGCGGTGGTTTCGGTTGCCGGTGACGGAAATTGCCCTGACGGTGACCCTCTCCCTCAGATTCATTCCTCTGGTGCTGGAGGAAATTCAAAACCTGATTCGTTCGGTGCAGACCCGTGCCATTAATTGGAAAAAGCTCGGCATTCGCGGTGCGGTGCAGGTGTGGCTGGCAGTGATGGAACGGCTCTTGAAAAACCTGCTGCTGCGGGCGGAGCAAACCGCCGCCGCCATGCAGGTGCGGGGCTTTAGCACCCCCAGCCAACATCGGGTCCATTGGTATCAGTTGCGCTGGCGCGGCTGGGACTGGCTGGCCATGGGGCTCTTATTGGTGGGCTGGTGGGCGAGACTCACCTGGGGTGGAGAAGTCTAAGTGCTGGCCCCGTGGTATGTGCGATCTCGCCCCCTCCAGGGTCGAACCGGTTCGGCTGTTTTCGCCGCCGATTATGAACCGACCGCTGAAATAGCATCGGCAGAGCAGGGGATAGCCGTTTTGTTAGAGAGCCCCTATCCCCTGCCCGTTGGCGTTCCTCAATCGCGATTGGCCCGCTACTCTCTCTGTGCGGGAAGGCCCCGCGTTCAGGGCGAGCGCCCCCTGCTCTGGACCCCGCCCATCGGTGAAATCCTGCCAACCCTGGAAGCGCGACTCAATAGTGCCAAAGCCGAAGCGATTTTGCTGAATGATCAGGGACAACCCTGGCCCGAACCGTTACCCGCCTTTGCCGGGGGGTGGTTGGGGTGGCTGGGTTATGACCTCGCCTGGGAAATCGAGCAGCTTCCTCGCCAGAACCTGGATCCGCTGCCCTTTCCGGTGGCATTTTGGTACGAGCCCGAGAGCTTCATCCTGTTGGACCATCAAGAACAGAAGCTGTTACTGGCTAGCAGCGATCCCCAAGCCTTAGATGCGCTGGTAGCAGCTCTCGAAAACAAACCTCGCCCCACAACCGCCCCCCAAGCCGCAGGGTTTACCCTCACCGCCACCCAGGCCAACTACGAAGCCGCCGTCCGTCAGGCCAAGGCCCATATCGAAGCGGGGGATATATTCCAGGCCAACCTCTCGCTGCGGTTTTCCACCCAGACCCAGACGGACAGTTGGGCGATCTATCACCAACTCCAGACCATTAACCCCTCTCCCTTTGCCAGCTACTGGCGTACCCCTTGGGGGGCGATGATCAGCTGTTCGCCAGAGCGGCTGGTATCTGTGCATAATTGCCAAGTAGAAACCCGACCGATCGCCGGGACGCGATCGCGGGGCGACACCGCCGCCACTGACCAGGCTCTGGCTGAGGCGCTGCTGGCCAATACAAAAGAGCGGGCCGAGCACATCATGCTGGTGGATCTAGAGCGCAATGATTTAGGGCGGGTATGCGCCTGGGGTTCGGTCGAGGTGGATGAACTGATGACCCTGGAGTATTACAGCCACGTTATGCACCTGGTCAGTAATGTCAAAGGGGAACTGCGATCGCCCCTTAACACCATTGACGTGATTCGCGCCCTCTTTCCCGGCGGCACCATCACCGGCTGCCCCAAGGTGCGCTGCATGGAGATCATTGAAGATCTAGAACCGGTGCGGCGCAGCTTGTTCTATGGCTCCTGCGGTTATTTAGACTGGCGCGGCAATTTGGATTTGAATATCTTGATTCGCACTCTGCTGTGGGTGCCCGATGGGGTCGCGGCCACAGTCTGGGGCCAGGTCGGTGCCGGAATCGTCGCTGACAGCGACCCGACGTTGGAATGGCGGGAGTCCTTGCAAAAAGCCCGCGCCCAATTACTGGCCTTGGGGCTTGAGGTTCACAATTAGCCCTCACAATTGCCGAACAACCGATCAGAGCCAATCAAAGCCCATGGGACACCCGTAGGGCAGGGAGTCACAGCAAAAGCCGTGGCTTTATTACTGACGCCACGGCTTTAAGACCATGATTTAGAGGAAAGCGCTGCTTGGCTTATACCTGCTCAGCCAACTTGCGACGGGAGGCAAAACCAATCCCAGCGACTGCAAGTAGTCCCAGGAGTGAGGCAGGTTCAGGCACTGCCACCGTGGGGGGGGTGATGTGCTTAATACGTCCCATCAAGAACGCCTTATTAGCTTCATGTTCCGTGGTAATAAACTCATCTACAAGCCCTGTGTCGCCATCGCGCCTAAAGCCAGCGATTTCTAGTTGGTATTTCTCTCCGCCATGCTCGAATTCGAATTCTCCATCATCTAGGGCGTTCACCCAAGTGACCTTGTCGGCACACTTCACCCTATCACCGTCCAGGTTGTACTCACAGTGACCGGAGTTGGGGGTTTCTTCATGGTGGAAGGTATATTCAAAACTTTGAGCAGAGATATTGCCACCAAAGTCAAAGTTTACAGTCAGGTCAGCTGAGTCAACGCCAGTACCGCCATAGATGACGTTGTTGTTGTGGGTAAAAGTCCCCAGTTTGAAGGCTTTACCTACTTGAATGTCCTCAAGTGGACGGACCCCTTCAAAGCTGTAAGAGCTTTTCGGGCCGCCATTCCATCCCCATCCCCAATCGATGAATTCTTTTCCGCCGTCAGAGAAGGTGTTAATGTTCCTTCCACCCTTGGAACCAGTCCATTCACCGCTGGTGCCTTCAAAACTCAGAGTGCAGAAACTGGGTAGGGTTCCTAATCCTGAATCGTCACACTCATTAGCTAAAGCAGGGGACGTCATCGTGGCGGCGATCGCAACACCGCATCCTATTGTGAGTGCTGTAGAGAAACGGTTAAACATGACATTAATTAAAGACAAACTTCTGGATAAAGTCCCTGATTAGCAAGTGCGAAAAGCTACCTTCCCGTCACGTGGGAGTCACTTTTTTCTCACACTCCTAAAGTACTCGAAGCCTTTACCTAAAGGAACTCACAAGGCTTTGAATTCATAGAGACTTTAAAAATCACTCGACTTTTATGTTGTCCTAATAAAGACCTGTGGTACTGAGGCCAACACTCTGCAGTGGTTGGATTCAGAGACAAAAATTAGCTCACAGCCTCATAGGTCAAGCTTCCTGGGGTAAAACCCATCTTTAATTAGCGTAGAAAGCTTATATATTTAGCGGCTCAATGCAGTGATGGGAGAGGAGATTAGAAAGAAAGGAGCACGGCCCAAAACACTCTCCCCATTGGGTAATCTTCACCATTCGGATGAACCGCGCAGGCGACATGAGGGGCATGAGCCCAGAAATGACGTCGACTGACGCGAATTGATTAGACGGGCCAGCTTGAGTTGCATCTATGCCAGTCGAGGCTGCAAATCATTCCAATCCTTGTGGCAGTAGCAAAATCCAGTACTTGTAGGCCGTATTTAGGCTCGGAATCACTGAATAGATAACTTGGATCACTGAGCGCTTCATGGGGACTTCACAAAAGGGTTCATGTTCACAAAGCTTCCATGAGCATTGCCTTAATCCTATTTACGTCCCCTGAGGTGCACACTAATATCAGATCAAGATAGAAGTGAGACAGGCGAAATGTGAACAGCCTGTTGGACATATTCTTCTGCCAGCACAAGGGTGTCGTTTGTTAAAAACCGATTTCACCTTTCTCTAGATTGATAAGTATGAAACCTGTTACATCCTTCACCAAAAGAGCTTTCACCCTAGGGGCGATGACGGTACTCAGCGCTGGCGCTGTTCTTGCCGCTCCTGAAGCCCAAGCAATCACACTTAACTTTGATAAAGCCTCTGATGACACTGACCTTCTAACAGGTACCGGTCAGACCATTGGTGCCTATCAAGGATTAAATTCTAATCAGCTCAAAACCTACACTGACGCTGACGGCGATTGGGTTGGCGACCACAACGACAGAATCAACATTGACTCCTTGTATGAATCCTTCCAGCCTTTCGCTGATTATGGTGTGCTGCTCTCCACAAGGAACAACAGTAACAAGTCATTGATGCTGTATGACAGCAACTGCGATGGTCCTGGCCTACCTGCCTGTACTGGTGGAGACCCAGACCTAGCGACAGGGGCAGGTTTTGGCACCGCGCCTCAGGGTAATGTTCTGATGATCCAAGAAAACTATGGATCCGGTGGCAATAACCGACGTACCAACCCTGATGACTGGGGTAGCCGCGCTGAGAAGTGGATTGTCTTTGATTTCACTGCTGACAGCGGTGTCAAGTTTGATGCCATTGACCTTCTGGATCTGGATGATGGCAGTGACCCGAAGTTTAAGTTCACAGACGCTGATGGTGACGAGCAAGAGTTTACCTTTGCCAATAGCGATCCAGCAGTTACATTGCAGAATCCTGGCAATCCCAAAGATAATTCCTTAAGGACTTACGACTTCAACAGCGTCACTCCGACCAACTCGAATTTCGACTTTGGCAATGTTAAGCAACTGATGGTGAGTCTACCGGGCAGTGGTGCAATTAGTCGCTTACAGTTCAACGAAGAGCCTCCTGCACCTAAGATTCCTGAGCCTGCGGCTGGTCTGGGTTTAGTTGTCTTCGGTGCTGTTGCGTCTCGCCTGAAGCGTAAGCAGAAAAGCAGTGACGCTTAATTAAAAAGAGCGACAGCTGGCTCAGAATATTGCGAATGGCAGGCGGTGATATCACCGCCTGCCATTTGTTTATGAACCATCCATCATGAAAAGCGGTCGTCAAGAATTCGTGAACGATCGAGATGCACTTTTTGCAATCGAGACAGTTGCGTCATGAAATTCTGACTTGAATTGCAAGACTTATTAGGCACACCCGAAAACTTGTGTCATATTTTGGGCCATAACAATTGTGGGCATGAAATGATGACGACTATTTTTAACCATGACATTACCCTCAGTACCCAAGAGCAATCTGATGCGGTTCATTTCTATTCAGGCCGCGCCTTAGGGCTGTCAAATCCCGGTGATATCGTCCAAATGCATCCTCGGCTTCAGCCCGAGTTGCCCGCGATCTCTGAGCATTACCGTCGCATCGGCCTAGCCTGCACCGATCAAATTATTTGGGATACCTCTGTTCTCACCACTAGCCAATATCCCAACCACGAAACCTCGTTTTATTTCTTTGGGGACGTTAATAACGGTGTTGACAGTCCCTCCCATAAACTCTTTCAAAGTCTCGACCCTCGATGGTGTGAAACAGTCGAATACATCAACTCCAAAAATAACTTCATCAGTTTGGCAGAAACCCTGGGCGTCCCTGTTCCTAAGACCCTCTGCTTTGAGAGCACTGCGGCGGCGCGGGCCTGTGATGATCTACCCTTTCCCTGCTATGTCAAACCCTCCGTCTCCGATCATGGTGTTGGCATTGCCCGCTGTGCAGACCCGCAGGAATTAACTGACGCTCTGAATGCCCTAGAAGGGTTAGGGGCTCTGCAAGTGCAGCAAGAGGTCAACGCATCGACATTTTTAAACTTGCAGTACCGCGTCATCGGCAATCTGGCTGACCCACTGCTGGCCTCGGAGCAAATTCTGGAGGGCTGCGTTCACGGCGGCAATCGCTATCCCACCGCCCACGAGCCTTGGGATCTGGTTCAGCCCATCGCCCAACATCTGGTTGATCGGGGCATCAAGGGCGTGTTTGGCATTGATGTGGCCGTGGTTGAAAGGGGCGATCGCGTCGATTACGTTGCCATTGAATGCAACCCTCGCTTTAACGGCTCTTCTTACCCGACCCTGATTGCCCACCGCCTCAATATCCCGAGCTGGATCAGCACCACTTGCCCGACTCGATATCGATCCCTCCAGGAATCTCCGTTGAATGAGTTGGAATATAACCCCGTCACTGGCAAGGGAGTCATTTTGGTGAACTGGGGTACCGTTCAGGCCGGTAAGGTGAGCGTGCTGCTGGCCGGTTTCCCTGAGGAGCAGATGCAATTGCAAAAGCAACTTCAGAACTTACTGATGTCCGCTAAAGGCACAGCTAGCGAGCTAACAGCAGTCTAAGTGAACTCGCGCCAGTATCAAGTCCGACGAAATTTTATGCCTCTGTTAAAAGCCCCTTTGCCGTTAGCGATCATTCAGAATCTTGACACTTAGGGATAATCAAGTGAACGGCATACTGCCTGCCCAGGGCGCAGCGCCATAGCCCCTTAAGCAGGGTTGCGCTAATGCGCCCTTACCACAGAACTTTCCTGGATTGCGTCATCTCGGGTCAGCAGCCGCACTACTACATTGGTATCTACTGAAACTATCGCTGTAGTCGTCAAGTAAGCATTTCTCTAGAGTAGTGATTGCAATTGAGTACTCATAAAATCATTGCCACTGTTGCCTAAGAGCCTGGTCAATAGCAGCATCAAAATCTTCGATGTGCTGGGGCGGGCCATCGTACCGTAGACATCCGGCCACATCCGACAAACGGGTCTCGACAAAAGGCTTTTTGGGCTTCAGCAGCACCCCATCGCCCGTATCAATCGCAATAAATTCCTGACCTGGCTCCCATTGATGCGCCTGCCGCAGCACCATAGGAATGATATTTTGGCTCTTACTCGACAGCCGAGTTACCTCCATTCATTTCATCTCCACAGGTAAGAAACATGTAAGGTTTTAGCCTCTGAATGCCATCAACTGTAATGGTTCCATCGTCAACGGCCTGGTGTAGTCCCTAGAAACGGGTTGGATTGCCTGAACCAAGCACTGCCGAATTCAAAATACCCTTAGAAGTTACACAAGGTCGCTCCTTGGAAGACCTGACGTATCCCAGTACCCAAAAACTTTCCTGCTCCATCCCGTGTTTCCCGTGCAGAAGCCCCTATAAAACCGATAGAGTAAAGGAAATGTTACATTTCTAATTCTGTATTCGAGGCAGCATCAATGCGCGTGATTCTCATGACCGGCAAAGGCGGCGTTGGCAAAACGTCTGTGGCCGCAGCGACTGGCCTGCGCTCCGCTGAGTTGGGCTATAAGACGCTGGTGCTGAGTACCGACCCAGCCCACTCCTTGGCCGATAGCTTTGACATGGAGCTGGGTCATGATCCCCGCTTGGTGCGCCCCAACCTCTGGGGGGCCGAGCTGGATGCCTTGATGGAACTCGAAGGTAACTGGGGGGCAGTGAAGCGCTACATCACCGATGTGCTCCAGGCTCGGGGATTAGAAGGGATTGAGGCTGAAGAACTGGCGATTTTGCCGGGAATGGATGAGATTTTTAGCTTGGTGCGGATGAAGCGCCACTATGACGAAGGGGAATTCGACGTATTGATCATCGACTCGGCTCCTACGGGCACGGCGCTGCGGCTGCTGAGCTTGCCGGAGGTGGCGGGCTGGTACATGCGGCGTCTATACAAGCCCTTTCAGGCGGTATCTGCTGCTCTCAGGCCCTTGGTGGAGCCGTTTTTCCGACCCGTGGCAGGGTTCTCGTTGCCCACCACCGAGGTGATGGATGCCCCCTACGAGTTTTATGAACAATTGGAAGCCTTAGAAAAAGTCTTGGGTGACGCCAGTCAGACCTCGGTGCGGCTGGTGACCAATCCCGAGAAGATGGTGATCAAAGAATCGCTCAGGGCTCACGCTTATCTGAGTCTGTATAACGTCGGCACTGATTTGGTGATTGCCAATCGGATCATTCCCGATGAAGTGCAAGATCCCTTCTTCCAGCGGTGGAAGGCGCAACAAGAGCAGTATCGCCAGCAAATCCACTCTAATTTCCACCCGTTGCCGGTGAAGGAAATTCCCCTGTACTCAGAGGAAATGTGCGGCATGGAGGCCTTAGAGCGCCTCAAAACCGCCCTGTATGCCGACGAGGATCCGACTCAGGTCTATTACAAAGAAACCACCCTGCGAGTGGTGCAAGACGATAACAACTACAGCCTGGAGATTTACCTACCAGGCATTCCGAAGGACAAAGTAGAGCTGAGTAAAACCGCCGATGAGCTGAATATCCGCATTGGTAACCACCGCCGTAACTTGGTCTTGCCCCAAGCCTTAGCGGCGCTGAACCCGTCCGGGGCCAAGATGGAAGAGGATTACCTGAAGATCAGGTTTGCGTCGGTGTCTGCTGCGGCCTCGGCTTAGGGGGCGATTATGCTGGCGATCGCAACCCTCCTGGCCATCTTTGGCACCTTGGCCATCAATACCCTGTCCAATATTTTTCCGCCCGGTGGCGAGAATGTTGGCGAAATCGCCAATACCACCCTGGCAGGGGTGCTGATTACCCCTGCCAACTATGCTTTTGCGATCTGGGGCCTGATTTATGTGGGGCTAATTGCCTACGGCGTTTATCAGCTCCGCCCGGCTCAGCGCCAGGATCCCGTTCTGCAAACCGTGAATCGCTGTCTGATCGTCGCCTGCGTCGCCCAAATGCTCTGGATTGGGCTGTTTACGCTCAAGTACTTCACCCTGTCTATCCCAGTGATGCTGGTGATTTTGGGTGCTCTGATCGTTTGTTACCAGGCTCTAAAGATCGGCCAACCCGCCCGCCGAGATCGCCGTTGGTATGCCAACTATCCCTTCGGCCTTTATCTGGGTTGGATTGCGGTAGCCACGGTCGTGAATATCGCCTCGGCGCTTTATGCCGCCGATTGGTCGGGCTGGGGATTGGGTGATGTGGCCTGGACCCAAATCATGGTGGTGGTGAGTGGGCTGATTGCGGCTCTGGTGATTTGGACCAAGCGCGATATTGCGTTCACCCTGGTGTTTTGTTGGGCATATGGCGCGATCGCGATACGCCACGGCGACAGCATGGCCATTGCCGGAACAGCGATCGCCACCGCGGCTATCCTGCTGATCTTTTTGCTGCTGCGTCGATACCAGGGGCAATTAAAAATGCAAAATTAAAAATTCGGCAGGAGAAACCTGTTTGAATTTTTAATTGTGAACTTTGAACTTGCCCCATGCATCCATCCGTCACGCCCCAAAGTACCGTCAGCTATCCCTTCAGCGTGGCCCCAATGATGGACCGCACCGATCGCCATTTCCGCTACTTCATTCGGCAGATTACCCGCCACGCGCTGCTGTATACAGAAATGGTGACAACCCAGGCAATTCATTACGGCGATCGCGATCATCTGCTGGGCTTTTCCCCTGAGGAGCATCCTGTGGCGTTACAGCTCGGCGGGGATGACCCCAAGGCACTGGCCGCTTGCGCTCGTATTGCGGCCGACTATGGCTATGACGAAATCAACTTGAACGTGGGCTGCCCGAGCGATCGCGTCCAGAGTGGTCATTTTGGTGCTTGTCTCATGGCTCAGCCTGATTTAGTGGCCGAGGGAGTGGCAGCGATGATAGCGGCGACCCCCTTGCCGGTGAGTGTGAAACACCGCATTGGCATTGATGACCAAGACAGCTACGAACATATGGCTGAATTTGTCAGCACGGTTGCCAAAACCAGCTGTCGGCGATTCACGGTCCATGCCCGCAAAGCCTGGCTCCAGGGCCTCAGCCCCAAGGAAAATCGCACCGTCCCGCCCCTGCGCTACGACGATATTTATCGACTCAAGCGTGAGTTCCCGCACCTCTGGATTGAGATCAATGGTGGCATCAAAACCGTGGCCGAAGTGCAGGCTCAGCTTCAGCAGGTGGATGCGGTGATGGTGGGTCGCGCTGCCTATGACACCCCCTATGAATTTGCCGAGGTGGATCGGGTCATATTTGGTGATGAAACACCGCCCCTCAGTCGCCATCAAGTGGCTGAAGCGATGATGCCTTACCTGGCGGATTGGACTGCAAGCGGGCTGAAAGCCAACAAGATTACCCGCCACATGCTGATGTTGTTTCATGGCCAACCCGGTAGCCGCCTGTGGAAGCAGCAACTCACGGAAGGATCGGCGCGAACGGGAGCCGGAGTTGAGGTGTTGGAACAAGCTTTGGCGAGCGTCACTGAGGCCCAAGAGCGATCGCGACAAGCAGCTATGGTCTAGAACCCTTTAGAAAGACCGCTAGTCAGACTATGGGAAACCTAAGCGCATTAAAGTCATGGTGTCTAGCTAGAAGATTCAATGTATGGAAACTCCTAAAATCACAGTTCGTGTGGACGCCGAAACAGCAAATGTCTATGAATCATCTTCGGAGGTATAGCAGTCGCCAGTCCGGTTAGGACAAGACTGCGACCCACTTTGCTTATGCGCTAAAGCCCAGAGCAATCCTAGGTGTCCTAAGCAAAGTGGCCAGCGCTATAGAGCGCCGCAAGGTCGGTATCTGAGCCGAGTCATAAATGGCATTTTCATGTCATTTGCCAGGTCATTTTTTCTCCCGCTCGCAAAGGCACTAGCCCAGCTTCAGTAAACGGCACTTCATCAGGAATTTGCCAGGTTGTTTTCGTTAGCGTGATCTTTTCGGTATTCCGTGGCAGGCGATAAAAGTCTGGCCCGTTCAAGCTGGCAAATGCCTCAAGCTTGTCCAGCGCATCCACACTTTCAAACGCCTCTGCATAAAGCTCCATCGCGTGCAAAGCCGAAAAGCAGCCCGCACAACCGCAGGACGTTTCCTTACTGTTGCGACCATGGGGGGCGCTGTCGGTCCCTAGAAAAAATTTCGGATTGCCCGATGTGGCCGCTTTCAAAATCGCTTCACGATGCTGCTCGTGTTTCAAAATCGGTAGGCAATAGAAATGGGGTCGAATCCCGCCTTGAAATAGGGCATTGCGGTTAAACAAAAGATGTTGGGGCGTGATCGTGGCGGCCATATTGTCGTTCGCTGCAACAAAGTCCGCCGCATTGGCCGTGGTGATATGATCAAACACGATCCGTAAATTCGGAAACCGGGCTCTCAGGGGCACCAAATGATTCTCGATAAAGACCTTTTCGCGATCAAACACATCAACCCATATGTCGGTGACCTCCCCGTGTAGCAAGAGGGGCATATCCACCTGCTCCATCGCTTCAAAGACGCGATCGCACTTACGAATATCCGTCACCCCCGAGTCAGAATTGGTGGTGGCCCCAGCCGGGTAATACTTGACCGCTTTTACAAATCCCGCTTCTTTTGCCGCAAAGATTTCTTCAGGGTCGGTGTTGTCGGTGAGGTAGAGGGTCATCAACGGCTCAAACTGCTGACCGGTTGGAATGGCAGCGAGGATGCGATCTCGATAAGCTGCGGCCTCCGCCACGGTGCGTACCGGCGGCTTTAAATTGGGCATGACAATGGCGCGGTTAAACTGACGCACCGTGTGGGGCAACACCGCTTTTAGGACATCGCCGTCCCGTAAATGCAGATGCCAGTCGTCAGGTTGGGTTAGGGTAAGTTGTTCCATTTTTGAAGCCTCCAACACTCTCTTATAACGCCTTAGGCATGAAACGCCATGAAACGTTCCCCCGTCACTCCGAGCCTGTATGTGCCCGATATTTCTACAACCTTAGACTTCGATGTCAGCAGCCTCGGCTTTGCTCAAACCGCCGCATACAAAGGTGAGGATGGCGCTGCTATCTGGGCCGAGGTTGCCCTGAATGAAGCCCGCATTTGGTTTTTTACCGGTGCCCTAGAGACGCAACCCGGACCGGCTTTTAGCGGCCTTATCTACATTTTTGTCCCCGATGTGGATGCCCTAGCCACAAGCCTGGAAGGTAAAGTTCCCTTTGAGTGGGGGCCAGAAACCCAGGAATATGGCCTGCGGGAGGTGGGGATTCGAGATGTGAACGGGTATTACCTGGTTTTTGCTCAGGATGTGTGAACTGCTGACCAGAAATACGGCTTCCTGCCAGTGAATCACCCTTCAGAAATAACACTGGCTGAAATGCGATGGACTATAGCAATCGCTCTTACACCACCGCCGAAGGAATCGAGACCTGTCCCTGCTCAGCAGCCCTAGCCGGACAATTGCAGGCTAGCTTGGCAGAACAGGCCGCCCCCTGGGAGCAACACAATTGGGATGACCTGATTCAGACTTTTCCTGCCCTAGCCTCCCTAGAGATCCAGCGAGAGGCCAGCCCGACGCCGAATCATAAATGGAAGGTCATTTGCCGCCCGCAACTGATGGTTGATCTGGCTGAATGCACGACGCGCATGGCCGCGACGGATGCTGAGCAATCCCAACAATTTTGGGCGATCGCCCAAACGACCTTGACTGCCCCCAGCATGGATCCGGCGGCGGCGGCGGCAGGTTACTGCTGCGGTGAGGCAGAGCTGTCCAAAATCTATCGCCAGCCTCTACCCGAGTTCCCGGCTTACCACCTGTTCTATACCCTCTACTACACAGAGACCTGGGTCTCGTTCATGTCCTACGAGCGAGAATACTTCCATTGGTATATGGAGGTCTTGAGGTTACTGCCCCAAGATTCATGGTCTGCACCTCAATAGTGGCGATCGCGCTGCCAATCCTGCTGCCTGGGGCGATCTCCTCCCCGTCTGCGGTATTCCCGATAGGCTTGCCGCTCTACATGGCGCTTAAGCTGGTGGGCCATCCGCCGAATGCCCAGCTTTTCGTCCTGGCGCAAAAAGGGCAAAAAGAACCGCGACAGCGCCCCTGTAAACCGCTCTCGGTGCATATATTTAGTGCGATTGGGGCCAAGATCCTGAAGCTCAAAAACCTGCTCACTCTTAAACCCTGGCATTTGTGCCAGCCAGCGCAGACAAACCCCTGGCTGCAACAAGGTCACGAGAGGCTCAATTTCCGTGGCTTCGTCCTCTTCAAGGCGACGAATTAATAAAAACACGTCCTGTCCTTGGTGAAAGGGCAGATTCGGGTCTCCGTCGTAGAGAAAGGTATTCCAAGATTGCCACTGCTCTTTGCGAACCAGCGCCTCCCAGACCAAAGCCCGAGGGGCGTTGATTTCGATGTCGGTGTAGAGATTAGGCATCAGGACTTAGGGAGTCAATCTATTGTGACCATTGGTCCTCCACTTTAGCCCTATCTCAGACTCATACAGGGTCAAATGGACCTAACATTTTTTAAAGCGCCTTTACTATGGTCGCCGCTTTCTAACCTCTTTAGCCTTTTTGCAACCCTATGGTTCATCTGACCCCCAACTCCAGCTATAGCCTCACCATGCGCCTCAAACTGCCCAACCAGAGCGGCATGTTGGCCCAGGTCACCCAAGCGATCGCTGCCACCCAAGGCAACCTAGAGGATGTCAGGCTGCTAGAGCGTACCCGCAAATGCGTGATTCGAGAAATCACCATTGATGCCGCCAGCAGCGAGCATGCCGAAAACATCGTCAGGGAGGGGCGAGACCTACACAATATCGAGGTTTTGGCGGTTGAAGATCGCACCTTTCGGCTCCATGACGGCGGCAAAATCGGCGTCGAAAGTAAAATTACCGTCAACAATCAAGATGATCTGGCCATGGCCTATACCCCTGGGGTGGGGCGGGTTTGTAAGGCGATTGCGGCTCAACCCGAGCGGGTCTATGACCTCACCATTAAGGGCAACACCATTGCGATCGTCACCGACGGCAGTGCCGTATTGGGTCTGGGAAATCTCGGCCCAGAGGGGGCGCTGCCGGTGATGGAAGGTAAGGCGCTGCTATTTAAAGAATTTGCTGGTCTGGATGCTTTTCCGGTTTGTCTAGACACTCAAGATACGGACGAGATTGTCGAAACCGTGAAACGGATTGCGCCGGTTTTTGGGGGGGTCAACCTCGAAGACATCAGTGCCCCCCGCTGCTTTGAGATCGAGGCGCGGCTGCGGCAAGAGCTGGATATTCCCGTGTTCCATGATGATCAGCACGGTACGGCGATTGTGGTGCTGGCGGCGTTAACCAATGCGCTGAAACTGGTGAATAAGTCCCTGGCGTCAATTCGGATTGTGATCAATGGGGCCGGGGCCGCTGGGGTGGCGATCGCCCATCTCCTGCAAAAGTCAGGGGCTCAGACGATTTTGATGTGCGACTCGAAGGGAATCATTAGCCGCGATCGCACCGACCTAAATAGCCAAAAGCAAGCGTTTGCGGTGGCTGAATCCGGCACCTTAGCCGATGCGCTCCGGCAGGCGGATGTGTTTCTGGGGGTGAGTGCGCCGGGGGTCGTATCCGTGGACATGGTGAAATCCATGGCGGTTGAGCCGATTGTGTTTGCCATGGCCAACCCCATCCCCGAGATCCAGCCAGAGCTGGTGGCGGACCTGGTGGCGGTAATGGCCACCGGGCGCAGCGACTATTCCAACCAAATCAACAATGTGCTGGCGTTTCCTGGGGTGCTGCGAGGCGCATTGGACTGTCGGGCTGAGGCGATCACCACGGCGATGTATCTAGAAGCGGCCCACGCGATCGCGGCGTTGGTTTGCCCGACTGAGTTAGATACTGACCACATCATTCCTTCAGTGTTTGATCCGCGAGTAGCTCCGGCAGTGTCAGCAGCGGTGCAGCAGGCAGCCAGAGATGCCGGAGTAGCAAGAATTTAATCTCAGCATCTTCGACTGCCATACCGCAGATAAATTTAAAGAGAGCACATCATGAAAATTGCGATTACAGCAGCTAGTGGTCAACTGGGCGGTGAAATTGTTAGGGCGATTTGCCAGGTCATTGGCCAAGACAACGTGGTTGGGTTAGCGCGAACCCCAGCTAAAGCACAACATCTTGGCGTAGAGGTTCGCCCAGGTGACTACAACAACCGGCAAGCATTAGAGGCTTCGTTAAATGGGGTTGATACCGTATTGCTGGTGTCTGGCATGGATGCCCCAGACAAGCGCATCGAGCAACATCGCAATGTGATTGCAGCCGCCAAAGCCGCAGGTGTCATCAAAATTGTATACACCAGCGTTCAGGGAGCCGACGAAGGGACTGCATTTAGTCCGGTTATTCAAAGCAACCGCCAAACCGAAGTGGATATTCGCAACAGCGGGCTGAAGTGGGCCATTGGTCGCAACGGCATCTACATCGAGCCGGATGTGGAGTACATCGAAACCTACAAACAAGCTGGGGAGATTGCGAACTGTGCTGGGGAGGGGAAGTGCGGCTACACCACTCGGCCAGAGTTAGCTTACGCCTATGCTCGAATGCTGACAGCAGATAAGCACAATGGCAAAACCTATAACTTGCATGGTGAAGCCATCACCCAAGCTGAATTAGCTGAGTATTTGAATTTAGCTTTTGACACGCAACTGACCTATCGCGCCATGACTGTGGATGACTACCGCCATGAGCGAATAGAGGCGTTGGGTGATTTTATGGGCACTGTGATTGCAGGCATTTATGAAGGAATTCGCGAAGGTAAGGCGAATAATCCGAGTGATTTCTTGGCGGCAGCAGAGAGAGAACATCAAAGCTGGCAAGACTACTTCATAAACTTGAAGCGATTAAATCAGTAATTGCAGAAATTCTAAGTGTTGAGCGATTACGGGCCTGAGAGGCTGTTTGAAAAGTTCTTTGGATCTCGTTTCGCGACATGGATTACCCAAAACAGCCAACGGTAGCATAAAGGTTTCAGCCAGTCTACGGGTGGACTGCAGTATTATTCAAGACTGGCTTACCCCCTTTTCAAACAGCCTCTGATGGTTACCATGGTTTCTGGCCTGAATTATTTCTCGCCGTAACCGTCGTGGTTAACGCCCATGATTTGCCTGCGTCCAGCCACACTGGCTGATTTGGACCTATTGCGTCATTGGGATGAGCAGCCCCATGTGATCGCTTCAGACCCCAATGATGATTGGAATTGGGCGTTGGAGTTAGGGCGATCGCCCGATTGGCGTGAGCAGTTGATTGCTGAGCTAGAGGGTCGCGCCGTTGGCTTTGTGCAAATCATCGACCCGGCTCGGGAAGAGAGCCATTACTGGGGGGATGTGCCAGGTAATTTACGGGCGATCGACATTTGGATTGGGGAGGCCACCGATTTGGGCCAAGGTTACGGCACGATCATGATGCAATTGGCCCTAGCCCGATGCTTTGCCGCGCCGTTGGTGACTGCTGTGCTGGTTGATCCGCTGGCCAGCAATATCCGTGCCCATCGCTTCTACAAACGGCTAGGTTTCCGGCAGGGGGAATCGCGTCGATTCGGAGAGGATGACTGCTGCGTCTTTTATCTAGAGCGTGCTGCTTGGGAAGACTGACATAAGCTTTCACCCCGAGACAGCATTTACGCTTGAAATTCTGATTTCTATGAAACCTACCGAGCTACGGATCGCCACCTTTGTCTTGCTCGCCGTATTCAGCGCCAGTCAGGTGTTTTTGGCCCACAACGTCCTCTACACCGAGGGCGAGATTATGCAGGGGCTCTACTGGTTGTTGGTGGCGGTGAATGTGCCGCTGTTTGCGATCGCCTTTTGGAAGCCGAAATGGAGCTTGTGGGGCGGTCTCGTGCTGGGGGCGTTACTGCTGCCCTGGCAAGCGGCTGAAAATCGCAAATGGGCGCAGATTCACGAAGAGGTGACCAGCATCATCCGCTTCCTGGAAGCGGAACAGGAAAACTCGGGCGATTACCCAGACACGCTATCGGGCTATGCTTTCCAACGCGATTGGGTGGCAGACCATGTGACCTACGAAGTTAGTGAAGATGTCTATCAGCTCTCCTACTTTATGGATCACCCCAGCATTGGCTATTGGTACTATCCCGAAGATGGGTTCGGCTACTATCCCGACTAAACGAAGGTTTGCCTAGAAAGCATGGACGAACATCGCCGTGATCGATCCACAACGGCTGATTCAAAAAATCACCCTGGCCTTTGGCAAAGTGCCCTATCCCGGTGATGACAACCTCACCGACAGCACTTATGGCGAAGAATCCGATGCCCTGATTCGTGACTTCACTGGCAAAACCAACTGGCAAGAACTCAGCCCAGAATTTCTCGATCAGGCCCCTGAAAGCTGGAATAGTGCCTTGTCTTTTTTCTCTGGGGCGGCGCTGCAGTTTTATCTGCCCGCCTACCTAATTGCTGATATCAAGGGTCAACTCTTCGACGCAGATCCCACGGTTCGGCTCTGCATTAGCCTGACGCCCCTGGGTGGGATGCAAAAGATTGCCAAGGTCTGGGGCGGCGGCACGATGGGTGACTATGCCCGCCGAGATTTTGAACCCTACAATGCCCCGCAAGTGCAGGCGATTGTCGATTACCTCTGGTGGCGACTGGAATCTGACGAAACCGGTGGCGATATCATCATTGAGCAGGCCCTCGAAAACTATTGGCTGGAGCGGCTTGAACCAACAGATGGTTGATCTAAAAAGGGTTGGAGTGGAATCGGCAGAGATCCTTGTCCACCTCTGGCGAGAGACCTTTACCCAAGCCTATGGCGAGGTTCACTCCGCTGAAAATATCCACGCCTACTGCGATCGCAACTACACACCAGCAAAGGCGATCGCCCTGCTGTCAGACCCGCAAGTGCATTGCTGCACCGCCTTTAGGCAGGGGAAGCCCGTCGGTTATTGCATCGTCAACCCTCATCCCTGTCCGATTCCTTTGGAAGGGGATGCTGCTGAGCTCAAGCAGATCTACATCCTGGCCAGTGAATATGGTCAGGGTTTGGGCAAAACTTTGTTTGATCAGGCTGTGGAGATCGCCCGTGATGCCCATTGCACCTGGCTCTGGCTCTGCGTTTCGGACTTGAACTATCGCGCCCAGGCGTTTTATCGCAAGCTTGATTTCAAACCGATAGGCTCGGGTCCAGTATTAACCGTGGGCACCGATAGACTTCCATCAACGATTCTGATCCGTAAGCTCTAACACCGCTTCCCCTATTGGCTTCATAGGGATACATCAGGGATCCAATAACCCAGCATTGGTAAAGGCGTAATCGCGATTTCCTGCGTAGGTTGCGATCCGATCTTGGGCAGTTCCGTATTGGGCGTGATCTTCAGGAACCTTCATCATGAACTGCATGGCCGAATCCCAGAGAACTCCCACCTCTGACCATTCTTCAGGTGTGGTAGCAGTTTGCGTCAACTCAGCCGCCATCGTGGCCGTGCGCACCGCTTCCCCAAAGGGCTCAGGTCTGGCCGTTGGTGTCTGTGGCTCAGTCTCTTCTGTTGTTTCAGCAGGTGTATTGACAGTGGGCTCTGATGAAGGGCTCAGTAAGAATTTCCAGGCCAGAAACCCCGTTAATGCCAGCAAGGCCGCCACCAAAAAAATTTTGAAAGACTTAGACATAACGTTGTAGAGATAAGCAATTTTGACGTTTGACGATGGCAGGCAGCTCTCAAAGGGGATGCAGTCATCAAAACGACTTCTCCTTTTAGCCCACTTCTAAGGGGTGAAAAATTAAGTCCCATGAAGACTCAGCATCTATTGTTCCTGCAGGCTTTGCAGTCAGACGATTTGAGCGGATTGGCACAGGGCCTTGTCATTAATTCAGGATAGGGTTGCTATAGTCGGGGCACTGAGCGCTTGGGTGCCATGAACGCTTTTCAAGACGCCTTTATTTCCTATGGTCGCGCCGACAGCAAAGCCTTTGCAGCCCAGCTCAACGATCGCCTCGTTGCCGAGGGGCTAGAGGTCTGGTTCGACTTTGAGGACATTCCCCTCGGGGTGGATTATCAGAAGCAAATTGATGACGGCATCGATCAGGCCGACAATTTCCTGTTTATCATTTCCCCCCATGCGGTCAACTCCCCCTATTGCAGGCTGGAGATTCAGCGGGCGCTGCAGCGTCAAAAGCGGATTATTCCCCTGCTCCATGTGGAGGAAATTAGTCGAGAGACCTGGCAAGATCGCAACCCCACCGGCACCGATGTCGACTGGACGGCCTATACCGAGGCGGGGCGGCAGTCTAGCTTTGTGAATATGGAGGCGGCGATCGCCAAAATCAACTGGATTTATTTCCGTGAAGGCATCGACGATTTTGAGGACGCTGCGCAAGGACTGTTGACGATCTTTCAGCGACAGCGCGGCTATGTACATCACCATACGGTGCTCCTCAGTCAGGCGCTCCATTGGGAGCGCCATCAAAAACAGTCTCGCTACTTACTGATTGGGGAAGAGCGGCAGCAGGCGGAAAGCTGGCTGACTAACCCGTTTAAAGACGAGCAGCCCCCCTGTAGCCCAACCGATCTGCACTGCGAGTTCATCACCGAAAGCACCAAAAACGCCAACAACCTGATGAGTCAGGTGTTTTTGGCCCATGCCGAAACGGATCACGACTTTCGAGAGCAGCTCCGACGAGAACTGAACCGCAACAACATCACCGTCTGGTCGAACAAAACTGATATCCAAACCGGGTCTGACTTTAAGCAGGCCATCCAAGCCGGGATTGAGGAAGCCGATAACGTCGTTTATCTGCTCTCCCCCGACGCCCTCCAGTCGAATGTTTGCCAGCAGGAAATTGCCTTTGCCCAAAAGCTCAACAAGCGGATTATTCCGCTGCTGGTGAAGCCGGTCGATCTTGCCAAAATCTCCAATAGCCAGCGCAACTTGCAGTTCATAAACTTTGCCGATAACACCACCGCAGAGCAGCACGACAAAGACATCGCCAAGCTGCTCAGGGTGCTGCAAACCGAGGCAGACTACTACCACGAACACAAGCTGATGCTGACCAAGGCGCTGAAGTGGGAGCGGCAGCATCGCAACCCCAGCATCTTGCTGCGGGGCTATAACCTGCGTCGGGCCGAGGCCTGGTTGAAGGTGGCCCAGGCCCACCCTAGCGGCCCCCTCTCGTTTCAAACCCAGTTTATTGACGAGAGTTTGCGCCAGCCCCCGGCTCAATCCCTAGATGTGTTCATCTCCTACTCCCGCAGTGATTCGGAGTTTGCCCGTCGCCTCAACGATGCCTTGCAGATCCAGGGTAAGACCACCTGGTTTGACCAAGAGAGCATTGCCTCTGGCACCGACTTTCAAAAAGAGATTTACAGCGGCATTGCCACGGCAGACAACTTTTTGTTTGTGCTCTCGCCCCGTGCGGTCCAGTCCCCCTACTGTGCTGATGAGGTGGCCTATGCCGCCAGCCTGAATAAACGGTTTGTGCCGCTGCTCTATCAACCGGTAGACACCCAGGATTTGCCGCCAGATCTAGCATCCGTGCAGTGGATTGACTTTAGCCCTCGGGACAAGGACTTTCTCACCAGCTTTAGTCAACTGGTGCGTACTTTAGATACCGATCGCGACCATGTCCATAGCCACACCAAATGGTCGCAGTTGGCCATTGAGTGGCATCAAAAAGACCAGAGCGCTGATTTGCTGCTGCGGGGGGGCGAGTTGGCGATCGCCCAAGCCTGGCTCGAAACCGCTGCAATTGAGAAAAAACAGCCTGCGGCCACAGCGCTGCAAAAAGACTTTATTGAGGCCAGTCAAACTGCGCTCTTGGCCGAGCAAGAAGCCGAGCAGCAACGGCAGGCCCATCTGTTGCGATTGCAGCAGGATCGCGCTCAAGAAGCAGAAGCCCGTCTGGCCGAACAGAAAAAATATGCTCGCCGCCAACGGCTTTACTTTGGCGCGGTCAGCGTTGCCCTGATCTTTGCCAGCGCCCTAGGGGTATTGGCCTTTTTCTTATTTGGTCGGGCCACCAGGAGTGAGCATGCCGCCCGTCTAAATGAGATCGAAGCCACCAGCCAATCAGCAGAAGCGCTGTTTGTCTCCAACCATGAGTTGGAGGCGCTGCGGGAAGCGATTCGAGCTGGGACCTCTCTGGTGGATGAATCGAATGACTTGCAATCCAATGAGGCGATCTCCGTTAGTCGCGCCTTGGGCTCCGTGCTCTACGGGATTCGCGAGTTCAACCGATTCTCTGGTCATACCAATGCAGTGTCTTCCCTCAGCTTTAGTGCCGATGGCCAACTTTTGGCCTCCGCCTCTTGGGATCACACCATTCGCCTTTGGCAAGCGGATGGGCAATTGCTTCGTACCCTAGAGGGCCATGGGGCTCCCATCCATAGCGTTGTGTTTAGCCCAGACGGGACCCGATTGGCTTCGGCTAGTGAAGACTACACGATTCGTCTTTGGAATGCCGCTGATGGCACCCTCCTGCAAACCCTGACGGGCCATAGCCAACTGGCGCGGGCCGTGGCGTTTAGTCCTGATGGCCAGACTCTGGTATCGGGCAGTGATGATGGCTCAATGAAATTTTGGAATCTTGACGGCAGCCTGCGGGGCACGGTCACCGCCCACGACGGTTCACCGGTGCTGGCGCTAGCCTTTAGCCCTGATGGTAAACAGTTGGTCTCCGGGGGCGGAGATGGCACGGTGCGGACTTGGACCCCCGATGGCGAATCACTGCAGGTGTTAACCGGTCACGAAAAAGCGGTCCACAGCGTTGCTTTTCATCCCGCTGGCAATCTGATCGCCTCTGGTAGCGAAGACCAAAGCGTGCGACTCTGGCTTGCCAATGGCCAGTTGATTGAGGAATTGAGAGGCCATCGTACCGTAGTAGATGCTGTGGCCTTTAGCCCCGACGGCAAACGCCTAGCCTCTGCCAGCCACGATCGCACCCTCAAACTCTGGGAGCTAGATGGTCGCTTGGTGGCCACCCTGGAAGGCCATGAAAATGAAGTATTGGCTTTAGCCTTCAGCATTGACGGTCAGTTGCTAGCCTCCGCCGGAGCCGACAATACGATTCGCCTGTGGAAGCTGCAACAGGATCTCTCTAGACCTTTGAGCGGTCATCGTCGGGCCGTGCGCAGCGTCAGCTTTAGTGCTGACGGTACCTTAATGGCCTCTGCCGATGGGGATGAAGTGCGGCTGTGGCAAGAGGGCGGGCAAGTGCAGCAGCTCAGGGGCCACACCCAGGTGATTTATGCCACTGCCTTTAGCCCTGATGGCAAGACCCTGGTGTCAACCAGTGCCGATACTACGGCTAAACTCTGGACCACCACGGGGAAACTGGTGCATACCCTCACCGGCCATGAAAACCGCGTGAATGATGTCGCCTACAGCCCGGATGGTCTAACGGTCGTGACAGCCAGCCGCGATCGCACCCTCAAAATTTGGGATGTCGGCACCGGCAAACTGCTACAGACCCTGACGGGCCATACTGCTGAGATTTACGCGGTCAGCATTAGCCCCGATGGCCAATGGCTGGCCTCTACTGGGCGCGACACCACCGTCCGCCTGTGGCAGCGGCAAAGTGACGGTCTATTTGCCAGTGAGCCTGATCGAATTTTGCAATTACCCGAGGACCAACGCACCTGGAATCGTGATGTCAGCTTTAGTCCTGACGGTACCCTGCTGGCGGTAGCGGGCTACGACCGACTAATTCGCCTCTGGAATTGGCAGCGAGAAACGCTGCGTCAAACCCTAGAAGGTCATGGTGCAGTCGTTTTTAGCGTTAATTTTAGTGAGACTGGGGCCTTTCTGGCTTCGGCCAGCGGCGATCAGACCGTCCGGGTTTGGGATCCTCAGGGGCGGCAGCGAATGACCCTACCGGGCCACACCGATTGGGTCTTAGACGTGGCCTTTCGTCCCGGCACCAACCAGTTGGCCTCCGCCAGTGCCGATCGCAGCATCATTCTTTGGAATGGGGAGCTGGAACTTAAGAAGCTTTTGGAGCGGGCCTGTGCGGTAGCCCAGTTTTATTTGCAGTACAACGCCAGGGTGGCAACGGGCGATCGCGCCCTCTGTGACGGTATTGCCACAACAACAACGACCTCAACAGTACCCTCCTTTACCGGCGAAGACCTACGGGAGCAGGTGGAAACTGCCGATTCTACCCCCACCACCCGCGAAGGGGAATTTGGCGATTCTGATGATGCCGCGCCCTTGCCTCGGGAAGATCGCTTTGGTGAAGAGGAGGAGCAGTCGTCACCGCCATATCCTGGTGCAGCCCAGGAAGACTATCAGGAGGATTATGAAGAATACGAGGAGTATGAGGAAAATTACCTGGCACCTCCAGCCCGATCTCCCGATAGAGATCGCGAATCGGATCCCTTTTCGTCAGATCCGTTTGTGGAGGAGCCGCCGCCGCTAGGGGGCAATGGCGAACCACCGCCGACCAGAGAAGATGCTGGCGGAGGGCGGGAGCCTGCACCCAGGCCAGATCAGCCCGAACCAGCTCCGTCGGGAAGCAATCAGGGCGAACCAGGATCAGACGAAGGGCCTGATTGAGAACGGTAATTTAAAAAAAGGGGGCTGACTCAGCTGATCCGCTGGGTTGATCTACAGCAGGCCGCGATAGCGAATAAAGATCAAAATCGCCGCCCAGGATCCCAATGCCACTTTCACCGCCACCAAGACATTCAAGAGCGGAATCCAGCCGCCGCTCAGCAATTCGCCCAACTCTCCCTGGGGCAACTCCACACCCACCAACACCAGCACCGCCAGCACGATAAATATCAGCACCGACACCTTTTCCCACATTGCTGCTCGCCAGCGCTGATAAACGGCCCCCATCCATTGGGTCGAAGCTGTAATTGCGATTAGCCCGATCGCCGTCCCCCCAGCCACCCCCGCGGCAAAACCGCCTCCAGGGCTCAAATGCCCCCGAATCGCTAGCTCAATACCGACGAGTGCGGCGATAGTCGCTCCCAACCGTGCCAAGACAATCGATGGATGATCGGTAAATTGAGAGACCGTATCAGAGGGCTCTTCATCCGCTAGCAAAAACCGCACCCCCATGATCGAGATGGTAAACACCACCACCTCAAAAATGGTGTCGTAGAGGCGATTGCGAAAGATGATGCCAGAGACAGCATTGGGCACACCGCTGTCTGCTACCACCATCTCAACGATAGATAGCTCCGATGTTTCCAGCACTGGATTCGGAAACACCAGCATCTTGATATAGATGGCAATACCCGCAGCAATGTAGATCCAAGTCATGGTGTTTCTCTGTCATTATCTGTAATTCCCTCTTGGGAGGGGTGCCCGTAGGGCGAGTTTGGGTTTCGGTCCATCGTCGTGACAGCGGTTTGCAAGTCTCAAGTTTTGGCAACGGGTTCGGCAGCTTCCTCAGATTTGACATAGCCCAAACTGGCTAGATCTGGAGGCAACTCCGCTGATATGAGTTCGTAGAGTCGCTGTAGCCGAGTCTGGAGGTGATAACGCGGTGTAGAGTCTGCCTGCCCCAGCAGGCAAGTGGTATGAATTTCTTTGGTGGTCAACGCTGCTTTAAGCGCATCCAGATCCGGATAAGGCACCCATTCCAAGCGCAGGTGATGGCGGCTGAGCGGCTGATGCAACGCCGATCGCAGCGGCTGGGCCGTTTCTGCGGCAGTGATATCGCCTGCATCGGTTTCTAAAACGCCGATCCGCATACTCATCGACGATCGCACCGCCACCGCATAGAGGGTGATCGACAACATCGTTCCCACTAGGGCTTCGGTCAGGGCTACATCTGCTGCCCCGAACAGGGCATAAACCAGAGCCGCCACCGCCCCCAAAATGCCGCGAATCACTAGGGCATGGTACGGGTTAGCCTGCACCACCAACATACTGGCGGTGAGGGGCAGCAGTAGGGCGATCGCTACAATATAGAAGTTGTCTGCGGTGATCAGATTAGTCATGATCCCCTCCTGTACTCGAGCAATAGGCGATGACGTAGCCCAGCACCGTATTCCAAATCGCCAGGGAAATCAGCGCCAATACCAGCAGTGGCCATTCCCGAGGAATCTGGAGCAATAACCCCACCACAATCGCCATGGAGCCCAAGGTATCGGCCACTGACAAGCTGTGCAATTTGAAGAGCACCGAGCGATGGCCGACTAAGGGCCAGGTGCCCCAAAACCAAAAGACAATGCCGACGCCAATGCAGAAATAACTGAGGTGGCTGATCATAGCTGGTTCATGCGCCTCAGTACATGGGCTAAGAGCATCAGACCGGCATTGCCAACACTTAAAATCAACACGCCGACGACTCCAATCATCCAATCATCGCGCAAAACGGACACCACCAAAATCATGATGGAAGTTTTGGTGGCAATGCTGGCAAACGCCAGCATTTTCTGCCAAATATCCTCATCCTGAAATGCCTCATAAATGGGAATCAACAGCGCCAAGATCATTGCAATGAGTATCCAGTTCATCACCCCCTCCTTAAACTAAAACTCAACATCTTCCTAAAACTCAACATCTTCTCGCCCCATTTACGCTAATAGCATTCCAAAGAGCGAAACCAAAACCAAACTCATCACCCCAATTAGGTTTTCAAGGCGTTCAATTCCTTTGGGGAGCTGCAGCAGCAGATTTTTAAAGACTAAGCTATAAGCCAACCAACCCAGGCCAATGGTGACAACTGCTTTGAGAAGGTTGCCCATCTGGTACATGTCCAGATTCAGGCCAGCTGATAGGAGCAATGCGCCTAATAACACTGTAATTGCACCCCAAAAGGCAGGATTAGATTTCGCAGGATCAACAACTGAGTTTTCGGCCTTAAAGGGTAGAAAAATAAATTTTGAAAAGGCGATCGCCGTTCCCACAGAAGCCACCGTCATCACCACCATATGTGGGGTCGCTAAGTTCTTTAGCGTCAGTGTTTTAGCGGCGAACCCAGCCAATAGGGGAAATCCTGAGATCGATAAACTGGGGAGTGCGATCGCCAACCCTAGTTTTCTAGACAGAGGCTGAGTCCGCAGGTTTTGAAAGCTTCGACTGGGTAAATTTCCCGCAATTAGAAATAGGGTGGCTTTGGCTAAACCATGGGTGAGGGCATAAAAGCCTGCCGCTGCTGGGGCCGCTAATACAAACCCCAATTGCGAAACCGTGCTGGCCGCTAACATGCGCTTGGTATCTTTTTCCAAAATCGCATAGCTCACCCCCAGTAGCGCCGTTCCCACACTAAAAATCTGCAAGATCGGCGACAGGTCCGGCATCATCAACGCACAGCGCACCAGCGGAAAAATGCCTGTATTAACGACGACTCCCGATAGTAAGGCAGACACTGGCGTGTCGGCTTCCGAATGGGTCAAGGGTAGCCATAGCCCCGAAACAAAAATGCCGCCCTTGGTCAATAACCCTAGGAAAATCAAGACGACGGCATCAGCGGGGGCCGTTGCTAAGCCCTCGAAGGCAAAAGAGTGATTGGCCTGATAGACCAGCACCGCCCCAATCAGGTAAAACAACATCGCTGTGTTGCTGATAAAGAGGTAGCGTAACCCCACCCAAATAGAGCGATTGCTGCGTGGGTAGGTAATCAGCAAAAATGCAGCAATGCTGATTACCTCTAGGGCCACATACACACTGATGAAGTCGGCACAGATGAAGACCGAATTGATGCTGCCATGCAAAATGATCGCTTGGGTGTAAAAAAAGGCTGACTTGCCCTTGTGCCAGCAATAGAGCACCACCGCCGCTGTCACCAGCCCATTCGTGAGAATAAAGAAGCCGCTGAGGGAGTCCACCATTAAGGTGACGCCAAAGCGATCGAGGAGCACCAGGGTGAGCTCGGACGGCGATAACACCTGCCAGCACCCATAGCCAATGGAAAGTGACGCCACGGCCAGAGCCAGAGTGCGATCTAGCTTAGGAAACAGATAGATGCCAAACCCAACCAACAACGGTAGGGCAATCCAAATAGTTGTGAGGGTATTCATGGGGTATTACTTGCGATCGCCCAGCTTATGATTCTTGTATCTGCTGCGACTTAACGGCTTCTTTAAGTCGCTTGCGCCTTATCCGATGCACCTCATAACGGCCATCTTCGTGATACTTCAACACAATGGTTTTGGGTGTAAACGTAATCAGAAAAATGTCGAGAAAAATCAGCCCAGGGGTGCGATTGGGCTTGACTTGCTCCATCACCACATCTTCCCGCTTATGGGGCCGCACCATAATTTCAATGGCTTCGATATAGGCCTGGGGGATGGCTACAATAATTTCCCAAAGTACATGCAGCCAATCTCTCAGGAAGGTCGGTTCGGTATAGCGTCTCGGAATCAGGAGACAAACGGCAATGCCAATGATGATATTGGCCAAGCTGGCATCAGCGGTGAGCAAAAACCAAATGGTTAACCGCAGCAGTAAATTTAAAAGTCCAATCATGCCAATACCATCCCAAATAGCAAAACCAGCACTAACCCCATGACGCCAATCAAATGTTCAATCCGTTCGACGGCGCGAGGTAACTTGATCGACAACTGCCGAAAAATCACTAAATAAGCCAGCCAACCCAGGGCGATCGTGGCCAAAGGCTTGATGGTGTTTTCGAGGGTATAGGCCTCGTAGTAAGCGCCATTGGCTAAAAACAAGCCCCCTAGCAAGATCACCATGGCGGGCCAAAATCCAGGCTTTGGTTGGCCCTCGCCTCCCCTTGGCAAAAAGATGAATTTGGCAAAGGAGATCGCCGTACCCAAGGCGGCAATATTCATGGCAATCACTTGCCAAGGCATGAGGTTTTTCATGGTGAGCACCTTAGCCCCAAAACCAGACAGCAGGGGGAAGCCAGAAATGGAAAAGCTGGCGATGACGAGGGCAATCCAAATCGGGGTGGCAATGGGGGTTTTCTGGAGGGTTTTGAAATTCCGACTGGGGAGGTTGCCCGCATTCAAAAACAAGGCCGATTTAACCAGCCCGTGGGTGAGGGCGTAGAACCCACCCACCTCGGGAGCTGCCAGCACAAAACCCAATTGAGAGACGGTGTGGAAGGCCAGCATTCGCTTGGTGTCTTTTTCGAAGACAGCGTAGCCAACCCCCAGCAGGGCAGTGCCGACACCAAACAAGCGCACGACGGGGTCAATCTCCGGCACCATCAGGGCGCAGCGCACCAAAGGAAAAATGCCGGTTTTGACCACCACCCCTGATAGCAATGCCGAAACTGGGGTATCTGATTCTGAGTGGGTGAGGGGTAGCCAAAGGCCAGAGACAAAGATGCCGCCTTTAGTCAGCAGCCCCACAAACAACAATGCAACTGCCTCAACTGGGGCGGTGCGGATGCCTTCAAACCCGAAGGAATGGTTGGCTTGATAGACCAACACCGCCCCGATTAGATAGAACAACATCGCTGTGTTGCTCACAAACAGGTAGCGTAACCCCACCCAAATGGAGCGATCGCTGCGGGGGTAAGCAATCAGCAAAAATGCAGCAACGCCAATCACCTCCAGGGCCACATACACGCTGATGAAGTCAGCACAGATAAAGACTGAGTTGACGCTGCCGTGCAGAATGATCGCCTGGGTATAAAAGAAGGCTGACTTGCCATTACGCCAGCAATAGAGCACCACCGCCGCTGTCACTAAGCCATTGGTAAAGATAAAAAAGCCGCTGAGCGAATCCACCATTAAGGTGACGCCAAAGCGATCAATCAATTCCAAAGTCAGATCAGCAGGGGCAACGATCTGCCAAAAGCCATAGCTAGTTGAAATCAGCGCCACGCTTAATGCAAGGGCACGGGCCAGCTTGGGCAGCAGATAAATGCCGA
Organism: Leptolyngbyaceae cyanobacterium; assembly: GCA_050043365.1. Taxonomy (GTDB): domain Bacteria; phylum Cyanobacteriota; class Cyanobacteriia; order Phormidesmidales; family Phormidesmidaceae; genus PCC-6406. Next base: position 28,706 of record JBHJIP010000016.1, read on the forward strand.
ACCCCACTAAGAAAGGCAGGGCAATCCAGATGATCGTGACGATGTTCATGGCGTGTTGCTCCGCTCAATCTCATGGATCTCGAGGGTGGGATTATCCCGCGCCAGCTTCATCACCCCGACTAGCATCACCGCTTGAATCGAGAAGCCAATCACGATCGCCGTCAAGATCACCGCTTGGGGAACTGGGTCGGCGTAGACCAAGGATTCCTCAGAGGCAATCGGAGTATGCACACCGCCCCGAGCCGCGACCAACACGTAATAAGCGATCACACCGGTGCTCATCACATCCATGGCCAGAATTTTCATCATCAGATTCTTTTTCAGAATGATGCCGAAAAATCCAAACAGAACCGTGGCGAAAACACAGGCTTCTAAAATGGCCATTTTGCCCTCAAGAACAACAGCCTCATTAAAGCGTGACTAGGGACCTGTTCCTGGCTCACAGGAACCAGAAACAGGTCTGCGCAAAGGTATCGGCGGGTCAACCGCGATTAATCCGCTCATTCAACCGCAGGTAAGGCAACCTCTTCTGAGGGTAAATCGCCATCCTCGCCCTTCAAAGTCCATTGCAACAAAGGCGGTGCCAAGAAGGTGGTCAAACTCACCATGACGATGATGGCGGCTTCTAAGGGCTTATCCAAAACGCCACTGGCAGAGCCAATCCCAGCAAAGACCAGGCCCACTTCCCCTCGGGGAATCATGCCCACGCCAATGGCTAAGCGGTTGATGCCCGGTTTGCCAAACACAGCCCAGCCGGTAATGACCTTGCCGAAGATGGCGCCTGCAATTAGAAAGGTGGCGATAATCAGTCCAGACCGGTTCTCAGGAACGGCTGGGTTGAGTACACCCAAATCAGCCTTGGCACCCACCGTCACAAAGAAGATCGGCACCAAAATGTCGGCAATCGGCATGACCTGCTGATCCAGCTCTTTGCGCTTATCGGTTTCATCGAGCACGAGACCGGCCGCGAAGGCACCCAAGATCGCTTCTAAATGAATGATGTTGGCCAAGAACGCCATCACCAGCGCAAAGGTGAAGGCTGGAATGAGAAGTGCACCACGGGTTTGCAGTTTATCGGCGATCGCCACAAAGCTCTTGTTAAAGAACTTACCGAGGAAAATTGACCCGAGTAAGAAGGTGCTGGCAGCAACGATCAGATACACCACATTCAGGACATCCACCTCACCTGTTTTAGCCAAGCTAGCCACCACCGCCAAGACGATAATGCCGAGCACATCATCAATTACCGCCGCGCCGACAATAATTTGCCCTTCCGTGGTTTTCAGATGTCCCAGTTCCGACAAGACTTTTGAGGTGATGCCAATGCTAGTCGCAGTCAAGGCCGCACCTGCAAACACAGCCGGAATCGTGGGCACATGGAACAGGGTAATCAGGCCCAGAGTCCCCAAGACCAAGGGCGCGACTACGCCAACAATGGCGACGACCACCGCCTGAGAGCCCACCTTGCCCAACTCCCGTAGGTCTGACTCCAGACCAATTTCAAAGAGCAGCACAATCACCCCAAGCTCTGCCAGCACCGATACCACTTCGCTCTGGCTGGCAAAAATGTGGGCAACTGCTTCCGCATCGAGATTGCCGCGCCGTTGCAAAGCCGTCATCAAGACAGAGTCAGCTGCCACAGCCCCCGTTTCCGGAAAGACCAGTAAATGGAGGATCGACATCCCCACAACAACACCCCCGAGCAATTCGCCCAGCACCGGCGGCAAGCCGAAACGCTTCGAGAGTTCTCCCCCCAGTTTGCTCATCACATAGATGATCACCAGGGTCATCAAAACCCCCGCGAGGACAAAGGAGCCGTAGTCGGCCACCGGTGTCTCGGCCAATATTGGGGTTGAACCTGGCCAATCGACCCAGGTTAAGGGTGGAAAGCTAGACATGAAATTGGATAGCATGATGGACCGTCTGGCTAATGTGATAGGTAGTCTGATCGGTTTGCGCTGGCTTCACTGGGTGAAACGGCAGAACAAAATTGGAATGGAAATTGCTTCAGGCTGTCAAACCTAATCAATGAGCGTTATGCCGGTGGGATGCGCACTTGCTAACCAACCTGCATAACGCAAGCTCATGATTAAGTAGAAGCAACCGCATCTAACGCCTGATCCTGCTCATCAGCTGTGGGATAGATGACGTTGACGGCAGAACGGAGCGCTTCAGATCGGTCCATATAAAGGTTCTGAGGCGGCACCATTTGGAACACCTTGAGGCTTTCTAAACGGCGCTTGGTTTGTCCCGCTGCACCGACGATAAAGATGTTGCGCTCTTTCTCAACGGCTTCCTCAACGGCGTTTTCAATGGCTAGAGAAGCCGTGACCCCTAAGTGAGGTACATCGCTTAGGTCAAAAACAATCGCGTCGCATTCGCGAATCGCATTGTGCTCTCGGGCGATCGCCTTGGCTACCCCAAAGATCATCGGACCGCTCAGTTGGAACAACAGCACGCGACCATTGGCTTCATCCAACCAGCGCTTCTCATCACTAGTGAGTTGAATATCATCATCCGCATCGCTAATGGTCTTCACCGACTCAGACTGCAGCGCACTCATCCGCTCAATGGTGAGGACATTTGCCACGAAGACACCAATACCCACCGCCGCAATCAGATCCACCAGCACCGTCAGGGCAATCACGCCATACATGATTAGAGCGCCCTTGAGCGAAACCTGGTGAGCACGCTTCAAGAAATCCCAATCAATGATGTCAACCCCAACTTTCAGCGCAATTCCAGCCAGTACAGCGAGGGGAATCATCGCCGCCAAATTAGCAGCACCCAAGATCACAACTAAGAGAACAAGAGCCCGCGTTAAGCCCGAAAGCGCAGTGCGACCACCCGATTGGATATTTACCACCGTGCCCATGGTGGCACCGGCCCCCGCAATCCCCCCGAACAAACCAGATATGAGGTTGCCGAGTCCCTGACCAATCAATTCTTTATTGGAGTTATGCTCCGTGCGGGTGAGGCTATCTGCGACAACCGAAGTCAGCAAGGCATCAATACAACCCAACATGCCGAGAACAGCCGCATCCACAAACATGAGTTGGAGCTGATCAGGGCTAAAGGTTGGGATCTGCAGCGCTGGGAAACCAGCTGGGATCTCACCAATGCGGCGAATATCCAATCCAGGGAAAAGCATCAAAGACAGTGCTGTACCGGCAATCAAGGCAACCAACTGGGGTGGCACCAGACGCTTGATCTTGGCCGGCATAAACCAAATGATCGCCACCGTCAGTGCGGCCAAAAAGGTTTCAGCCGGTTGCACATTCGCCAATAGCTCAGGGATTGACCGCAATGTGCCAACCACCCCACCGGCAGGATTGGCTTGCCCCAAGAATGGAGCCAGTTGCAAAATCACCAGGATGATACCAATCCCGGACATAAAGCCCGAGATCACCGTATAGGGCATCATCGTGACGTATTTGCCTAGGCGCAGCGAACCAAAAATAATCTGAAAAACCCCAGCCATCATCACAACGGTGAAGGCCATCGCCAGGCCATTTTCAGGATCAGCAGCCGTTAAGTTGGCGATCACCGCCGTCATCACCACAGTCATAGGCCCAGTGGGCTCTGAAATCAGGGTGGGCGTCCCCCCAAATAGCGCCGCGAAGAAACCGACTAAGACGGCTCCCCATAGGCCCGATACTGCCCCAGCACCGGAGGCAACGCCGAAAGCCAGCGCCATCGGCAACGCAATAATGGCAGCGGTAACCCCTCCAAAGAGGTCACCGCGTACGTTGCGGAAATTAATTCGATTGGTTAGCTGCACAACTAGCCCTCCTAACTCGGCAATCGGACTTAAACCCTCGTCACCCCACAGACAGAAATCTAGTCGAATAGATTCCTGTCTATGCGAAATTTAAAAACCATTAACCAAAGTCTAGGACAAAGCGTGACGGACACAAACCCTCGCTGAGGTGATATTTCTTATGCCTATCTATAAGGTTGGCTTATGCTTCGTGATTAAAACTCCCGTGCAGTCTGACTGCCGGGCCTGGGCCAGTATTGTGTGGCTCTGGTCTCAACAGGCTGGGGCGCATTGTCAATCACGGGTGAAAGCCTTGTTGGGCAAGTATTGCTGCGCCCGTTTCTACAATGCTGGTAGGGACTGAATTCGCTGCGTCGCAAGGATCCTATTCTTAATCAATGACAGCCCCTAAACACTGTGTTGGGTCTTCGCAGTTAAGCGCGCTTGATAGGTTTTTGTGGGTCCAAGGGCTGTTGCGCAGTGACTTGGGCAGCTTGTCATTGGTTATTTGCAGTGCTAGGATGTTGAACCTGGTTGATGAGTCCTAAGTATCCTCGGGTTAGCTGTGGCAAACATTAAGTCCGCGATTAAACGTATTCAAGTTGCAGAGCGCAATCGCCTTCGCAACAAGTCTTATAAGTCAGCTGTTAAGACCCTGACGAAAAATTATCTGGCTGCTGTAGATGAGTACGCTAAAGCCCCTTCCCCTGAGGGGTTGACCGCTGTCCAAGGCCGTATGTCAGCCGTTTTTAGCAAAATTGATAAGGCTACCAAATGTGGGGTTTATCACGCTAATACAGGGGCTCGACGCAAAGCCAAAATTAGCAAGGTGTTTAAGCAGTTAGAGAACGCCTAAAGAATAGCTAGGTTCTGGGTTTTCTCATTTTGGCAGCGTCTTTACAATATTTTTCATGCGTCTGATTGACACCCATGTTCACATTAACTTCGACGCATTCCAGCCAGATTTAGACGACATTGCCCAAGCTTGGCGGGCAGTGGGGGTTTCTCATGTGGTACATTCCTGTGTCACCCCTGAGGAGTTCCCTCGCACCCAAGCTCTAGCTGATCGTTTTTCAGATCTGTCTTTTGCGGTGGGTTTACATCCCCTTGATGTGGACCAGTGGGTCCCAAGTATGGCAGAGCAGATCCAGCGGTTGGCCAAGTCCGACAGCCGGGTTGTTGCTATCGGTGAGATGGGCTTGGATTCGTATAAAGCAACGAACCATGATTTGCAGGTTGAGGTATTTAAAGCTCAGCTGGCGATCGCCCATCAATTGCATCTACCTGTCATCATTCATTGTCGCGATGCAGCTAGAGCAGCCGCAGACATTATTGGCCAATTTATAGCTGACCATGGCCCGGTCAAGGGGGTGATGCATTGCTGGTCGGGAACGCCCGAAGCAACCGAATGGTTTTTGGATCTAGGCTTCTTTATCAGCTTCAGCGGCATCGTTACTTTTAAAAATGCCCACCAAGTCAAGGAATCTGCACTCAAGGTGCCGCTGAACCGACTTCTGGTCGAGACTGATTGCCCTTTTCTAACACCCGAGCCCCGGCGCAAAGAAAGACGCAACCAGCCCGCTAATGTCATTTATGTAGCTCGATATCTGGCTGAATTGAGACAAGATTCCCTAGAGGTTCTCGCTGAACAAACGACCCTTAACGCTATACAACTGTTCCAACTGCCTATATCCACGACTTCATCAGAAAGGAATCCTTCCTTAGTGGCGACAAGCTGTTAGTCATTTACAACAAGCTGCAGTCTTGACAAAATAACTCACTTGCACCTACTCCATTACGCTATGCTTGCAATGCAGATATTGAAAAAATTGATTACATCAACTTATTAGATAGGAAATTTTTGGGTTAAGCAGTGCTGCAACCTTCTCGCCAAGATGAATGTGTTGCTTAGCGATCGCGGTTTTTAACGCAGAATTTTTGTTTCATTGTATCGGGCTTGCCCACCTTAAGGAGACGCATGAGCGATCAAATTACCCCCATCAATACCTTTGCCCTGCCTGATTTGGTTGAAATCCAAAGATCGAGCTTTCGCTGGTTTTTGGAAGCTGGGCTAATTGAGGAATTGGATGGATTTTCGCCCATCACAGACTACACCGGTAAATTAGAGCTACATTTCCTCGGCAAGGAATACAAGCTCAAGAGCCCTAAATACGATGTCGACGAAGCGAAACGTCGAGATGCGACGTACGCAGTACAAATGTATGTGCCAACTCGACTCATTAATAAAGAGACGGGTGAAATCAAGGAGCAGGAAGTCTTCATCGGTGACCTGCCGCTGATGACCGATCGCGGCACCTTCATTATCAATGGTGCCGAGCGCGTCATCGTCAATCAGATTGTCCGTAGCCCCGGTGTCTACTACAAGGCAGAAACTGATAAAAATGGTCGCCGCACCTATAACGCTAACCTCATTCCCAACCGGGGGGCTTGGCTCAAGTTTGAGACCGACAAAAATGACTTGGTTTGGGTCAGGATTGATAAGACACGCAAACTCTCTGCTCAAGTCCTGCTAAAGGCCCTTGGGCTTACAGATGCTGAGATCTTTGATTCACTCCGCCACCCTGAATACTTTCAAAAGACCATTGACAAAGAAGGGCAGTTCAGTGAAGAAGAAGCCCTCCTAGAGCTTTATCGTAAGCTTCGCCCTGGCGAGCCGCCGACTGTCTCGGGAGGACAGCAGCTACTCGAGTCTCGCTTTTTTGAACCGAAGCGATATGACTTGGGGCGAGTCGGGCGCTACAAACTCAACCGCAAGCTTCGGTTAAGCGTTCCCGACACGGTCAGGGTGTTGACGCCTCAAGACATTCTGTCAGCGGTGGATTACCTAATCAACCTAGAATTTGACATTGGTTCCGTTGACGACATCGACCACTTGGGTAACCGCCGGGTGCGCTCCGTCGGTGAGCTCTTGCAAAACCAAGTCAGAGTCGGCTTAAACCGCCTAGAACGCATTATCCGTGAGCGGATGACGGTCTCCGACGCCGAAGCTTTAACCCCCGCTTCTTTGGTCAACCCCAAGCCCTTGGTTGCAGCCATCAAGGAATTCTTCGGGTCTAGCCAACTGTCTCAGTTTATGGACCAAACCAATCCGTTGGCTGAGCTGACCCACAAGCGCCGGATTAGTGCCCTCGGTCCAGGTGGTCTAACCCGTGAGAGAGCCGGTTTTGCCGTCCGCGATATTCATCCTTCCCACCATGGCCGCATTTGCCCCATTGAAACCCCAGAAGGCCCCAATGCTGGCCTAATTGGTTCCTTGGCAACCCATGCCAGGGTGAATGCTTTTGGCTTCATTGAAACCCCCTTTTACCGGGTTGAAAATGGACGGGTTCGCCGAGACTTGCCCTCGGTGTATATGACCGCAGATGAGGAGGATGATCTGCGGGTTGCCTCTGGTGATTTGCCATCAGATGAAGCGGGCTACATCATCGGCGATGCAGTACCGGTGCGGTACCGCCAAGACTTCATGACCATTCCGCCCAGTGAGCTCGACTACGTTGCCGTGTCACCGGTTCAAATCATCTCGGTAGCAACATCATTAATTCCCTTTCTAGAGCACGACGATGCCAACCGAGCGTTGATGGGCTCCAACATGCAGCGGCAGGCGGTGCCTTTACTGCGTCCTGAGCGCCCCCTCGTAGGTACCGGTCTGGAAGCACAGGCTGCCCGTGACTCTGGCATGGTTTTGGTGAGCCGTACCGAGGGAGAAGTGGTCTACGTGGATGCCAATGAAGTCCGGATTAAAGATCCGGAAGGCAAGGTTCACTCGTACACCATTCAGAAGTATCAGCGCTCTAACCAAGACACCTGTCTGAATCAGCGCCCCATTGTGTTCCATGGGGATCATATTCAACTTGGCCAAGTGATTGCAGATGGTTCTGCCGCAGAAGGGGGAGAAATTGCCCTAGGGCAGAATGTTCTCATTACCTACATGCCTTGGGAGGGCTACAACTACGAGGATGCAATCCTAATCAGCGAAAGGCTGGTTTTTGAGGATGTGTACACCTCAATCCACATTGAAAAATTTGAAATTGAAGCCCGCCAAACCAAGCTCGGTCCTGAGGAAATCACCCGAGAAATTCCGAACGTGGGTGAAGATGCCCTCCGCCAACTAGACGAAACTGGCATCATTCGCATTGGCGCGTGGGTCTCAGCCGGAGACATTCTGGTGGGCAAAGTGACGCCCAAGGGAGAATCGGATCAGCCTCCAGAAGAGAAACTCCTGCGGGCTATCTTTGGTGAAAAAGCCAGAGATGTCCGGGACAACTCCCTCCGGGTGCCCAATGGCGAAAAAGGCCGCGTTGTTGATGTGCGCGTCTTTACCCGTGAGCAGGGAGATGAGCTGCCACCGGGAGCGAACATGGTGGTGCGTGTCTACGTTGCGCAAAAGCGCAAGATTCAGGTGGGCGACAAAATGGCGGGTCGCCATGGCAACAAAGGGATTATCTCTCGGATTTTGCCCCTAGAAGATATGCCCTATCTGCCCGATGGCCGCCCTGTTGATATTGTGTTGAATCCTCTGGGGGTGCCCTCTCGTATGAATGTGGGGCAAGTCTTCGAGTGCCTTTTAGGGTGGGCCGCAGATAACTTAGACGCCCGCTTTAAAATCACTCCCTTTGACGAAATGTACGGGGAAGAAGCATCCCGGAATTCAACCCATGGCAAGTTGCAGGAAGCTCGAGAACTTACGGGCGAAGACTGGGTCTTCAATCCCGATGATCCGGGCAAAATTCAAGTCTACGATGGCCGCACTGGCGAACCCTTTGATCGACCGGTCACGGTGGGCAAAGCCTATATGCTGAAGCTCGTTCACTTGGTGGATGATAAAATCCACGCCCGCTCGACTGGACCTTACTCTTTGGTTACCCAGCAGCCTTTGGGCGGCAAGGCCCAACAGGGCGGCCAGCGATTTGGGGAAATGGAGGTTTGGGCTTTGGAAGCCTTTGGTGCTGCCTATACTCTGCAAGAGCTGCTAACGGTGAAGTCTGATGATATGCAGGGGCGCAATGAAGCTTTGAACGCGATTGTGAAGGGCAAGGCGATTCCCAGGCCGGGCACACCAGAGTCCTTCAAGGTGTTGATGCGTGAGCTGCAGTCTTTAGGTCTGGATATTGCAGCTCATAAGGTTGAGACGCGTGAAGACGGTACCAGTCGAGATATTGAGGTTGACCTCATGGCTGATATTAGTAGCCGCCGCGCCCCATCACGTCCCACCTACGAATCCATTAATTCGCCTGAACTTGAAGGGGCAGAAGAGTAGCTCTAGCTGTCTTCTCAATTATTACTTGCCTGACATTACTCTCATATCTGCATAAGGAAGTGGCTCAACATGCCTAAGCTGGAACAACGGTTTGACTACGTCAAAATCGGCATCGCTTCTCCAGAACGCATTCGTCAATGGGGAGAACGCACCCTCCCGAATGGGATGGTCGTTGGAGAGGTGACTAAACCTGAGACCATTAATTACAGAACCCTCAAACCTGAAATGGACGGCTTGTTCTGTGAGCGTATTTTTGGTCCAGCGAAGGATTGGGAATGTCACTGTGGCAAATATAAGCGCGTTCGCCATCGGGGTATTGTTTGCGAACGTTGCGGTGTTGAAGTCACGGAATCGCGCGTACGTCGCCATCGCATGGGGTATATCAAGCTAGCGGCTCCTGTCGCCCATGTTTGGTATCTGAAGGGGATCCCCAGCTATATCGCCATCTTGCTAGACATGCCTTTGCGGGATGTGGAGCAGATTGTTTATTTCAACGCCTATGTTGTTTTAGATTCTGGCAATGCTGACAACCTCAACTACAAGCAGCTTCTAACCGAAGACCAATGGATTGAGATTGAAGATCAGCTCTACGATGAAGAATCTCAGCTGTCAGGGGTAGAAGTGGGAATTGGCGCTGAAGCGCTCCAGCGCCTGTTAGAAGATCTGCCCTTAGAAGAAACCGCTGAAAAATTAAGAGAGACGATCGCGGTCTCCAAAGGGCAAAAGCGCGCCAAGCTGATTAAGCGATAGCGGGTCATTGATAACTTTATTGCCACTGGGTCTAAACCAGACTGGATGGTTTTGAACGTCATTCCAGTGATTCCCCCTGATTTGCGACCCATGGTGCAGTTAGATGGGGGCCGTTTTGCCACATCTGACCTAAACGATTTGTACCGCCGCGTGATCAACCGGAATAATCGTTTAGCGCGTCTTCAAGAAATTCTGGCACCGGAAATCATTGTTAGAAATGAGAAACGGATGCTGCAAGAGGCGGTTGATGCGCTTATTGATAATGGGCGGCGGGGTCGCACCGTTGTCGGCGCGAATAACCGGCCCCTCAAGTCACTGTCCGACATTATCGAAGGTAAACAGGGACGATTCCGCCAAAACCTATTGGGTAAGCGGGTTGAGTACTCGGGACGTTCTGAGTAAGCGGGTTGATTACTCGGGACGTTCTGTCATTGTCGTAGGCCCTAAGCTCAAGATTCATCAATGTGGTTTACCACGAGAAATGGCGATCGAGCTGTTTCAGCCTTTTGTGATCCATCGACTCATACGTCAGGGGCTTGTCAACAATATTAAGGCTGCGAAAAAGCTGATTCAGCGCAATGACCCAAGCGTTTGGGATGTGTTGGAGGAAGTGATTGAGAGTCATCCCGTCATGTTGAACCGGGCACCGACCCTTCACAGACTTGGTATTCAAGCATTTGAGCCCATTTTGGTGGAAGGACGCGCGATTCAACTGCATCCTTTAGTCTGTCCGGCGTTTAACGCTGACTTTGATGGGGACCAGATGGCCGTTCACGTTCCCTTGTCACTAGAAGCGCAGGCTGAGGCGCGTCTCCTGATGCTGGCTTCTAATAATATTTTGTCCCCAGCGACGGGGCGTCCCATCATTACACCTAGCCAAGATATGGTTCTGGGTTGTTATTACCTAACGGCTGAAAATCCCTATCAGCAGAAAGGTGCTGGTCAGTACTTCAGCAGCATGAGTGATGCCATTATGGCTTTCGAGCAAGGGTTGGTTGATTTGCATGCTAAGGTTTGGCTCCGCTTTGATGGCCCTGTAGAAGGCGATGCAGATGAGGATGTCTTGGTAGAAGAAATCAAGAGTGATGATGGTAATGTGACCCGACTCTACGAAGAGCGCCGTATCCGCGAGGATGCAGAAGGTAATTTACTCTCTCAGTACATTAAAACGACACCGGGTCGGATTATTTACAACAAAACGATTCACGGGGCATTGGCTACTTGAAGCCCAGAACTTCGTTTTGACTTTGGCTGCTAAGGGTTTATAGAGCAGCTATTGGAACCACACTTGATACTTAGAGGCGGGAATACGTGATGGCGGAGCAAGAGATGAACCAAGCTGAGATGATCTTTAGAAATAGAGTTATCGATAAGAAGCAGCTCAAAAAACTTGTTTCTTGGTCATTCGAGAACTTTGGAACCGCAAGAACGGCCCAAATGGCCGATGAAATCAAGAGCCTTGGGTTTCACTATGCCACTCGGGCGGGTGTTTCTATTAGTGTTGAAGATTTGCAAGTTCCGCCCGAAAAGCGTCAGCTGCTTGAGGCTGCTGATGAGGAAATTAAGACCACTGAGGAGCGCTACACCCGAGGAGAAATTACTGAAGTAGAGCGATTCCAAAAAGTGATTGACACTTGGAATGGTACCAGTGAAGAACTTAAAAATCAGGTTGTCACTAATTTCAAGAACAACAATCCGCTTAATTCTGTCTACATGATGGCCTTCTCTGGGGCCCGAGGAAATATTTCTCAGGTGCGGCAGTTGGTCGGAATGCGGGGCCTGATGGCGAATCCTCAAGGGGAAATTATTGACCAGCCGATCAGGACTAATTTCCGTGAGGGCTTATCCGTTACGGAATACATTATTTCGTCTTATGGCGCGCGAAAGGGCCTTGTAGATACTGCCCTCAGAACTGCAGATTCGGGCTATCTAACCCGGCGTCTTGTTGATGTCTCTCAGGATGTGATTATCCGTGAGAACGATTGTGGTACTGAGCGAGGAATCCCTTTAGAAAGCATGATGGCGGGCGATCGCGTTCTTATTCCCCTGTCAGATCGCCTCATGGGCCGAGTTGCCGCTAGAGATGTCCTTCACCCTGAAACCGGTGAGGTCTTAGCAGAAAGAAATCAATTCATCTCTGAACATTTAGCAGAGGCTATTTATGCTGCAGGCGTTCAGAGTGTTTTTGCCCGCTCTGCGCTAACTTGTGAGGCCACCCGCTCCGTTTGCCGCCATTGCTATGGTTGGAGTCTGGCTCATTTTGACATGGTTGATCTGGGTGAAGCCGTCGGTATTATTGCAGCTCAATCTATTGGTGAACCGGGTACTCAGCTCACCATGCGAACGTTCCACACGGGGGGAACGTTTACAGGTGAGATGACCCCTCAAGTGCGTGCCAGTTTTGATGGTGTGGTTAAGCTGCCTAAGCGCTTCAAGAATCGAGGTTTCCGTACGCGTCACGGAGAGGACGCGCTGATCTTAGAGAGCAACACCGAGCTTGTGGTTGAGAGCGGTTCGAAAACCCAAAAAGAAACGCTTCCACAAGGCTCAATTCTATTTGTCAAGAATGGCGCGCGGGTCACTAAAGAGCAGTTGCTGGTAGAAATGCCGACTGCCAGCAGAGTTCGCAAGGTGACAGAAAAAGCTGCTAAGGACGTAACCAGCGATCTGTCTGGAGAGGTGAAGTTCGCAGGGCTCGTACAAGAAGAGAAGAAAGATCGCCAGGGCAACACCACCCACTTGGCCCAACGGGGTGGCTTGCTTTGGGTCCTCTCTGGAGAAGTCTATAACCTGCCTCCGAATGCAGAGCCGGTGGTCAAAAATGGTGATCAGGTTCAAAAAGACGGCATCCTTGCTGAAACCCGTCAAATGACTGAGCGGGGGGGACTGGTGCGTCTGCCCGAGATTCCAGAAGGTAAATCAACCCGAGAGGTAGAGGTCATCACCTCCTCCGTCTTGCTGGATCAAGCCGAAGTCAATATGGAAAGTGGCCAGGCTGGTGAGCATTACGTTATTGAAACAGCCAGTGGGCAACGCTTCTCCTTGATTGCAACGCCAGGGACCAAGGTGGCGAGTAATGCTGTGGTTGCTGAACTCGAAGACGATAAGTATCGCACCCAAACAGGGGGGATCATTCAATACTCGGGTCTTGAAGCAGCTAAAAAGGGTAAAGCTAAGCAGGGATACGAGGTCACCAAAGGTGGAACGCTCCTCTGGATCCCTGAGGAAACTCATGAGGTCAACAAAGATATCTCACTATTGCTGGTTGAAGACGGGCAATACATTGAGGCAGGTACGGAAGTCGTTAAGGATATTTACAGTCAAAACAGTGGTGTCGTAGAGGTCACTCAGAAAAACGACATTCTCAGAGAGGTGGTCGTTACGCCTGGTGACCTGCATATGGTCGAAAACACTGATGCAGTCATGGATCGCGATCGCACAATCGTGCCTCCCGGAGAAACCTTGATGCCAGGTCTTGCAACCCAGTCCTTGTCCTACGTGGAGTATGTTGAAACACCCGAAGGACCGGCACTGCTGCTACGACCCGTTGAGGAATATAGCGTTCCTGATGAGCCTTCAGTGCCGAGCCAAGATTCCATCAGTGACTCGGGTAATACGATTCGCTTACGGGCTGTACAGCGTATTTCTTATAAAGATGGTGAGCGGGTTAAGTCCGTTGAAGGTAGAGAGTTGCTGCGAACGCAACTCGTGCTAGAAATCGATGACGATTCCTCCCACCTTGAGGCTGATATTGAGCAAGTCGCAGATGAGTCGAACCCCGACATCATGCGCCTACAGCTCGTCATCCTCGAATCGATTGCAATCCGACGAGATGTTGTAGCCGATCAAACCCAGGGCAGTACCTTGACGCGCCTCTTGGTCAAAGATGGCCAACAAATTGAGCCCGGTGCAGTTGTTGCGCAAACAGAGATTCAATGCAAAGAAGCTGGGGAAGTCCGGGGTATTTTAGAGGGCGCAGAAGCAATTCGCAGAATCCTCGTGATGCGGGATAGTGACTTAGTCACGCTGGATCTAGGTGGCAAAACCGCAACGGTGAATGAAGGGGATCTGATTGTTGCGGGTACGGAAGTGGCTTCCGGTTTACGCACTGATGAATCTGTTCAAGTGATTCGCGTAACGGAGAGTGAAGTTGTGCTGCGTTTGGCCCGCCCTTACCGGGTCTCGACTGGTGCGGTATTACATATTGCCGACGGCGATCTCGTCCAACGGGGTGACAAGTTAGTGCTGCTCGTCTTTGAACGAGCTAAAACAGGCGACATTATTCAAGGTTTACCCCGGATTGAAGAACTACTAGAGGCGCGTAAACCTAAAGAAGCCTGCGTCTTAGCTGAACGACCCGGTACTGCACAGGTCAGCTTTGCTGATGACGAAACGGTTGAAGTCAAAATTGTGGAATCAGATGGTGTAGTCACGGACTACCCCATTAACCCAGGCCAAAATATGCTGATCAGTGATGGTCAAGTGGTCGAAACGGCTGAGCCCTTAACCGATGGCCCCGCAAACCCCCATCAGATTTTGGACGTTTTCTTCAATTACTATCTGGCTCAAGGGGAAGGTACCCATGAAGCGGCCATGAAGAGCCTGCAGCAGGTTCAAACCTTCTTGGTGAATGAAGTGCAGTCTGTTTATCAATCTCAAGGCATTGATATTTCCGACAAGCATATTGAAGTCATTGTCAGGCAAATGACCTCTAAAGCTCGGGTTGAGGACGGGGGTGATACAACGATGCTTCCGGGTGAGCTGATGGAGATTTACCAGATTGAGCAGGTCAATGAAGCCATGTCGATCACTGGGGGAGCTCCAGCCCAGTACACCCCAATGCTATTGGGGATTACGAAGGCGTCGCTGAATACGGATAGCTTTATTTCTGCGGCCAGCTTCCAAGAAACGACTCGCGTCCTCACTGAGGCCGCTATTGAGGGCAAGTCAGACTGGCTCAGAGGACTGAAAGAAAATGTGATTATCGGGCGTTTGATTCCGGCGGGTACTGGTTTTAACGCCTACGAAGAACCCACAACACCTGAAGTTGAAACGAATCTATATGAGGGCAATCTCATAGACGATACGTTGGCGCGAGAAGTCTTAGACGATAAGACAGCGCGTGCCTATGAGCTAGAGGGTGGCTTAGGGATTCTGGATGATGAAGTGGTGGGCACATCGAAGGGTGCAGATGATGCGTCTAGCAAGCCCGCTACTTCCGAAGAAATTGCCGATATTATCAATGGCGATGATGTGCTGATTGATGATAATAGCGCTAGTCTCTAACCTGCTTGAAAATCCAACCCTGTGATTGAATAAATATCCTTGCTTTGCCGAATTTATGGCTTCAAGTCAAGCAAGGATATTTTTTTGTGGGCTCATCTCTGCTTCTTTTTGGGCGCATACAACACTTTATCTAGAGGCAGTTTTCTGACTCTGGATAAGCGGTCTGAGCAGATAGTAGTAGGCACTGTCATACAGATCTTCGTACCATTTCCAGTTATTTTGAACGACTTTGTCTCGAATAAACCCTGCTTTTTCTAGGACACGATATGAGGGGATGTTTTTGAGTGTCACCCCCGCTTCGATACGTTCAACATCTGTGCAGCGAAAGAGCCAGTCAATGACGATAAGTAATGCTTCGGTTGTATAGCCTTGATTATGCTCTCTGAAATCGAGGAAGTAGCCGACTCGACATACATTAGTCTCTAAGTCGGAATATTCTGCTTCAAAGCAAACGTCAAAAAGTCCAATAGCCTGATTGTGCTTGTGTATCACCCAAATCAAATTATTCGCATCGTAGTAACTCGGCTCTAACCAAGCCTTAACATCATCAAGGTTGCTGGCAACATACTGAAAGTCTTCAATGCTTCTCCGCTCTTTAGCAATCTCGAAAATTGCTGGTATATCAGCTAATTCCAGAGGAGCAAGCGTTAGCCTTTGAGTCTGAAGTATAGTCGCTGTAAACATATATAAATCAGCTTAAGCAAGGTCTAAGGGCTGTTATCAATAAAGCTGGGATCCCTGCGGTGAGACGGTTTTAGCCCCTGAAAATAGTTCAGAAACGGGCGCGGCAACTTGCCCAGTAAGGCTTTTACCCGTAATTGATGACGCGCCCTAGGGCTAGAAGGCTTGCGTTTATGAAGACATATCCTGGGGCTTGGTACAGGACAAAAGTTGAAAAGATAGACAGGGAGAGGGTTTGATAGAAATCACCACAACATCTACCAACCCTCATGGCTCAGATTAACCAAATTAGAGAGCAATTGCGCCCCCATCTGGGCTGGCATGGAGCAAGGC
>JBHJIP010000017.1:0-3984 GCA_050043365.1 Leptolyngbyaceae cyanobacterium
TAAGAAGACAGAGGCGAGGCTGGCAACAATCCGTTCCGCTAGGAACCGATTTAGAGGTGTTACACCTTGCAATTGAGGCCAGAACCCTTTCTATGCCCGCTCAAAAGAATCAAGCTAGGGGCTGTAAACCGCTTATACCAAGGAGTCTGATTTTGATTGTCCACAGCCCCTAATGCGTGAGTCCTGGTCGCAGCAGCCAATTCAGCAGGGGCAATAGGTATAGGTAGACCACATAGGGAATCCAACCGGAGTCGGTCAACAGCACCGTTGCGGGCACTAACCCGGCAATATTCCAGGGCACCAGCGGGGCCAGCACCACCGCCGAGTTTTCAATATCTACCGCCAGTTGTTCTGGGTGGGCCTGACGGTAATGGGGTAGAGCAATTTTCTGGGTGAGCAGAATAGCGATGGTCTGGGTGCAGCCAAAGGCGCTGGTCAAGGCACCCGTAACAACAATGCCGCCAAAGAGTCCCCGCTTTCCTGGCCAGCGGGCCAGCTTCTGAGTCAGGGGGGTGAAGGTGCCCAGACCAGACAGCAGCCCAGCCAATGCGGTGGAGACCGCCACGACTGCACACACCTGCCCCATCATCAACGCCCCACCCCCCTGAAAGATGTCGCTCAAGGGATTGTCGTTAGGAAGCTGAAAGCCGACCAGCAGGGTGTGCAAAACCGCTTGGGGAGACTGAGCTTGGACGCCGATGGCCAGGGCGATCGCGCTCACTAAGCTGATCGCCAAAGTGCCTTGCACCGGCACCCGCAACAGGGTAAGCACCACCAATACCCCGGCGGGCAAGAGGGTGAGGGGGTGAATCCAGAAGGTGGGTGGAAGCTGCGCTATTATCGGGTTATCCAAGGTGGATAATGGATGCCTGAGGGAAGCCGCCGTGTAGATCGCGATAGAGCAGATCAGCGCCCCCCAGCCCGTAGCCACCATCTGCCGTAGATTTTGATAAATATCCGTCGCCGTCACTGTGGCGACCAAATGAGCACTAGAGGACATAGGGGAGCAGCGATCGCCGATATAGGCCCCCGAAATAATTGCCCCCGCTGCCCAATGCTCATCCACCCCTGCCCCCCGCGCCATAATCATCAGGGCCAAACCGATGGTGCCTGCGCTCCCAAAAGAGGTGCCGAGCAGCACCGACACCACTCCGGTGAGCAAAAAGGCTGACACCAGAAACCACTGGGGCTGAATCAACTGCAGACCGTAATAGACCAAGGCAGGTACCGTCCCGGCCATCAGCCAACTGGCCACAACCAAACCGATCAGCAATAGGATGCGAATCACCCCAGCCGATTGCCCCATACCCCGTTTCATGAGCCGCCAAAGGTGACGTAGGGGCACGCCCCGTCGCCAATACACCCCGGTCATTAAGGCCAATACGACCAGCAGAGGATAGAAGATCGAAATGCCCTGCTGAACTGAAAGCAGCAGGATCGCAAAGGAAAGGGCTAAGGCGATCGCCCTATCCATGGGTGTCATCCACGGGGATTTCCTCCAACTGCAGCAGATAGAGGCGGGCCGTGACCTGGGCGGTTTTGACAATGCGGGCGGCGATTTCTGGGGTCATCCAGTCGGCGTTGAAAATTACATCCAGTTTCTCAATATGGTTTTCATCATTTTCGCTGTGGTAGGCCAAAAATGAGACTTGGTCGCGCCGCAGCCCCAGCAGTCGTTGGATTTGGGCGGCCCATTCTCCCGCCAGGCGATTGCCCAGCCCTTCGATGATGAACATGCTGCCCACCAAATCGATCGGGTTTTCCTGGGAGGCGCGATGGAAGATAAACGCCGACAAGGCTTCACTGCCAATATTTTTTTCAGCTCCGGTAATTTCTGCCAGGGCACCCCCCACCGACATATAGTTGCGCTCCAGCATTTGAAAGTCTCGATGCTCGTCCTGGGCATGGCCAATAAAGAGCGATCTCATCTCAAAATCCACCATGTGAGAGGCAGCGCGGGCAATCCAGCGGGCTCCTTCCACCACTTGAGGGCGCAGGTTGCGCAGCAGAGCTTTGTAGTCCGCCAGGGTAAAGTCGCCGCGATTGAGCTTGCGAATCAAAGGTACCCCCTGGAGACGACGCTCAAAGTCTAGCCAGGTGAGGGTGAGATCGCGGAGGAGGTCGGGGGCGGTGGTATCCGTGGGACTCTGTTCAGGGTTTGTGGATTCCGGCTGGGGAGCTGGGGAGCTGGGGAGCTGGGGAGATGGGGTAAGAGAACTTTGGATTTTGGATTTTGGATTGGCGCTGCTATCCACCACGGTCATCTTCATATAAGCGGTGGTGAAGCGGCCACTCTCGGGCACAAAGCAAAATAGGGTCTGACCGGGCTGCAGTTTACCGGAGTTAAACAGCTCTTCCAGCATCAGATAAATCGAAGCGCAGCCGGTGTTGCCACGGGTGTAGAGGTTGGTGAACCAGCGTTCCTCTGGGATCATGCAGTTGGCTTTTTCCAACAGCTCCACAATTTGACTGCGGAAAAAGTGGGAGGAGTAGTGGCACAGCAGCCAGTCAATCTCGTCTGGATTGACGCGACCGCGCTCAATTAGCCGCAGCCAGCCTTCTACCCCCAGCTTGATCACCTTGTCCAACAGGCGAATGTTTTGGCTTAGGTGCAAGGCCCCTGCCGCGCTGGCTTCTGCTGGATTAGGGTAATCCATCCAGCTGGCTTCATCGGTGATGCTGCCAGCATACATACAGAGGGGATGGGTGCTGGCGTGGGAAATCAGCTCAATCCAGTCGATTCGCAGGCTGATGCCCTGGGGATTGGGGCGATCGCCCACCACCAACGCCCCCGCCCCATCGGAAAGCATCCAGCGCAAAAATTCGGTGTCGAAGGGCAGGGTTTGACCATCCTGGACGGCGGCCTCGAATTGGGTGTGCTTGAACAGGCGAGAGGCGAATTCAGAGGCAACGGCGATCGCGCAGCGTTTTTCCCCTCGGGCGACTTGGGCAGTGGCGTATTTGAGGGCGGCCACCCCCGCACAGCAGACCCCTTGATGGCTGGTGGCCTCTAAGGGGGGCAGCTCGGTGAGAGCTCCGTGGACCCTGCTGGCAAAGCCGGGAACCAACAGATCGGGCCAGGTGGTAGCGGCACAGAGTAAATCGACTTGGGCAGGGTCGAGGTTGCTTTGCTTGAGGGCATCTCGCGCCGCCAGGGCAGCCATTTCATGGTTGAGGTGGGTGGTTTGCTGCTGCTGGTCTAAGGCGTAGTGCCGCTGGCGAATGCCGTTACTTTTTAGGATGCGGCGCTTAACGCGGGAGGGCTTCCCTTGGATTTGGCCCAGATAGGCTTCCATCTGATCGTTATCGATGGGGTCACCGGGGAGAAATTGGCCGGTTTGGGTGATGTAGGCGGGGTTCATAGGCGTGGGAGAACGCGATCAAAAATCTACGCCTTCGACGGTAAACGGAGCTTTTTGAATGTGACAGTTTAGTGTGACAATTTTAGGGTCGGTTGCGCTCCCGTACACAAGCTGGGAAGCGTGGAAATCCTTGCAGGGCCGAGCGAGAGCGATCTCACGCCAAGATTCAGATCGTACTGCCAAGGCAAAATATAGTCGGTCATGTTAAGTACGCCAGCTTTAACGCAAAAAAATCCCCGTGTGTGGCGGGGATGATCAGCTAGGAGATCCATCAGCAACAGCAAATAAAGGCGTTTAGGAGGCCTCCCCTAACCAGTCTTGGGGCTTGAGATAGTTGTACAGCTCCGCCTCAGGGCTGTTGGGCTTAAGCTGGTAGCCATATTCCCAACGAGCCAAGGGGGGCAGTGACATCAAGATCGATTCGGTACGGCCATTGGTCTGCAGCCCGAATATCGTGCCTCGGTCATAAACCAGGTTGAAATCCACATAGCGCCCGCGCCGATAGAGCTGGAAGTTGCGCTCGCGATCGCCATAGTCCCGATCTTGATGGCGTTCCGCAATGGGTAGATAGGCGGGCAAGAAGCTGTTGCCACAGCTCTGCACAAAGGCAAATTGCTCCTCC
>JBHJIP010000018.1:0-19150 GCA_050043365.1 Leptolyngbyaceae cyanobacterium
CACCGCCGCCTGCGCCCGTATCGCCTCCTCCGCCGGAGCCGCCATCACCGCCTCCGGATCCGGTATCGCCGCCACCACCGGATCCCGTATCTCCGCCTCCGGATCCGGTAGCGCCGCCGCCACCGGAGCCCGTATCGCCGCCACCGGAGCCCGTATCGCCGCTATCACTACTAAAACAATCTGTCAGTTCTGCCAGGGGTGTAAAGGTGCCCAGCTCAGCACTGCAGGCTTCGGTTAAATCCTGATTTAAGACCAGTCGATAATCGCCACTGCCAATGATGCGCGTTGTGCCATCGACATCAAAGGGACTAAACGCGGTGCTGCCATTAAAAACCACCCGATCATCTACCAACTGTAGGCCAGGGTCGCGAGGTCTAAGGCTATTAGTATTCCCTGCATTCACTTGGGCTCGGACGTAGGTCGCATTACCAACTACTCCGGAACCGTCATCAGGGTTTAGCTTCAGCAAGACGCTAACAGGTGCTCCACCGCCTGCACCATACCCGCTTTGCCAGCTGTTTGAAGTTGTGAAGTCAGTGAATTTATTAACGTTCTGGTTAGAACCACCCGTGATGGTGAACACACCGTAGAGGTTGTTGCTATCCGTGTCCCAAACGAGTCCCTCGCCACGACCGTCGGGACTGGATTGATCGTAGTCAGCCCGAATCCAGTCCAGGGCACCATTGGTAATGCTCGCAATAATCGGATCTTGGTCATTGCTATTTTTCTGATAGGTGCCGATGTAAATGCTGGTATCTCCAAAGGAAACGGAAGCCGCACCGCTACCGATAATATTGGTCACACTTGACCCAGGACTGAACTTAGGAACTCCATCATTCAAGGAGCCCGTGAAGGTGGCGGCTTGACTAGGAAGGGCCGACAGCATCAGTAGGGCGGAAGTCGTTAACGTGATTTTGGAGAAATAATGCATGGGTAATGGGTTTGTTCTGAATATTGAGTCCATGGGATGGAGAACTTTTGAGCTTCATCGACCCGAAATAAACTCAAAGGTCGGGATAAGTTCTTTGCTCTGTTTGAATCGGCATCTTGTACTTTTGGCAGAAAACCCTGAATCCATATAGATGGATTACTTGTCGAACACCATGCTAGGGGGCAGGGGCCTATGAGCAGATCAGTCATCTCACCGAATGCTTACCCCCAAAGGCAACCCCCTACGGACCCAAAAAAGTTGTAAAGAATACAAGAAAAACCATCTCAAGGTATCGGTTGATACAGCTTTTGATTTGTTCCTTGTAAAATCAGGACTGAGACCGTGATTTCCCTGAACTTGCCGAGTGCTTAAAGTCGCATTCATCTGGGCAAAGACCCTGATGGTTCAAAAATTGGGGATTCCCGTAGTAGTTACCAGTCCGGTTAGGACAAGACTGCAACCCACCGTCGGCATTGGCCATGACTCAACCTGTAGATAGGCCAATTGCAGGCGCGATTTACTCAAAATTCTGTAAGGTTAGGCGGTAGCCACAAAAATTTTGGATTGAGCGTGAGCAATTCCAATTCCAGCGATCCCAAAATGGAACCCCTGAGCCGCACTCAAGTTTTGGTGGCCATGGGTGTGACGGCTTTGGTGCTGCTATTGATTGCCCGCTTCTGGCTCTTATTTGATTCGGTTTACTTGCTCGGAATTGACCTAGATGGCCTGTTCTTGCTAGAAGGGGTAGCCCTAGGAGTCGCCATTACCTTGGCGAGTGCTGGGGTATATCGCCTTTGGCCACAGTATCGCCAGAGTGCTGATGTTTATTTAGAGCTGGTTTTACAGCCGCTAATTTGGATGGATTTGCTGTGGATGGGGTTGCTGCCAGGGCTCAGTGAGGAGCTCTTATTTCGAGGGGTGATGCTGCCAGCGATCGGTCTTAATTGGACGGGCGTAATCTTCTCTAGTTTGTGTTTTGGCGTGCTGCACCTGAGTGGCCTGCAGCAATGGCCCTATGTGGTTTGGGCAACGGTGGTCGGGCTTGCTTTTGGCGGGAGCGCTCTCATGACCGGAAATTTGCTGGTTCCGGTTGTGGCTCACATTATCACCAACCTCCTTTCCAGCTTGATTTGGAAGGTGCGCCATGGGTGATCGAGGGTTTGGTGCTTAGAGGTTAGATCTTTCTGAGCCACCACGTTATGCCGCTTTGTCGATCATTTGAGTGCCCCCCATAACCCAGGCAAGGATTGTTCTCATTTCACCCATTCATTTATGCCTAACTACCCTGGCCTGAGCCGTGATGCCTTTCGTCATCCCCTAGATCAGCAGGCAGAAGCAGCCCTTCGGGCGGTGCCTGGTTTTGATCTGGTCGCTCGCAAGTTTGTGGAATTTATCTATGAGCGTCCCCAATTTGTCTCTCTGATGGGGAATGGGATTCAAGTGGGTCCCCAGCAATATGCCACCCTTTATCAAATGTTTCGGGAGGGTGTACAGGCGCTGGATGTGCAGCCTCAACCGACGCTGTTTGTGGTTCAGAATCCGGCAGTGAATGCTTACTCCATCGGGGAAGATCACCCTTGCGTGGTGGTTCACACGGGCCTGCTAGATTTGCTCAGTGATGGAGAAATCCGCACGGTGCTGGCCCATGAGTTGGGGCATATCAAATGTGGTCACACCACCCTGACGCAGATGGCGGTTTGGGCGATGAATGCGGCTTCGATTGTGGGGGAACTCACCTTTGGCATTGGCAATTTGGTCAGTAGTGGTTTGATCTACGCCTTTTATGAATGGCGGCGCAAGGCGGAGCTATCGTGCGATCGCGCTGCCTTGTTAGCTACAGACGATGTGAGCTTGGTGAGCCGCACCATGATGCAGGTGGCTGGCGGTAGCCATCGCTTTGCCCATGAGGTCAACCTAGAGGCCTTCGAACAGCAGGCCGAGGCGTTTCGCAATCAAGACGACGATGGCCTGGGCGAAGTCTATAAATTCTTGCTTTATAACGGCGGCCAGGGCTCGATGCTGAGTCATCCCTTTCCGGTTGATCGACTTCACTACCTCAAGGACTGGGCCAGTTCTGAAGAGTACAGCCGCATTCGCTCTGGGGACTATGCCCGCTCCGATACAGACGGCACCGTAGATGCAGAAAGTGAAACAACCGCCAGTCAGGTGGATCGCCTCCGGCAAGAGCTGGCTGATTTGCAGAGTGAACTGGATCGCCTCCGTGGAGAGTAAAAACCGCACCCATTCCGTCCACTTCATAAAGGTCTCAGACTTATGGCATCCCCTAATATGGCTTCCCGTCCTGTTGTTGTTTACATCATGGCGTTCATGTCAAAGCAAGTTCCTCCGCCCATGTTGCAGCAGGTCTGCCGACTAGCGCAGCAACAACTTTCAGCCAAAGACTCGATCTTCCAGCAACGCTTTTCAGACGCATTAGCCAGCAAGGGCAAAATCGAAGTCTCACAGCAACCCTATGCGTCCATGATGTCTACCCCACAAACGATGCAAACCACGATGATGGGGTGGTTGAAAGGGCAGTACAACGCCGAATTTACGCCAGTAACAGGCGAAAATTTCTTTCCCCACGGCATACAAGACCCAGAGGGTCGGTCCAACTTTGTGCTGTTTTATTTTCCAAAAAATTGACTGTCCCGAGTAAGTTGGCCCCTTGGCGATCGCCCCTAGCCCGTGCCATTCATCGCAATCGTAGCCGCCCCGATAGTCGTTATTTACAGTTGGCGACCATTGGCCTTGAAGGTTATCCGGCCAACCGTACCGTGGTGTTTCGGGGTTTTTGTGAGGGCGATCGCCTCATGATCATCAGTGATACCCGCAGCGCCAAAATCGATCAAATCCAGACCTGTACATCAGCAGAAGCCTGTTGGTACTTTGCAAAGACCCGAGAGCAGTTTCGGATTCGGGGCGATCTCAGCGTGATTACGGCAGACTGCCAAGATCCTGCATTGCGGAACCTACGCGTACAACTGTGGCAAAACCTCTCTGATGCCGCCCGCCAGCAATTTATGTGGCCTGCCCCTGGGAAGGTGCGCCAATCATCCGATTTCTCAACTGCGCAACCTGATAACCAGGATCCTTTGCCCCATTTCTGTCTCGTGTTGTTAAAGCCGAGCCACGTCGATCACCTCAGCCTCAGGGGCACTCCCCAAGATCGCGTCATCTACACCTATACCGCTGAAGGTGATTGGCAGGTACAGCCCGTGAATCCCTGAGTACGCCCTATTCAGGGGCCAGGGTTTCTGGGCCGTAGTTGGTCAAAATCAACTCTTCTGTAGGGGTAGCCCCGCTGACGGTGAGGGTATATTCCACTGCGCTGCCCCCGGTCTGTGCCCAGCCAACGATGTAGCCCCGCTCATTTAGGATTGGGTCGTTGTTGTAGGTGGTCACAGCCACGTAATAACGACCGGTGCGGGGCAAAACAAAGGACTCAAGGCGAGACTGGCGTTCTTCCCCAGGGATCTGATCATCATTTTCGGCCAGCAGCTTGCCATTGGCGTCAAAGAGAAAGATCTGAGTATCGTCGTCTGTATATAAGGATCCTGGCAAAACCCGATCTACATCGATATCTAAGGTGATGGGATCGCCCAGCCCTGCAAAAAAGGTATAGATTTCCTGGCCAGTGGTGACGGTACCGCCAGAGACCCCTGACCCCGTGTGCAAACTCACGACGAGGGCTGGGGAAAGGGCTGGGATGTCATAGGCTTCAAAGCGATCCAGATCGGCAACAGCGGCGGCCTCCTGCTGACGGACGGCTTGGGTGATAGGAGGTGGAGGCCCCAAACCATCGTTCAAAACCGAGTCGATCGCCGCCGCCCAATCTAGCGGTTCAATCGGGACTTGATTGACGGTGACGTAGCGCCGCAAGACTTGCTCGCAATTGTTGATGTCTGGGATGACGGCCCCCGTAACCCGGTAGACCTCAAAAATGTCGCGCAGCTCTACCATTGACTGGCGATAGTCTGGGGTCACGGCTTCGGCAGCAATTAACGGGGCCGTCAGGGCGATCGCCCCTTCCCAATCATTCAGGCAAATTGCCCGCAACAGTTGCTCATGTCCCTCTGCCAAAGAGGCGGCCCCGGCTGGACTCCCGAGCATGATACCGCCTGCCAGTAGGGCTGCTATTTTGCCCTGTTGCCATCCCAAACCTGCCATGGTTTCCGCCTCCATTGGAATTATCGGGCCGTATCGGATGATGCCCTATTGTGCCTAAGAATTCAAAAACAAGCTCCGGTTTTGAGCGGTTCTGCCATGAAGTAGTATTTTCAGGATGTGATTGGGCACGCTGAAAGAGGCTTAAGTAGCGCTTTATCTGAACCTTGACCTTGGGTCAGAAGCTTACTGCCGTTTTACGTTGATGTCCTTAAGCAGCCACTAAAAAGGATTTCCCGATGACCTGGGAAGAGGATGCCCCGCTGAAGCTCATGGTGGTAGACGATGAGCCAGATAACTTAGATCTGCTCTACCGCACCTTTCGCCGAGACTTCCAGGTCTTTAAAGCGGAAAACGGATTCACCGCCCTAGACCTGTTGGAGCAGCAGGGGGAAATGGCGGTGATTATTTCCGACCAGCGTATGCCCCGCATGAATGGGACGGAGTTTCTCAGCCGCACGGTAGATCGCTTTCCCGACACCATCCGGATTGTATTGACCGGTTATACCGATGTCGAAGATCTGGTCGAGGCGATCAACTCTGGCAAAGTTTTTAAATACATCACCAAACCTTGGAACCCTGAAAAGCTCAAAACTGTGGTTTTTCAGGCGGCAGAAACCTATCGCGTCGTCAAGCAGCGCACCCAGGTTCTGACCCGAGCCCTGCGGCGAGAGTCCTTTTTTAACGAGGTGATGACGGCGATTCGGGAGTCTCTTGACTACCGAAACATGCTGCAGACGATTGTGACCACCCTGGGCAAAACCGTAGAGGCAGACTACGCTGTGCTCTACCCCGTCAACCCAGTGACGGGTACGGCGGCGACAGAGTGGAATGACGCCCCCAAAACCTTTACCTACAGCGCCCATGACCATGGGCAAACCATCCAGGCCGCTCTAGATGCCCATAGCCAAGGGGTGAATGCTGGGGTTCTGAGTCATGGAGATCGCCAGCAAGAGGTCTTGGATAATCTAGAGGTCCCTGTCACTGCGCTCACCCTGCCTCTGGTTTATCAGCAATCTGGGTTGGCAACCGTATCCCTATACCGCATCAAATCCCAGGAAGAATGGTCTGACGAGACCTTAAAACTTTTAGATGGGGTCACCGAGCAAATCGCCCTGGCCCTGTTCCAGGCCGGACTTTATCAGCGCATTCAAGAACAAACCTCACAAATGCAGGCGGAGCTGGAAGTGGCCCGCCAGATTCAAACTAATTTACTCAGGCAGAGCTGGCCCGACCTCGATCAGATCAGCGTTCAAGCCCGTTGTCGACCGGCGCGGCAGGTGGGCGGTGACTTTTTCGAAGTGTTTTTCCATCCCAATGGGGATATCTGGCTAGCGGTTGGAGATGTCTCTGGAAAAGGGGTCCCTGCGGCCCTGTTCATGGCCAGTGCCATTTCTGTGCTGCGCCGTGAGCTTTCCCAAGAGAATCCCCCCTCCCCTGAACAGGTTATGCAAAACCTCAACCAGGGGTTGCTCGATGATTTGGTTACCAATAACTGCTTTATCACCATGGCGTTGGCCCGCTATACCCCAACGAACCATAAGCTCACCTATGCCAACGCCGGTCACATTTATCCAATTGTGTGGGCGGCAGCGAACGGTAATGGCGCAAAGCCCGAGTATCTAGAAGTGCGGGGGGTGCCCTTGGGAATCTTGCCCGTCTGGAAGGCAAAGGCCGGTGAAACCGCTTTGCCCGAGGGGAGTACGTTACTGCTAGCCAGTGATGGGATTACTGAGGCGACTATTCCAGATGACCGCCACCCTGACGCTAAAGTGATGCTGCAACAGGAGGGGCTCTGGCAACTGCTCCAACACCAATCCCGCCCTCTCGATTTGGATACGCTACTGCTGGCGATTCAAGGGGACAGAGATCAGCAGGAAGACGACCAAACGATTCTGTCTCTGGAGGTGATGTAGCGATGCAAGCGGAACTACACATCCCCAGCGATCTCAAGTTTTTGACCATTGTCGAAGACTGGCTATTATCTGTCTTAAGGATTGAGCTGAGTATTTTGCCCGAATGGCCTAAATGGGAAAATCGACTCCGACTGGTTTTAGTGGAGTCTTACTCTAATGCGGTGCGCCATGCCCATCGCGATCGCCCCGATCTGCCCGTTAGACTGCGACTCGAAGTCCAATCTGAGAGGCTGTTGCTAGAGGTTTGGGATTCAGGCCAAGGGTTTGACCTAGACAGCTACCTGCCCCCTGTGCCTGAGCATTACCAAGAGGGGGGCTATGGTTGGCTGATCCTCAACCGCCTGATGGACAAGGTGGAATATCAGGTACAGATGCCCAACGCCCAGAACTGCCTGAGGCTGCAAGCCAGCTTGCCACCGCGCCCTTAGCCCTGTCTTCTCCGCCGATGCGATCAGAGTCAGCGTAAGTCCTACAAAATGCGTCCGTAACGCGCCACCAAATGTTGTCCCGCTTTGGTCTGCCAAGCCCAGAGCTGATCCCCGAGGGAAAAATGCCACCACTCGTTGGGATGCTGCTGAAAGCCAACCTCACTCAGGGTGGCTTTCAATAGGCTGCGATGGGCATGGACGCTGGGATCGGGCTGCTCACCGTCTGGGGCAAAGTAATCTGGATGGGAGCGCGACGAAATTTCATCAATGGGGGAGCCCATATCCACCGATTGCCCCTCAGCATCCATCAGCGTGATATCAACGGCGGCCCCTGTACTGTGGGGGGGAGGGGTCATCGGATCTAAACTAGGGGGTGCCCAAAACTGATAAACCGTTTCTAGGAGGCTGTGCCGTTCGGCCTCAGTGAGTGAATCCGAGGGTTGCTGCTGGGCCAGTTCCTTAAAACTGTGGTCCACCATAAACTGCTGCACGGCAACCGGGCGATAGGCGTCAAAAATTTGAATTGTCCACCCAGGCTGACGGCTCTGAAGATTCACCTGGGCCTGTACAAGCGCCGCCAACACCGACTCTCGTAGCCAGTAAGGGGAGCGATCGCCATAGGGTGCGCCCAAACGCTCATAGGGATGGGGCAGCACCGCTGAAAACTGCGTCAAAGGAATGGGGATGAGTGGCTCACCGCACTCTTGAATCGCAATGCTGTGGTAAGGCTTCATTGCCCCCGTTCCCTGTCTACAACAACCGCGAGCGAATCAACGCCGCAGGCAGACAGCGCAACTTGCGGAAAGTGGGCACGAAGGCACGGCGGTTGAAGACGTCGTAGTCATTTTCTTCGATCGCATCCAAAATAGTGCGATAAAGCACCAATGCCGACCATACGGGCCAGCGGGCATCGGCGCTGAGGCGGCTGATGCCCTGTTCTGCTTCCATATAAAACTTGCGGGCCCGCTGAATTTGGAATTTCATCACCGATCGCCAGCGGTCATCAATCACCCCTTGCAGCAGGTCTTCAGGGCTGTAGTTAAACAGGGCCAGGTCTTCTAAGGGCAGATAGATGCGACCTCGGCGGGCATCTTCGCCAACATCGCGCAAAATGTTGGTGAGCTGATTGGCAATGCCGAGGGCGATCGCCTCTTGGGTGGGATCCGGCTTGGGGTTGCGGTAGTTCCATGGGGCCGTATTCTGCTCCGTATCGACCCCCATAATCGTGGTGGACATCAGGCCCACGGTGCCAGCGACGCGATAGCAGTAAAGCTCTAGCTCTTCAAAAGTTTGGTAGCGATCGCGGTGCAAATCCATCCGTTGCCCAGCGATCATGTCCCGAAAGGGCTGAATATCGAGGGGGAAGGCTTCTAGGGTATCCACCAAAGCCACATCCACATCATCGACAGGATGTCCCCGGAACAGGGTCTCCAAGCGTCGTTCCCAGCGATCAAGGGTATCTTCCGTAGTGGTCGCGGCTTGAGGACCATCCACCAGCTCATCAGTCCGCCGACACCAGACATAAATCGCCCAGATGGCTCGCCGTTTCGGCGGCGTCATCAGCAGCGTCCCCATATAAAAGGTCTTGGAGTACTTGGCCGTAATCTGTCGGCATTGCTCGTAGGCCGCTTCAACAGAAACTAGGTGATTAGATTGCAGCACATCAGACAGTTGCAGCATTAATTCCTATCGCTGGAAACCCCAGACATCTTCTAACGGTGGTAAAGGTCTGCCCAAGACAGAACAGCTCTCCAAAAAGCATACGGCAAACCCTAGCGCATCCTGCCGGTTAGCAGCGGCTTTCTAGGAAACAGAAACGGGTTCTGGGGTAGATGCGGCTACCGTTGCCCCTGGGTAACGCTGATCGATGGCTTGCGCCGCCAGCTTACCAGAAAGCACCGCCCCTTCCATACTGCCGAGATACCGGTGCAGGGTATAGCTGCCCGCCAAGAAGAAATTCTGAATCGGGGTGGCCTGTTCAGGGCGACAAGCCTGCCGTCCTGGTGCTGCGGTATAAACCGATCGCGGGGTTTTGACAATCTTCGATTTGAGGAGCTTGGCCGGACTGTCCCCCTCCAGATGGTTCGGGAAGAGCCGCTTCAGCTCAGCCATCGTTGCCGCCAAAATTTCATCTTCGGATTTATCAATCCAGTCTTTAGCCGGAGCCAGCACCAGCTCCAGCATCGAATTATCAGGGTCAGCATATTCCCGACAGGTGTTGCTCATATCGGCATAGACGCTGAGCAACTTTGACCGAGAGAAGAGCAGCTGATCGACATCGGTCATCTTGCGATCAAACCAAAGGTGAATATTGATCACCGGTACCCCCTCCAATGCCTGCATTCGCTGGAAGACGTCAATCCCCTTCCAGGGCTCTGGCAACAGGGCCTTGATTACATCCACTGACATCGCGGAAACATAGGCATCCGCAGTCACCATTTCATCCGTGCCGCCGTCAATGGCGCGAAGCGCAAATCCCTTCACCGTGCTGTCAGGGTTCAGCACGATTTGCTTCAGCGGTTTCTTAAGGTGAACTTCGCCGCCGCGCTCAGTGATGTAGTCCACTAGTGGCTGGCACAATCGCTCCGTAGGTGACCCATCCAAGAACGCAACTTTTGAACCATAGCGCTCTTGCAAAAAACGATTCAATGCAGTCAGGGGCACCGTTGCTGACACATCCTCAGGGTCAATAAAGGTAAGCGCCTTGGAGGCCGCCACAAAAATATCAGAGTTGACTCGCTCATCCACGCCCCGCATTTGCAGCCATTCCAGCAGGCTGTATTTGTCCATGTCTTCGACATACTGCTGCCCCCGCACAATCGCAGGCAGCAGGCCAACGGCAAAGCGAATCTTCTGCTCCCAAGTGAGCATGTCGTTGTTGCGCAAAATAGAGGTGATGACGTTGATAGGGGCCGGAATATCCGGAACATCAAACCGTGACAATACCCCAGGCTGCTCAGGTTGATTAAAAATCAGCGTATGCTCTTTCCACTGCAGCCGATCTTCAATGCCTAACTCCTTAAAGAGCTGCAGCATATTCGGGTAAGCCCCAAAAAATACATGCAGGCCGGTTTCGTACCAATCACCGTCCTCGTCTTTCCAGGCGGCGACTAACCCCCCCAACACATCACGACTTTCGAAGACAACCGGCACATGCCCTGCGTCTACCAAATACTTTGCACATGCCAGCCCTGCTAGCCCTGCTCCCGCAATTGCAACGCGCATGAATGCTGTCCCCTCTGAAGTCGGCGTTTTTAAGGATTACTTAGCTCAGTATATGTTGCAAACCGTTACAAAAGTCCTAGGGCTCTGAACAAGGTTTGCAGCAGGGGATTTCCGAACAGGAAAGGCTTGATGAAAACAATTGACCTGATGACCGGTATGGCAGAAAGGAGGTGGCGCTGTACTATAGGGGGTCTGTCATTTGGGATTAGGGTCAGCTTCTGGCTAAGGGGGCTGGCTACCATGGAAACACGGTTGGGTTTAGTAGGGGTTGAGAGCCTGTGACGCAAACAAGTTTGGATTTATTACGACAAAGCGATCCACAACTGGCGGGGATGGTGCAGCGAGAACTGCAGCGCCAGCGAGATCATCTAGAGCTGATCGCCAGCGAAAACTTCACTTCGGCAGCGGTGATGGCAGCCCAGGGCTCAGTCTTAACCAATAAATATGCCGAAGGCCTACCGGGTAAACGGTATTACGGCGGTTGTGAGTTTGTAGATGAGGCCGAGAATTTGGCCATTGAGCGGATCAAGACGCTCTTTGGCGCAGCCCATGCCAACGTGCAGCCCCACTCCGGTGCCCAGGCCAACTTTGCCGTGTTTTTGGCGCTGCTACAACCGGGCGACACCATTTTGGGCATGGATCTCTCCCATGGGGGTCACCTTACCCACGGCTCACCGGTTAATGTGTCGGGCAAGTGGTTTCAGGTGCAACAGTACGGGGTGAACCCCGAAACTGAGACCCTCGATTTTGATCAAATTCGGGCGTTGGCTTTGGAGCATCGGCCCAAGTTGATCATCTGTGGCTATTCGGCCTACCCGCGCACCATTCCCTTTGATAAATTCCGGGCGATCGCCGATGAGGTCGGGGCCTATTTGATGGCTGACATCGCCCATATTGCCGGGCTAGTTGCTGCAGGTTGCCATCCCAATCCGTTGCCCCATTGCCATGTGGTCACTACCACCACCCATAAAACCTTGCGGGGACCTCGGGGTGGCCTGATTCTGACCAACGATTTGGATTTGGGCAAAAAGTTTGACAAGGCGGTTTTCCCTGGCAGTCAAGGTGGCCCCCTAGAGCATGTCATTGCGGCAAAGGCCGTTGCCTTTGGAGAAGCGCTCAAGCCTGAATTCAAGACCTACTCAGCCCAGGTGATTGCCAATGCCCAGGCCCTGGCGGCACAGCTCCAAGCCCGAGGGTTAAAGCTGGTGTCAGGGGGCACTGACAACCATTTAGTGCTGGTTGATTTGCGCTCTGTCTCGATGACAGGGAAACGGGCCGACGCCCTCGTCAGTGCCATTAATATCACCGCCAACAAAAATACGGTGCCCTTTGATCCGGAGTCGCCGTTTGTAACTAGCGGCCTGCGCCTGGGCTCTCCGGCTATGACCACCCGAGGCATGGGCGCAACTGAGTTTGAGGAGATTGCCAATATCATCGCCGATCGCCTCACCCAACCCGATGATGGGGCGGTTGAGCAGAATTGTCGGCGACGGGTGGCGGACTTGTGCGATCGCTTCCCTCTATACCCTCACTTAACGATCCCTGAACCAGCCATGGTCTAGGGGCCATACCACTTTGCTTATGCGCTAAGGGGCAGAGCGTTCCGAGGTGTTTTAAGCAAAGTGGCCAGCGCAATAATACGGACAAGATTTCCAATACCCTAAAACGCCCTGACTCCATGGCGGATATTGACAGTAGACAAGGCTTCTAATCTGTCTTATTCTTCATGGAGTTTTACAGTGCCTGGAAATGCTCCGATCCCTAATCCGTTGATGGACTGATGACGGGATTTTAAAGCAGTGAATTTGGAGTAATTTCCTTGAGGCATTTAGGGTGGATTTACATGTAAATTGGCCTGAAATTGATGCTTTCTATTCCCCATTTGCTGAAATATTAAAAACCTGTCATGCCGTCTCACTTTTTCCACCTAATT
Source organism: Leptolyngbyaceae cyanobacterium (assembly GCA_050043365.1). Taxonomy (GTDB): domain Bacteria; phylum Cyanobacteriota; class Cyanobacteriia; order Phormidesmidales; family Phormidesmidaceae; genus PCC-6406. The sequence goes on from JBHJIP010000018.1 coordinate 12,601, forward strand.
GCATTTGCAATTTCGGCAACAGTTGTTCTGCTCGTGACCCCCATCGTTCGTTACCTAGGGTTGCGGAGTGGACGGGTTGACCTGCCGGGGGGACGCAAGGTTCATGATCAGCCCATGGTGCGTTTGGGAGGGATTTCGATTTTTCTAGGAACGCTAATTGCCCTTCTGGTGATTTGGGCCGCAGGTGGATTCATCGATGCCAGCGGCAGATATTTAGGCCCCGCTGACGAATACGCCATCTGGGGCGTCACCCTAGGCGGGTTGGCGTTCTTTTTGATTGGCCTGATGGATGATCTGTTCGGCCTATCTGCCTCTAGTCGCTTGCTGATGCAGGCCACCGTTGCGGCCTTGGCCTGGCAAGTGGGAGTCAGCATTGATTTTCTGACGGTGCCCTTTGTCGGTTTGGTTTCCTTGCCCGTTTGGATCAGCTTGCCCGTAACCGTGATCTGGTTGGTGGGCATGACCAACGCAATTAACTGGATTGACGGCTTAGATGGCCTTGCAGCTGGGGTTTCAGGCATTGCCGCCATTGTTATGTTGGTGGTCAGCCTGTTTATGAATCAACCTGCTGCTGCGTTGATTGCCGCTGCCTTAGCCGGTGGGGCGCTGGGTTTTTTGCGCTACAACTTCAACCCCGCCAAAATTTTCATGGGGGATGGGGGCTCTTATTTCATGGGCTTCACCCTGGCCGGTGTTGGCGTCATTGGTCTCGTTAAGAGCGTGACAACGGTGGCCGTATTGCTGCCCTATTTGATTTTGGCGGTGCCTATTTTAGATATGTCAGCGGTGATTTTAGAGCGTCTACGCTCCGGTGAATCTCCCTTTGCTGCGGATAAACGTCATTTACACCATCGACTGTTGAATGCGGGCTTATCCCACCGTTGGGCGGTGTTATTTATCTATGCCTTAACCCTATGGGCCGGGAGTTTAGCCCTAGCTTTTGCCCGTATCCCCAGCGGCTTGATCTATGCGCTGGGGGCAACGGCGCTGCTAGCCTATACCAGTTGGCGCGTCAGGCGCTTAGCCCGTCAGCCTAGCCGTTAACCGTAGGGGTAGGAGTAGGCTTGGGTCATGGTTTGAGCCTGATAAAACAGCACGGTTTCAGTGGTCACCCCCCCACGGGTGAGTTCGATTTCTCCTATGGGGATCAGCCCTTCGAAAAAGCGTTCATAGGCTGCCGTGGCCTCCACTGGATTGGGATGCAGACTCTTGAGAGTGACATAAACAGCCGTTTCTCCCACCCAAGCATCTGGATTAAACCAAAAGGCAAATCCCCGTGGGTCTTGGCTGAAGCAGGTGACGGGAAGGCCGCTCAAAGGATGCAGGGCCATATCTACATACCCAGACAAATAAAATTCGTCAGTGAATACAAAGTCACTCTGCTGAATGGCGTTTAGCACTGCGGGTTTCTCTGCTAACCGATGTCGCAATTGCGTCACATTCAAGAGCGTTGTGGAACCGTCTTGCTCAACCGGAATGAAGCCTCCCGTCAGGCTGTAATTCCCTGGCTTTTGCAAAATACCGAGGGACAGATGCAGCAGGGCGATCGTGCAAATTATCCCAATCGCGACGCCACTGCCCCCCAGCCAACGGCGTAAGCTAATGGGTCGCCAATGACTGACGCTATGGGCCAAGAGCACGGTCAGCCCCCACAACCCTGGCGCAGGCCAGGCCGGATAGATTTGCTGCTTGCCCCCCAACAGGGTAAACCCCAGGGCAATGGGCAGAGACACCCACAAAATCAGAGCATCGCGATCGCGGCTGTAGGCTTCCACGGCTGATAAAGGCGGTTGCAACAGGGCGATCACCTGCCGCCAGCCCCTGCGTCCTGCCACCCACCAAAGGGGAAAGCCCAGGGTGGGCCACAGGTAAGCAACGCCGATTAGGCCGGTCACCAAGGCATCCAAAACGCGATAGGGGCGCGGCTCACCTCCGTCAAACCGCATAAACAGATGAAACCGAAAGGAAATCCAATCATGGTGGCTATTCCAGAGCCACAGCGGCGTTAAGGCCAGGAGGCCCAATATTACGGCAAGCCCCATCCAGGGGGAGCGCAGAATCGTTTGGGTGCGGCGACGGGTGAGACAAAATCCGAGCAATCCTAGGCCCAGCACAAATCCGTGGTACTTGCTTAGGGCCGCCAGCCCAAGTCCCATGCCGATCAGCGCCAAGCGCCACGTGGGTCGATAGGTTAACCCCTGGCCATCGCCCAATCGAACCTGCTGGTGGTGAGGGAAAAACTCGACGGCAGCTCCGTAGAGGACTAGGCCCCAAAAGAGGAGCAGGCTATTGTCTGGGGAGGTTAAAACCCCAAACCCAATCCAAAACAAGGGCACCAAGGTGGAGATCGCCGCCGCGATCAGCCCCGTACGGCGACCGTAGAGATGCGTCGCAGCCAAATAAAGTAGCCCTAAACTAACGCAATGGAGCAGTAAGGCCCCCAGCCGAATCGTAAGGGGCGTAATTACCCCCGTCAGCCACCAGCCCACGCCCGTCGTTAAGGCCACCATTGGCGGGTGGTCAAAATAACTCCAGCTCAGATGGCGACTGTAGAGGTAGTAATAAACCTCGTCAAAGCCCGCAGGCAGGGTCCAGGCAATCATGGCTCGCCAGAGTAACCCACCCAGCAGTAACCCGGTCAGGGGACGAAACCGACGCCAATTGATTCCCATAGTGATGCCGTTGATTGGGGTCGCAAACGGTGCCCCTAATCATGACACCATGGAAGCACAACCCATGACGCCGTCCTGATTCTCGACTGTCCTGATTCCTAAACAATTTGATGAACCGTAGCGCCGAAATTATTTGCATTGGCACAGAGCTTTTGCTGGGGGACATCCTCAACACCAATGTCCAGTTCCTAGCCAAAGCGCTGGCCAACTTAGGTATTGCCCACTATTACCAAACCGTTGTGGGCGACAATCCTCAGCGGATTCAGCAGGTTCTTGATGTTGCCTGCGATCGCGCCCAGCTCTTGATTTTCACAGGGGGACTTGGCCCCACCCCTGACGATCTCACCATCGAGACCCTGGCCGACTATTTTGGTGTGCCCCTGGTCGAGCGCCCAGAGATTCTGGCTGATATTCTCCAAAAGTTTGAGAAGCGGGGACGCATTATGACCCCGAGCAACCGTAAACAGGCGCTACTCCCAGAAGGGGCAGAAATCCTCCCAAACCCAACGGGCAGCGCCCCTGGGGTGATTTGGCAACCGCGCCCAGATCTGACCTTGATGACCTTCCCTGGGGTGCCCCGAGAGATGCAGGTAATGTGGCGAGAGACAGCCGTCCCTTACCTGCAGGAGCAGGGATGGGCTGAGTCGATCATTTACAGCCGCACCCTCAAATTTTGGGGGATTGGCGAATCGACTCTGGCTGAAAAAGTGGCTCCATTACTGGCCCAGGAGAACCCGACTGTTGCCCCCTATGCCAGTAATGGTGGGGTAAAGCTGCGCATCTCAACCCGTGCAGCCACGCCTGAGGTGGCGATCGCCTGCATTGATCCGGTCGCTCAGCAGATTCAAACCATTGCAGGGGCCGATTACTACGGCGAGGACGACGACACCCTGGCTACTGCAGTCGGACGTTTGTTGTTGGCGCACAATCAGACAGTGAGTGTGGCAGAGTCTTGTACCGGTGGGGGGCTAGGGCAACTTTTGACGACTGTGGCGGGCAGCTCGGCCTATTTTGTGGGCGGGATAGTGTCCTACAGCAATGCCGTTAAGCACAACCTGCTCGGGGTTGCCCTAGACACCCTAGACACCCAGGGCGCGGTGAGCGCCGAGGTGGCTGAGCAGATGGCTGTAGGGGTGCAGCAGCGGCTGGCCACCGATTGGGGCATCAGCATTACCGGCATTGCCGGACCAGAGGGCGGCACTGAAACCAAGCCAGTCGGGCTGGTTTATATCGGCCTGGCTGGCCCGAATAACCAAGTCACCCATCATCGATATCGATTTGGCACCTTAGGTGGACGCGACTGGGTACGCCATCTCAGCAGGGCCTCGGCCCTTGATCAACTCCGACGGCGCATGAGCCTTAATTGCGAAGTAATGCCATGACCCAGCTTGACCATTTGCCCGAATTCGCTATGATCAGGAAAACTCTGCTGACTCTCGTGCTGTCAGGGAGCGGGGTATCGCCCGAGCTGGGCACAATAAGCTACGGGTGAATCTATTACTGATAAGGGAGTAGCGCACGCATGGACTACATCGAAAAGGCTCTCGAGAAGCTCAAAGAATGGGTTGATCGCTTAGCAGAGATCTTGTTCGGTCCCCAAGTACAACCTGAGCACGAGCCTATCCCCGTCCCGGTGGATGATCGCCGTTAGTCTCACGCAATCACTTTAGAGTGTTCCAGCTAATTGCTTGTCTAAACACTCATCAAGGGTTGATTCGTCTGTCTAGACAACACCCGTTCGGCATAGCGAAAGTCGGGATGCTTTTTTAGATGGAATACTCTTAAGTTTGTGCTGCAGCTCTTAGTGCTTCACGGTCCTAACTTGAACTTGCTGGGTAAGCGTGAGCCAGGTATCTACGGTGCTCAGACTCTGGCATTTATTGACGAAATGTTGTCTGAGACTGCTCAGCAGTTTTCAGCGAGTCTAGATATTTTTCAATCGAATCACGAAGGTGTTCTGGTTGATCGCATTCAAGCGGCCCTAGGGCATCAGCAGGGCATCTTAATTAACCCAGGGGCCTACACCCATACGAGTGTCGCGATTCGGGATGCGATCGCCGGGGTAGGTTTACCCACAGTAGAAGTTCATCTCAGCAACATTTACCAGCGGGAGTCTTTTCGTCACCACTCGTTCATTGCTCCCGTCGCCATTGGGCAAGTGAGTGGGTTTGGGGTAGAAAGTTATCGCCTTGGCTTACAGGCCCTGGTGAGCCATCTACGATCACAGTCAGCCCAGCTTTCCTAGGGAAAACAACGAAATGTCTCCTAATCGCCATACCCCCAAACAGACCATAAAATATAAGAAACCCCTCACAGAGAACGTTCTGTAAGGGGTTTTCTGAATCAAAGTGCGAGAAACGCTAAGCTGCTTCGGCTGGCTGCGCCAGCTTGCGGCGACTTGCAACACCTATTCCCGCAACAGCAAGTAGTCCGAGCACAGAAGCCGGTTCAGGCACTGCGACCGGGGTGCCATAGATGCGGAAGTTGACGCCATCACCTGTGCCGTTGGGTTTGTCATACCCGAGGGCAAGCTCAATCGAGTCCACGTTCTGATAGGTCTGGCGCACTATGTTGCCGTCAGGCCCTTTAGCAACATAGTTGGGGTTACCATCATCCCCATTGATAGCCATTACGCCGGTCTCGCCAGTGTACTCGGTGTCAAAAAACTCAACCGTTAGCTCCGCAAAGGTTTTCTCAAAGGTGAGTAGGTAGGTGCCGACCTCAAGCTGACCCTTCTCCTCATTCACTTCAGAAGGGCGGAACCAATACCCCAACGAGTTGGTGCCTGCATCCCGGGTTTTAAACTCAATGTTGCCGTTGTCGTAAGTTTCTACGACATCACCATCACCAAAGTAGTCGACGAAAAGGCGGCTCTTCTCCCCGGTCGATGAATCGATTAAAGACTCAATGCTCCCAAAGATAGGATCTAAGGTTAGACAAGTCTCTAAGCAACCCAAGCCGACATCGACTTCTCCTGTTTCTTGAGGGGTAAAGTCAAATGCCGCAGCCGGTGTTACGACCATTCCAACGGCGGCGACGCTCCCCAGTAAGCTCAAAAATTTTCCATTCATCTGCGTGTCCCACTCACCTGGATAAACTAAATCTAGATGGTTTGGAATGGATTTATAACAGTGCTTATACGGACTCAGTGAAGGTTCATATTCTCTTTAAGGAGCTCTGTTTTGCATAAGGCAGAGATGAAGGTTGGGAGGACAAAGTTAACCTAATTTAGGGGTTTTTACAGATTTTGATGGCGACCTCTACTGATAATTTCCACCTGGATTTTTGAATAAAACTGCGTTGGTTTGCTGGTGGAGTCAAAAACATCTATGTATTTTTATTTACACCAGTATTTCGAGCATTCCTTTTTATGATCTTGGCCACTTTGCTCAAGACACTGAGTATCTCTCTGAGGCTTTGCAGAAACGCAAAGTGGCTCGCAGTCTTGTCCTTAAGAGCAAGACTCCTCTGGATTGGGTTAAATCACCGTCAGGCTGGGGTACTCGGCAATTAGCTCATCTGCGGTCAGGGCTTCTCCAGAAGCTTGAGGGGTCCAGAGAATCTCGACAGCCATTAGGCGATCGCTTGATACAGAGCCGAGCAGACTCAGGGCCTGGCGCACATCATCGGTGCTGGAGACCTTGGGTAGGCCCAGTTTGCCTTGGGTGGCCACCAGTACCGTCGCCACAATGTAGGCTTCCGGTTCGGCATTGGTGAGTTCCCCCTGATCGGGCAAAGCCGCCTGGGCTTCCGCCTGTTGCAAACGGCTGTTTACATTGGTCAGGGTTTCCCCGGTAAACTTGCTGCGCGCTGCGAGGGCCTTTTGGGTAAAGGTTTGCTCGGCGGTTAACAGTCGGGGTTGGGTGGTGCTAGCGGTG
>JBHJIP010000019.1:0-2424 GCA_050043365.1 Leptolyngbyaceae cyanobacterium
CCTTGCTCGATGCGGAGTCTAATGCTCCTGGCGATTTTGCGAGTTACTTGCCTAGATGTGTGGCGACCCAAGCTACACGCGGTTTCTAACAACCCAGGGTGGGACGGTCTGCCACACCTTTTAAGATACAAGGGTGGGCAATGCCCACCGCTATCATTGGCCCTCAACCCAATATTCTGAGAAAGGCCACCTTGCCAAGGTTTGAATGTCCAATTATCGCCGCGCCTACATTCCCGGCAGCACTGTTTTCTTGACCTGCGTCACCTACAATCGGGCTCCGCTTTTTGCAGCGGTTGTGAATATAAAGCGGTTACGTCAGGCGGTGGGGCAGGTAAAAGCGGAGGCCCCGTTCGAAATTGTTGCTGCGGTTGTTTTGCCGGATCATGTGCATTTCATTTGGACTTTGCCCCCCAATGACAGCGACTATTCCAAGCGAATGGGGCGTATTAAAGTCTTGTTTACGCGTGCGTTGAAAGGGCAGAACAATCAGGAGGCGCATCTATCGCCTTCGCGTCGTAAGCATCGAGAAAGTGATGTGTGACAACGGCGATTTTGGGAACACACAATTCAAAGTGATGAGGCTTTAGCAGGCTATTTGGACTATGTTCACTACAATCCGGTCAAACATGGTTTGGTGAGTTGCCCCCATTTATGGTCCCATTCCAGTTTTCGCAAGTGGGTTCAGCGGGGACATTATGCGTTTGACTGGGCGTGTCAATGTAATGGGAAGGAAGCACGTTTGGATTTTTCTCAGATTGCTCATGCTGTTGGGGAATAGCCTTGGAGATTTAGGCGGTGGGCACTGTCCACCCTACCTTCTCTGAAGTTACGGAGGTGATTCAAGAAGAATTGGGGGTTCGTTAAGTTAGGAAGCTGCGTTAAGGGGGCCAAAATAGGACCAGCAGGACATGGACTGGGAATCAGGAGGGCTTTTTCATAAGGAGATGCATTAGACAAAAGGTAATCCCCTAGCCAATCACAGCCTGCTTCAACCAAGTCATTAAGATCTAAATTCCATAGCCGTACTGTGCCGCCGCTACTGGCAGAGACAATGCTGCCGCTACTAGCAGAGGCGATGGTTTGGCCATCGGGGCTTAGGCTCACATCATTAACCCCATTCGTATGGCTTTTTAGCGTAGCAATGGGGTTGCCATCTCGCCGCCACAGTCGAACCGTGTCGTCGTCACTGGCAGAGATAATGGTCTGGCCATCGGCGCTGAAGTTTACACTCCTAACACTTTCTGCATGGCCTTCGAGTGTGGCAATGGGAGTACCATCTCGCTGCCATAAGCGCACTGTGCCGTCGTCACTGGCAGAAGCAATGATGTAGCCTAACCCCTGCGGGGTCTCTACAGGAACGGGGCTGAAGTTTACACCCCTGACACTCCTTGTATGGCCTTCGAGTGTGGCAATGGGAGTGCCATCTCGCTGCCACACTCGCACAGTGCGGTCGTTACTAGCGGAGGCAATAGTTTGGCCATCAGGGCTGAAGCTCACATCATAAACACTATTCGTATGACCTTCGAGTGTGGCAATGGGGGTACCATCTCGCTGCCATAAGCGCACCGTTAAATCAACACCGGCGGAGGCAATGGTTTGGCCATCGGGGCTGAAGCTTACACCGCTGACAGAAAACGTATGGCCTTCGAGAACGGCAATGGGAGTCCCATCTCTCTGCCATAGCCGCACTGTGCTGTCGTTACTGGCAGAAGCAATGGTCTGACCATCAGGGCTGAAAATCACGTCCCAAACCTCAGAGGTATGACCTTCGAAAGTAGCGATGGGGGTACCATCTCGCTGCCACAGCCGCACTGTATTATCGACACCGGCAGAGGCAATGGTTTGGCCATCGGGGCTGAAGCTCACACTATTGGTACGCCTAAAGCGCGAGTTATGGACACTATGGCCTTCGAGCGTAGCAATAGGCACGACACCTCTCTGCCATAGCCGCACCGTGCGTTCGTCACTGGTTGAGGCAATGGTTTGGCCATCGGGGCTGAAGCCCACGCCCCAGACACGCTCCGTATGGCCTTCGAGGATGGCAATGGGAGTACCATCTCTCTGCCATAGCCGCACCGTGCGGTCGGCACTGGAGGAAGCAATGGTTTGGCCATCGGGGCTGAAGCACACGCCACAGACACCATACGTATGACCTTCGAGAGTGTAGATAGGGGTACCATCTCTCTGCCATAGTCGCACCGTGCGGTCGTCACTGGCGGAGGCAATTATTTGGCCATCGGGGCTAAAGCTCACTCCTCTGACCGAATCCGTATGGCCTTCGAGAGTAGCGATGGGGTTCCCATCTCTCTGCCACAGACCCCCCGTGAGGACGTAAATTCCGAAGGCAATGGATAGGACCACGCCAAGAAGGATACAACCAAACACACACAACAAAAGCCCTACACAGGGGGAGAAAGAGGACCC
>JBHJIP010000020.1:0-54976 GCA_050043365.1 Leptolyngbyaceae cyanobacterium
GTGGGACAGCCCCTTAGATACCGACACCGCCCGTATCGAAGCGATTAAGCGCACGGTTCGCGATCGCCTCGCCTCCCAAGATGCCACCTGGGCTTTGACGACCGGTCTTCAGGAAAGCTATACCCTAGCGGGCATTTCTGGTGAACCCGCCCCCAATGCCCCTAGTGCTGCCCCCCAACCCCTGGAGGAAGTCACTGCCGAACGGGTTGACTCTGGCGGCGGCAACAAAATCTTGGCAGGTGGGGGGCTTGTGGCCGGGGGCGGCGGCACTGTTGGGGCCTTAGTGCTGATGCGACAGCGACGGAAACGGCTGCAGGCGCAACTGGCGACCCTGCAAAGCCACACCGCCAATTTGCTGATGGGGAGTGAGCAGCTCTTGACCGGTGGCGAACCCGAAAACACCGTTTCTTATCAGCTCTTTGCCGAAGCCGATGGGGAACGCTATCCCGATCTGACGCGCGAGGTGACCCAGCAGTTGGGGCAGGCCCGCCAGGTGCTTGATCAAGCCTTTCAGGTTCACAGCCAGCTTCAGGAGAGCGCTGTTGAAGAGAAGCAGTCTTTAGTACAAAAGGTAGAGGCTTGGGAACGGCTGTATTTGACCATTGTGGGCACCCGCGATCGCATCCAGCAAATGTCGGATGAGGACTTGCAAACCCTGCTGAATCCCGTCTTGATCTTAGGAACCGCCTCTGTGAGTGCGGGCCTAACCACTCAACTGCAAACCATTCAGCAGCAGATTCAAAACACCCCCCTCAAGGTGAAGCTGATGCGGGTCAAACCCGAGAACAGCTATGCAGAGGGCATCTTGGGACTGATTGAGCGGGTGGATGCCACCATCTGCCGCCTCCGTCAGGCCGTGGATGAAGCGCCCAAGCAGCTGGCTGCCACCCAGGCCCGCCGCCAAGAGCTGCCGCCTCAGCTTCCCGGTAGTCTAGCGCTGAGCGAAACTCAGGTGTTTGCCAAGGTCGACGAAACCTTGGCTGAAGCAGAAACCGCGTTAAATCAAGATGGCCTCTACATCACAGTGCTGGACCGCTGCGCCACTGCCAACACGGTCTTTGATCAACTCGAAGGGCTGATCACCACCTTCCAGACCTACGATGACCAACAGCAAGCCATTCAAACCCTTACCGCTGCTGGCTATCGCCCCCCTGAACTGCCCCCCCAACAGAACCAAGTCAATGCCCTGTTAACGGCTCTGCGAGACCAGCTCTGTGCCGGTGCCTATAGCCAGAGCCTTGACACCTTAACCCAGTTGGCTGCTGCCACCCAAACCGCGCAGATTATCGCCACCGATTGGCAATCGCTACACCAGCGCAATCAAGACCTCATCCAATCCCTAGAGCAGGAAACCCAGCGGTTGATCACCCTAGCCCAGGGCAAAACCACTGCCGATTGGGCCACCCTCCAGGCTTACCCCCCCAGTAACTGGCAGGACCTAGAGGGCCAGCTTGACCAGGCTCAAGCGACCTTGGCAACGCTTAAGGGGACAGCGCTACCCGAATTACATCAGCACAACAGCCTCACCGAGCAGCGATTTGAGGCGGTTGGCCCCGGCGCAGAAGCGGTGCGGCACCCACTCGAAACTGTGGCGACGACCCTACAGCGCTTGGCCGATCGCGCTCAGCAGGTCCGCCATGCTGAAGCCCACCTGCGAGAAGAACTCTCTGAAATCGAGGGCTACGTCACGGCGGTGAAACGGTTTGTAACCAAAAAGCTGCTGGGGTTGATTGCCACGGCCCCCCCCGACGAGCGGTTGCAGCAGGCCAACAATCACATCGCCAATGCCTACGATTTGGCCAATCAGCAGGAATATCATTTGGCCTGTGCCCAACAAGATCAGGCCCTACGCACCTTGCTATACATCTACTTGGAAAAATTACGTAATCGCGCCGCAGAGGTGCGATCGCTGGTGAATGACTCTGATGCCCGTGGCCAGGGGCGCAGTGATTTCCAGGAGGCCCAGGACCTAATGGCTTCTGATGCTGAAATTCGTAATGCTACGGGTAAGGCTCTATTCACCCAGTACGAAAACGCCAATGACGCCCGTCAAGAACTGGCCACGGCTGAGCGCATGGCTCGTCAAGCGATTCGGCGCAGCGAAGCCGCTCGACGGAACCGCTCCTCAGGGTCTTCCTTTTCTTCTAGCTCTCGCAGCTCAAGCTTTAGCCGATCTTCCAGCCGGTCTTCTAGCTCTCGCCGGTCTTCTAGTTCTCGCAGTTCGTCTCGGCGATCGTCCAGTTCCCGCGGTGGCAGTCGTCGTCGCTAGCCAGAGCCCCAGCGATAAAACGCCAGGTGGGTGCGGCCATAGGCTTTTTGGCGAAAGTGTAGGAGCCCAGGGGGTTCTATTACCTGCCATTGGTCGGGGTTGTATTCAACCATTAATGTCCCCTTGGCATGCAAAAGCTGATGCTCAGAGATCGCGGTCAGCACCGGCTCGTACAAGCCACCGCCATAGGGAGGGTCAAAATAAATATAGTCAAAACGCTTTCCGACCAAGGTTGCGAGTTGCTTGCGAACATCACCGCGAATCACCCCATAAATCTGATTATCCTGGGCCACCCGCTGCCAATTGTCACGAATCACCTGGCAGGCAAATCCAGATTGCTCAATACCTGTAACGGCTGCAGCGCCGCGACAGAGGGCTTCAGCGCCGATGGTGCCATTCCCAGCGCAAAGATCAAGCCAGCGCGTGCCAGCCACTTTGCCCTGGCAAATATTGAAAACCGCCTCCCGCACCCGCCCCGTGGTAGGGCGCGTTTTGTTTCCCGAGACGGTTTTGAGGAGGCGATTGCCGTAGATGCGTAGCGCCATTGCCGAACCATTAGCGGGCAACGGCGACCGGTGCCACAGCGGTGACGAAATTGCTGAGGATCTGCAGCCCGGTGGTCGAAGACTTTTCTGGGTGGAACTGGACCGCCATCAGGTTCCGCTGCCGAATCGCGGCGGTGACGGTTTGGCTACCGTGGGTGATCGTGGCGGCGTTCACGGTTGGGTCAGCCGGATCTGCGTAGTAAGAATGGACAAAATACACCCAATCCCCCGACTGCACTTGGCCCCAGAGGGGGGCAGGCTGGGTGAGCTGTAGTTGGTTCCAGCCCATGTGGGGAACGGTGATACCAGGTTCAGGGCGGAACCGTCGAATGTAACCTGGAATGATGCCGAGCCCAGGTTCTTTGCCCTCATCACTGGCCTCAAACAGAACCTGCAGCCCCAGGCAAATCCCTAAGAAAGGCTTGCCGCTGGCAATCACATCGCGGATCGGCTGAATCAAATCCCGCGATCGCAAATGCTGCACCGCCGGGTCAAAAGCGCCCACGCCGGGCAGGACAACGGCATCGGCCTGAAATAGCTCAGCCGCCACATCGGTAACCACTGGCTCAGCCCCGGCTTTTTCTAACCCTTTGCAAGCCGAATGTAGGTTACCCATGTCGTAGTCAATCACAGCAATGCGGGTCATTGGGCCACCGTGGGTAAACAACTGCCTCTATCCTACACAGCGCCTCATTCTGAACAAAACGGTTCTGAAGGCAGGTCATAAAAAAGGGCCAGCCAAGCTAGCCCTTCTCAAATTGCCTTAGAAGACATATCTCTCCTAACCTCCCCTTGGCTCTAGCGGCGCAAAGCGCAGGAGGAGCCGTAGGCGGTGGGGTATTTTTTTCCCGAAAATGACCTAAGAGGTGGGGGTCGCCTGCTGAGCCGCCAAGAGTTCCTTCAACTTGGCCAAGTCTTGCGCCCAACGGGGGTCGGGTTGAGCCGCATCGGCACCGCCACTGGTGAAGACTTTGCCGGTGTTGCGGTTGTTGCCTTTCCCTTTGGCGCGAGGTGCAGGGTTTGCTTCACCGCCGTCCTCTTTGCCCTTATTACGGGGCAGGGCCTTCTCGATTTTGATCACTTCATTCTCAATGGTGTGACCGGTAAATTTCTCGACGATCGCATCGGCTTGCTCGTCCGTTTTCACCGTGACAAATCCAAAGCCGCGACATTTACCGGTTTTGCGATCAGAAATCAGTTTGATGGAAACAATTTCTTCCGCATGCTCTGCAAAAGCCGCTTCCAACGCACTCCGCTCTATATCCTTGGGCAAATTGCCGACATAAATGCGTACAGACATAACCAGACACCTCTAACTTGACAGTCTTAAACAGCAGTTTGATCTGTTGAAAGGCCACAAACACAACAATGGGCGATTTAAACACGCTTTAATTGGGGCGATCGCGCCGGACCTCACCCCCATGCCTGTCAACACCCTCTTCTCAACCCACGTCGACCCGTCTAAAACTGTTAGCAGCGGCTATCTGCGACAGCCTGGTCTAACATCAGGCCAGGTTTCTAGCGAAACCCTAACCGGGCTTTACGATCAGGCAGCACAGCTACTGGGGAATTTTCAAGGGGAATCATCACCACGCTTTGTGGGCGCAATTAAACTCGAAGCCACCTACCAAATTACCATGCCAACCTATTGCGTTCGGCGATTATCCCCTCAGCTTTAAAGGACAAAACCCAAGGGACAAAAAACCAGCCGAACGAAGCGCCGGCTGGCTGATCTTGCTGTGTTGAGAGTAGGAGAACCTGATACCCGTACCCCTACTGGGAGCCGTGAGACCGAAATTTCTAGAATCCGCATCATTCACGGTTAGGTGCATCAGTATCCTGTAAAGAAATGTAACACATCTGCTTGGGATGCGTCATCCATTGGGGCAAAAAGCTTGGGGTTAAAGGGAATGCCTCTTGTCTTTAGGTGCGATGAAAGGCTTGGCGGCAAACCCTCACCCCTGAAAGATGGCGAAAACGCCCCAAAGACAAAACCCGATTCCCAAAACCGCAGACCAGATGGGATGGTTGGCCTGGATGGGTTGTTTGCCGGGACGAATCAGGCGGTCAATATCGATCCAGGTTGTGGCGCTGCGCCGTAGCCACCCGAGTAAAACAATGGGCTGCCCCAGGGTCTCAACCGGGTGCCCTGGGTGGATCAAAGCGTTGCCAAACGCGCCCAAGGTAGACAGAAAATGCAGCTTGATCAAGCCATCGGGAGTTTTGAGCAGGAAGTCCTGGCAGAGCCAATTGGCGATACCGCGCCGCCCGAGCAGGGTTCCCTGCAGCTTGAGGCCAGCGCTATCGGTGGGTAAAGCGTCGGTATCGGTGAGGAACGTCTCAAGCGCGGGGTTTTCTCGACGGTTGGACTGGACAATATCGGGAAAATAGGTGTTGATCCGCAATAGGATACCGACCCCAGCACCAAGCAGGGCACCGCCGATCAGGAGGCTGCGATCGCCATACACCCAGCTCACCCACCACACCCCGAGGGGATTCACCAGGCCGCCAATCAGCCAAACCAGCAAGGCCGCTGCCAAACCCAACATTGGACCGATATAGGGCGAGATTTGCTGCAATAACGCGCTCAAATAGAGGCGCGGCGGACGCGTTTGCTGTGCCGCAAGGGTGGGCATTTCAAAATCAAGCTTCCATCCGGTGGCATAGCGGGCCAGGGTGAGTAACCGTTCGCCTAACAGCGGGTTGGGTTGATTTAGGTTAAGCCAGTGACGATAGGGATTTTGGCTATCCCAGGCCAACAGGTTGGGCAGATCGGCTTTGGGATAGAGGCTACCGGCCAAAAACACGGTTTGATAGCTGAGGGGTGTGAGCAGATCGGTACTTTCGAGCAGGGCTGGGGTTTGCTTCGCTGTCTCGATTGATGCCGCCATGGCCAGGGTCAATTTGAGCAGGGCGCGGGTTAAACCATTGGGGTTGCCGGTCCATTCCACTGCGAGGCGATCGCCCGTTGCCATCCGTTGCTTCGCCAACAGCACGCTAACCTTGCGCAGCAGCCAGAACAAGCCGTAGCAGATCACCGACGCGGTCGCGCCCAGGGCTCTGAGAAGTGATGTCTGGCGATCGCCCCATTTTGCCGCTTGCCAATAGCCTTGGTAAGTGCCCTGTAGCAGTACCCCCACTAAAGACATCAGGGGCAGGGTCCAAGTGACCCAATGGCTGAGTTCATAGCCATAGAGGCTGGCCAGTTCATCATCTTCGAGCTGATCGAGCAGCCCCTGACTGACCACAATGCGGCTGTAGCGCGGTAGCCAGCCATAGCTAAACAGGACCGGTGCAGCAGTTGGAATAATGCGCAGGGCCGGAACCGTCCATCCCCGCAGTTGACAGATACGCAGCAGCAAACGGGCACTTTCGGGACTACGGGTACGCAGGGTCGCAACCGAGAGTTTTTTCTGCCCATGGGCTCGGGCCAGCAGCCCGTCCAAAATCCAGGGACTACCCAGGAGCAGTGCCCCCAGGCAGAGCAGAATCAGCTCATGATGGTCGCGCACAAGAAACATAAACCGAGGGAAAGCCGGGAATAGCCACCGCAGGGCCACGGTTAGCCGGAGCAATATCTGCAAGCCCCAAGCCACCACCTGAAACATCACCAGGCTCAGCAGCACTAGGGTGATGACCTGAACCAATCCCAACTGCCACCAGGGCATCGGTTGTTTAGGCAAGGGCCGCGATCGCTCTAAACGACCGGCCTGACGAAATTGCCACGGCTCTTTGGCAGATTCCACTTCTGCAGGCGCAGTGATGGCGGCGGTTGGCACAGGATCTGTGGCTGACGGCTCGGGGGCGGCTGTTGAAATGGCGGCTGAATCGGGCGGACCTGGAGCGGCTGGGTCTTGGTTAAGGCTTTGGTAATGAAATAGAGAGGCGGCCTGGGCCGGTGGTGGGGTGACTAAGGGCGGACGTTCGGACTGGCTCAGCGTACTTGAGTCGGATGGAGGGGGCTGGGGCGGTTTTGGGGGCTGGGCCTTTGTAGGTTTTGGGCTTTCACTGAGAGGCGTGAGGGGAACAAAACCGGTGTCGGCGGTTGGTGCTCCCAGGGGGCGAAATCCAGTTTTGTCAGCGGTGTCTGAACTGCCCGTTTCGGCAGCGAGTTCTGCCAGGGTGCGCTCAGCCCATTGCTGCACCTGGGGTTGGTTGACTTGTTGCAGTCGCTCGCAGAGTTTCTGGGCTTCGGCCCCCTGACCCAGGGCACGGTAGGCCCGCACTAGACCCATGCGGGCTTTGAGTTTTTGTGCCCCGGTAGCTTCGGGTTGACTTTGCAATTTAGACAGCAGCGCCACCGCCTGGTGAGGGGTGCCCTGCTTGAGGGCGTTGAGGCCCGATTGGAGCAGGGCCTCTGGGGTGGGAGGCGGCGACTGATACATGCCAGGGCAAGGGTAGGTGACGATAACCTAGGGTACGCAAATTCGCTAGGTTTGCGATCGGGCCTCAATGCTATGGAATAGACCTAACGTCCGTGAATGAATTGTGGGCTATTGCATCGCATGGGTCACCGCTCAATATCGCCACCGACTGCCGCCCACCTCCTATCAAGCAAGCTTTAATAGTGCATATTGCTTGCCCCTAGCGAATGGTTGGATCCTCTCCGTCTGAACATCGTGGCCTAGCGCCCCTCTTCGTTATCGAGGGCTGTAGCTTACCCACCCTGAAAACCATCCACTAAATTTTCCAAATCGGCCAGATCTTGCAATCGCCCTGATGCTTGTTTATTGGCCCGCAGATTTCCTAAATCAATAAACGCCACTGGCACACCTGCCATTTCAACCTCAAGCCTTGCCCCGTAGCAGGTTTCAAAATCTACCCCGTCTGGTGTCGTCAACAAATCAATCCGATTGGGTGGATACCCCAACTGAATCACCTGATCCGGCACCATAAAATCTTCGGCCTGTAAATCCAGCGAGGCAAAGCCAAATTGCTTCAGCGCTTTCAATAACCGGCTGGCATTATCAGGGGACATCTCAATCCAGATATCAATGTCCTTGGTGTAACGAGGGTAGCCATGCAATGCCACCGCATAGCCGCCAATCACCAAGTAACGAACCTGATTATCGTTTAACGACTGTATAAACTCTTTGAAATCCTGATTGAGCACCGTACTTCCAAGCGATGAATTCCTGACGAATCGACTCTAATGCCGCCAAGCGGGTCGTGTAGGGTTGAGTTCGCCAGTAGGTGGCATCAGATTTAGGGGTTTTCATCCCCACCTTGGTAATAGGGAAGTCGCGTTGATTCGAGGGCGACACCATACAATAACCAGATACATCAGCGCTTTCAGAAGCCTACCTCGTATTGTAATGCGATCGCCCAAGACCAACCCTGTGGAAATACTGCTACTAGAGGGATTGGACAGTGGCGATAGCATCAAAGTCACAGAGAATTGATGGAGCCAAAAGCGGGCACAACTGCCTGAGCAATCTCAACCGCCTGACGATGACCCAGCGGATCGCCAAGAAATTGAGCAGAACTTTGGATAACGAAGCGTGAGGGAAGATAGTGCTGCTGCCCATCGAGCCATACTCGATCGCTACCTCTCCCTAATTGACGAGCCCACCGCCTTCCTCACCAGCGCCGCCACTCCCCAGCCCACCTGCCTCTGGGCCAACCCCCTCAAAACCACCGGTCCCCAACTCCTCAATCAATTCCAAAACCTCAGCCCCCAACCCATTTCCTGGTGGCCCGACGCCTTCCAGATTCAGCCACCCTTTCAACCCGGCAACACCCTGTCCTACCTAGCCGGTTGGTACTGCGTTCAAGAAGCGATCGCCCTCACTGCCGTCAACGCCCTTGACCCGCAACCGGGCGATCGCGTGCTCGACCTCTGCGCTGCCCCTGGGGGCAAAACGGCTCAAATCGCCATGGCGGTAGGGCCACAGGGCTGCGTTATCGCCAACGACTACAGTGCTGGACGGCTGGTGAGTTTGGGCGACACTCTGAATCGGCTCGGTTGCCTGAACGTGATTACCACCCAAGGCAATGGCCGTAACCTCGGGTTAGCAGCAGGACAGTTTGATCGCGTCCTCGTCGATGCCCCCTGCTCCGGGGAAGGTACCCTGCGTAAGCGTTCTGGCACGGTGTTTCGGCCCCACTACAGTCAGCGCATTGCCAAGGTGCAGCGAGATCTGCTGGCCCAAGCCCTGCAACTGGTCAAGCCGGGTGGGGTGGTAGTGTACAGCACCTGCACCTTTGCACCGGAAGAGAATGAGGCGATCATCGACGCGGTGCTGGGGGACTGGGGCCATTTAGAATCGGCGGTGACGAAACCCCTGATCCATCAACCGGGTTTAACCCGCTGGCAGGGGCAGTCCTACCGGGCGGATTTAAATCAGACCTGCCGCTACTTTCCCCATTTCAACGATACGGGCGGCTTTTTCGTGGCGCGGATTCGCCGTAGTGCTAAACCGGCCCCGGCGATCTCATCTCCCCTGCCTCCTCCCTTGCCCCCCGTCTCCCTAGCTCCAGAAGCTGCATTCACTCGACTGCAAGAGCGTTTCGGTATTCCGGCCAAGGCATTCTCCAGTCGCCTCTTTTGGTCTACCGGTCATCATCGCCTCTGGTTAGGAGAATCTAATTGCTTACCCGCTTTGGGTAACCTCACGCCTCAAACCATTGGACTAGCGATCGCCCGATTTGAGCAGCGCGGCCTGAAACCCACCACCACCTTTCTGCAACGGTTTGGCCCGCTGGTTAGCCGTAATCAGATTGCCCTCAATCACCCTGAAACTGTCTTGGTTTTTCTGGCAGGGAAGTCGGTTGCGATCCAGGCCGATGACCTAGAACCTGGATACGTCCATGTGTGCTACGGCCCCTTTCACCTGGGTTGTGGTCGCTATGGTCGCGGGCAGCTCAAGTCCCAGATACCGAAGGGGATTGTCGGCAACGTCACCCCCGAGAGAGTGCAGGCTGCACAATAGAGCTCTTTAAATTAAGTTAATATTACGCAATCTATCGCAGCAACTGAATTCAAGGGCAAAGACTTCGGTCTGCTGCTGTGAACTCTGATTTCTCAACTTTATGGCTGCACTGATTTTGGCTGGGGCGAGCTTTGTAGCCTGTTTCTTAAGCATGGTGGCGGGTGGTGGTAGCCCCATCGTGCTGATTCCCCTGATTACCCTGCTGCTCGGGTCCCAGGCGGTAGCTCCGGTGATTACGGTGGGGTTACTGGTGGGCAATGCCCAGCGCAGTTGGTTTTTCTGGTCAGAAATCGATTGGCAGGTGACCGCTTGGTATGTGCCGGGGGCAGTTGCCGGAGCCTTGATTGGGGTCTATGCTCTCACCCACATTCAAGCCGACTGGCTAGGGATTTTGCTGGGTCTGGCGCTGCTGGGGATGGTGCTCAACTACTGGCTGAGCCGCTGGTGGCAGCCTTTAAAAGGGTTGACCATTCGCCCCTGGCATTTTTTACCCGTGGCTTTTTTGAATGCGATCGGCTCGGGGTTGATTGGCAGCACGGGTCCGATCATGAACCCTATGTATCTGGGCTACGGCCTTGAGAAAGAGGCGATGATCGCCACAAAGGCCCTGAATAAAACCACGCTCCACATCGTCAAGCTGGTTAGTTACCTGAGCATCGGGGCCTTGGACCAAACCTATCTGAATTACGGACTATTGATGGGCATGGCTGCGATTCCGGCCAACTGGCTGGGGAAACAGGTGCTGCAGCGTATGACCAGCGAACAGTTTCGGCAGATGGTATTTGCGCTGGTGGCGGTGAGTGGCTGTTTGATGCTGTGGGAGCAGCGGGTTTGGCTGGGAGCCTGGTAAGTAATGTTAGATCGCTCTGAATCCTTCAGCAATTAAGCAAGGTGGGTCGTAGTCTTGCCCTAAGAGTATTCCATCTAAAAAAGTATCCCGGTTTTTATGATGCCGAACGGGTGTTGTCTAGGCAAACGAATCAATCCTTGACGGGGGGTTGGATAAGTAATTAGCTGGAACACTCTAACCGGACTGGCGACTGCCATACAAGCAAGACTCTCAACCTTTAACCGATACCGGCAGCGGTAGCTGCTTCGATCGCCTCGGGAGTACGTTCTTCAATAACGCGATCGATCAGGCCATATTCCACCGCTTCCTGGGCAGACATGAAATTGTCGCGGTCGGTATCTTGCTCGATTTGCTCAGGGGTTTGGCCGGTGCAATCCGCCAGCATTTCATTCAGCTCTCGCTTTACCCTGAGGATTTGCTTGGCTTCGATGGCAATATCGGTGGCCTGTAACCGCTGTCGCCCGGTGCTGGCCGAGGGCTGGTGAATCATGATGCGGGAATGGGGTAGGGCGAGGCGCTTGCCTTTAGTGCCAGCCGCCAACAAAAAGGATCCCATGGACGCCGCTAGACCCAGGCAAATCGTGACCACATCCGACTTGATATATTTCATCGTGTCGTAAATGGCCATGCCTGCGGTCACCGAACCCCCAGGGGAGTTGATGTATAGGTAAATGGGCTTGCTGTTGTCGTCAGAATCGAGATACAGCATCGCCGCCACGATGGAGTTAGCCAGGGTATCGGTGACCGCTTGACCTAAGAAAATAATCCGCTCTTGATTCAGACGGGTATAAAGGTCAATCCACTGGGTGTATTGGCTTCCCGGCAAACGATAAGGAACTTTTGGGGTACCGATAGGCATGGTGCTTCTCTTCTCTTAAATTTTTGTGGGCGTCTAAGGCAGGGACAAAAAACTCAGGGGGGATGCGTAAAAGATGGACTAACTCACCGCGGCTGGAATCTTGGGCAGCTCTTTGGGATTTTCTAAGACCCGATCAATTAGGCCATACTCCTTAGCCTCGTGAGCGCTCATATAAAACATGCGATCAGAGTCTTGCATGATGCTGTCCACAGACTTGTCGGTATTCCGAGCCAAGATCTCCATCATGGAACGTTTGTTATGGAGGGCTTCTTTGACCTGCAGCTCAATGTCGGTGGCTTGGCCCCGAGCCCCACTGCTAGGCTGGTTGAGCACAATGCTGGCGTGGGGGAGACTAGCCCGAAAACCCTTGGTTCCAGAGGAGAGAATCACCGCTGCGCTGCCGACCGCCTGACCAATACAAATGGTGTGAACCGGCGGCTTAATGTAATTGATGGTGTCGCAAATGGCGAAAGCTTCAGTTTCGAAGGTGCCGCCCTCGATGTTGCCACCGGAATTGATATAGAAATAGACGGGCTTATCTGGATCGTCAAACTGTAGGTAGAGCAACTGGGCAATAATCAGTTCGGTGACATCTAAGCCAACTTGCTGTTTTAATTCATCCTGGGAAAACAAGGGCAGACCCAAATACACAATCCGCTCCTTCAGCAACAGGGAAGGCAGATCAGGCGGTGGGGTCCGGTAGTAAGCATCCCCTGAATAGGGTGCCTGCATAGCACGGATGGATGAACTCATAAAGCAATAGTGATGACGTAATGGTGGTGACTTAAGCCGCTCAGTTTTTAACATAGTAACGTGAGGGGGAGTCTGGCCCAGGGGCCGGATATCCCCACCCTGACTGAAGCCCGATATTGATGGAGTGACCCCAATGACTGTTGGCCTACAGTGCGCGCTAAGCGATGCTAATTTTGATGCTCAGCAGGGGGCCAGTCAACGGCAACTCTCGGTTTCGATACAGGCCCTGATGGGTGGAGCTGGCGCGGCGCTCAACCTGGGGCTGGTGTTAGACCACAGCGGCTCCATGAATGGTCCACCTCTCCGTACAGTTAAGGAAGCGGCGAAACAATTGGTAGATCATCTCACCCCCACTGACACTCTGTCAGTGGTGGTATTTGATCACCATGCCAAAGTCCTGGTGCCTCTGCAGGCGGTAGCGGATGGCGATCGCATCAAAGGCTTGATCAAGACCCTCAAACCCAGCGGCGGCACGGCAATCGACGAGGGTATGAAGCTGGGAATTGAGCAGGTTGCCCAAGGTAAACAGGGCAAGGTCTCCCAACTATTTTTGCTTACCGATGGGGAAAACGAGCATGGGGATAACGATCGCTGCCTGAAGCTGGCTCAGGTGGCGGCAGAGTACAATCTCACCCTCAATACCCTGGGGTTTGGCGACCATTGGAACCAAGATATTTTAGAGGCGATCGCCGATGCTGGCGGGGGGGCTCTCTCTTACATCGAAGCTCCAGAAGCCGCATCAACTGAGTTCTCTCGTTTACTCAGCCGTGCCCAGTCGGTGTCTCTGACCAATGCCCATCTGCACCTCACCCTGATGCCAGGGGTGCGCCTGGCGGAACTCAAACCCGTGGCTCAGGTTGCCCCAGAAACCGTTGAGCTACAGGTCATTCAAGAAGGGAACTCGGTGGTGGTGCGCCTAGGGGATCTGATGGTTGATGCCCCTCGCACGGTCTTGACTAACCTCTACATCACCCCTGCTCAAGCCGACAGCTTTCCTATTGCCCAAATACAAGTCTGCTATGACGCCCCTGGTCTCGATCAGACCGAAATCTGGTCTGATACCCTCACCGTCGAAGGAACCGCCCAAGCCCAATATCAACCCGCCCTGAATGATCGAGTCCAGCACCAGGTGCTGACCCTGGCGAAGTACCGTCAGACCCAAATTGCTGAGAAAAAGCTCCAGGAGGGCGATCGCAAAGGCGCAGCCACACTTCTACAATCAGCAGCGCAAACGGCACTCCAAATGGGAGATACGGGCGCAGCCACCGTGCTACAGCGTAATGCCACCAATTTGCAGGCAGGGAATGATCTTTCGGAGGGCGATCGCAAACGCACGCGCATCGTGTCCAAAACGACCCTCCAATAATTACCCTTTCGAAGGGATAGATAAATTAATGGGGTAGCATCGCGCTACCCCATTACGTCAACTCAAATCCCGAACTAATAACTATCTTTCTCGATATGGCTTCTCATGGCATTGAGATCGATATAACGGTCCGTGGCGTTCCTGAGTTCGCGGGCAATCATACCCTCAGTGGAGACAACGGTGATGTGAGTATTCTTAGAGCGCAATAACTCAATCGCCCGTTCAAAGTCACCGTCCCCACTAAAAAGCACAACGCGATCGTACTGTTCCACAGTGTTAAACATATCCACTACGATTTCGATGTCGAGATTCGCCTTCTGTGAATAGCGTCCCGAATTATCGTCGTAGTATTCCTTAAGGATTTTAGTGCGAACCGTATAGCCCAAGCTGATTAATGCATCCCGAAAACCTCTTTGATCCTGAGGATCTTTTAGGCCTGTATACCAAAATGCATTAACTAAATCTAGGCCAACATCTTGAGATAAAAAATACTCTAATACACGCTTAGGATCGAAAAACCATCCGTTCTTCTGCTGAGCATAAAACATGTTATTGCCATCCACAAAAATGGATAGCCGCTTCATTGGAATAGGCATGGAAAATTATGAATTATCAAACTCTACAGGGAAATTGGTCTGCGGTTACAGTCACGTACTCGGGTTTAAGACGTGGTTGCTGACAGCAAAAAAATGCCTGTGATCTCAGAAAGGACTGTACAGAAATTACTTCTGATCAAGATCAAGAAGCATTCTCTGTAGAGTTTCAGTGCCTCTACGAGCCACAATTCTCTAATTACTAAATTTCATCCAACTTTTGTAAGAGTTACAGGCTATTGGGCCTCAAAGATCAAGGGAGTGAATAATAGCAAGCATTAGAGAGCATAAGCATATGTCCCACATTATATCGTCTTACTCCAAAGCGTGTCGTTTCAGCCAGCCTTAGAGCAGTCCATCAGATTTTTCGACTCAGGAGGCAGGCATTAAAACAAGATTGTCTACAAGAACAATAGCGTCAAGTAATACCTCGAAGTCTGCCAGATTGAGGGGTTAATTCGCTGGCCATCTTGTACTAGGTGTCTCAAGCAAAGTAGCTAGCCCTAGTCAAACCAGCCAATATCCATATCCGACACCATACTGCGTTGCTCACCACGCTGGATAGCGTACTCGGGAATATGCTTGGCTGGTGCTCGGCGTGACATTTTTACAGCCAAGGGGGCACGTTCAGAGACGCGCTCTGGCTTTGGTTCAGGGGCTGGCTGGCTCATTTTTAAGATGACTTGCTTCGCTTCCTCTAGCTCAGCGACCAGCTTACTCAACTGGGTTTCTTTTTGTTGGGTACTCTTTTCAGTTTTTTCTAGGGTGTCTTTGAGTTCAAAGAGACGTGATTGCTGCGTTTCCAAGTCTGCTTGGAGGCCTTTGACTTGATCCAGTAGTTTTGCTTCTTGAGTCTTGGCAGCGTCTAAGTTGGCCGTCAGTGCTTTAACCTGCTGCTCAAGATCTGCCTTGGTGGGTCCACGGCGACTGGGTGAACGACGGGGGGCCGTCTTCTTTGCCTGAGTTTGGGATGCCTTGGGCACGGCTTCAGCCGGTTGAGTCTCTTCTCGGAGCAAGTCAGATAAATTTTTCTTGGTCATGGCAGTCTCCAGGTTTGTTGAACTTCATCAGCAACGCTACGGTAATCAGCTTGTGCTTCGCGGGCGTTTGCCCCCCGCCATTGACTAATGGGCACCCCTGCTAAGGCCGCCTGCTCGTGGGCTTTATAGCTACGGATAACGGTTTGACAGGTGGGAATCTTGAGGCTCGTCAAGGTGGCTTGGGCTTCTCGGACTTCTTTAATACGTCGAGAGTCTACCCGGGTGAGCAAAACACGATGCTCGACTTGGGCCGGTATAACTGCGGTTTTGATCGTGTGAATCAACGCAGAGAGATCCATAGGGGCGGGTGGCGTGGGTAACAAGAGACAATCCGCAATCGGCAGAACGGCTCCTAATGCTTGCGAGTTTAGAGCAGGCGGTGTGTCGACTATGACCCAATGGTAGTGAGACACCGTTCTAAGTTTGCCTAGCAGGGCGGCGTCTGTCTCCTGGGTGACATCAAATGTCATGGGCTGCTTGCTGTGTTCGACCCACCATGTGGCGGAGGCTTGTGGATCAGCGTCAACCAGCAGGACGGGTTGGCTTTCTGACAGCATGGCAGCCAAGTTAATGGCTGTAGTGGTTTTGCCGACCCCACCCTTACCATTCAAAATGGCAAGGATACAGGGTTGATTTTCGGGTTTGGCTGGGGGTGTAGCTTTTTTCTTCGACTTTCGGGGGGGCATGGTTGAAAAACTGCGTTCCATCTGGGTTAACCAAAGGGGCGCAGCGCTAAATCGGAGTCAGGGCAGCGATCGCCAAATCCATTGGGTTATCGATGAGCCAATCAGGGCGGGCTGCTGCTAGTAAATCTTGACGATTGAAGCCCCAGGTTACCGCAGCCACTCTAATCCCAGCAAATCGGGCTGCCTCAATGTCCCGGACTTCATCTCCTACATAAATGACGTCTTGAGGAAACCACCCTTGCTGTTCAAGCAAGCGTCGAATCAGTCGCCCTTTGCCGAAGAGGGTACCGCCACCAACAATGGCCTCAAAATAAGACTCTAGCTGATGATCAACCAAAAAGGCCTGAACGTTGGTGGGTTCATTAGAGGTCGCGATCGCCAGGGTATGGCCATCTGCTTTCAACCTTGCCAGCAGGAGCGGAATACCCGGAAATACCGGGATGGTGGTGCCGTTACTCTGCAGTTCCCTACGTAAGCGCCGCAGCAAAGCCGGGATTTTGAACACCGAAATCTGCGATCGCCGAATCAGTTGGCGGGCATTTAGTCCTTTCAAGTCTTCCAGCTCATCTAAGTTGGTGGGCCGGTAGCCAAAAACAGGGGCCAGCTCGTTGGTAATGGCCACAATTACGCTGAGGCTATCCGCTAGGGTGCCGTCAAAGTCAAAGACAAAAACCGCCACTAACTGATCAGTTCATCAAAACGGTAAACCACTACCCCGGTCTGAGGGTGATTATCGACAGCCACATAGCCCCTACTGACCATCTCTTTTAGCAAGTCTTCTGACTCTTCAAAGCCCATACCAGTTTCCATGACGGCCTGGGTGACGGAGAGCTGCCCTTGGTGCTTACTGGCCGCCGTTAGTAGTTGGATGCGTTTTTCCTCAGTGGAAGGAGGCACGACAGTGACAGCGGGAGCAGTGTGAGGGATGGGTGTGTTATTCGGACCAAAGCCTTGTCTCAGCCGCTGCTTCAGTTGATGCTCTTCGGTCATACCCGGTAGTAAGAACACATCAATGAACTGCCCTACAAATAAACCGCCGAAAGTAAAGAGCCAAAAGAGACCTGAAACAATTTTGCCGTTATACAAACGGTGTAGCCCGAATAGCCCAAAAAAGCCTCCCATCCAGAGAATATAGGCGGTTACCAATCGCTTGTGATCCGACGACGCTGTCATGGAAGCCCTCCGCTGCCCCAATGCCTCAATTATAAAGAGGTACTTGAATGACGTCCCACCGGACTTTTCACCAAGGGTAGGGAGGATTGCCGAATTGGGCTCGGGATGGTGTTGCTGCTCAAGAGCCACGGCGTCTAATTTAGCGTTCTCCAGACTGCTGCTTTAGCATCTATGGATTGAATAAAGCCGTCCTTGCCATCCATATAGGCTTCGATATCTGTGGGATGGGCCTGGGCTAACTTTTGCTTCAGATCGCTGTAGTGTTGGGCATCGGTTGGGTGCGATCGCATGTAATCGCGAAAGGCCAGATGCCGCTCGACTTGCGCAGAACCCACCTCAAACACATGCACATGGTGGGTGCGAGCCCCAGCGGCGTCATGTTTGCGAAAGTATCGTCGCCCTGGAATGCCGTATTCACCCATGGCCTCGTAGCCCTGCGCGGCTATGGCCGGGTTGTGTTGATCTACCAGAGCAATTGCCCGCACGACCGGCAACAGATCAATAATCGGCTTGGCATAAATGTCGGGGATGGCGGTACTGCCAATGTGGTGGATGGCAACGACGTTTTCGCCAAGGGCCTGGGCAACTTGCTGAGATGCTTGCTCAAAGGTCTGCTGCCAGAGAGGATTGTGGGGAACAACTTCAACGTTTCGCATCGGGCTATCTCCGCCGATTAAACGTAGTTTTAGATCAGCCAGGACGGCGTTGGTTCAATTGAGGCAACGGTTACTTAACTTAAATCGGAGCATTTACATTAACCCTCACAGCAGGTCAGTACGCCACAGCTTAGCGCGACAAATTAGCGGGCTAAATTGTGAAATCAACTGCTTTTGCTCCCCAGAAGGCGATCGCTGAACGATATCAAACTTAGCGATCGCGGCGGCTATTTGGCGTGCATCTGTTTTGGGAATGCCCGCCTTGATCAACAGTTGCCAGTAGGCTAGACCAATGCGCTTGATATCGGTGTTGTATTCCTGGCGACGGGAGAGGGTTGCAGTCGTAGTCATGATCAGTAAGGCACAGCAATCGACTTGATGAGTACTACTATCTCTTGATTGACGCAATATTTCCGTGACTATAAAGGAAACAAAAAGTGATTCTGCCAAAAATACTGAGTGATTCTACAGAGGTCGCGATTGTGACGCTCTACGAGCCGCAATAGTGATAGCCTGCCATTCAAAATGTGACTTAGATCAGCATGAAGGTAACCATACTATTGACGCTACTCGCTCCTATTCTTGCCGCTCCGGTCCAAGCCCTGCCGCCGCCCGAAGATGTTCCTGAGGAGATTTTGCGCACTGAGATTATTACCGGGGGGAGATCGCCCCTAACCGGTGAACCCCTCACCCCAGCTGAATACAATCAACTCCAAGAGCAGTTGCAACAAACTGACGTGCAACTCGTACCAGATAACATTCAACACCTGATTTTTCTCTTGCAAATTCGTCGAGTCATTAAGCCGCTCGTGCCGATTTTGCCCTGATCCTTATCGTGATTCGTCCCATTGCCGGATTAATCGCCTCCAAGGGAAATTCCATTACTACAGCATTACTCCGTTTATAACGTTAAGATGCGTTACTCTGTTTTGCAGATAGTGAAGTTGAGAGTCTAGGACTGTTATCGCCTTGCTCCTGATGCTTCGAGCCTTAAATAACTCCGTATAAATCTCTATTTAGGTCATCTATGGCTGTAACGGTTGCCCCCGAGCAAATTAATCGCATCGTTTGGAACCAACACCACAATCCTTTTGAGGTGTTAGGTCCCCACATGATTCAGCAGGATGGAAAAACTATCTGGGCTGTCCGGGCGTATTTGCCCAATGCCGAAGCCGCTTGGGTGATTTTGCCGGAAGACCGCCAAGAGTATGCGATGGAAAGTGGCCACGAGCCTCACTTCTTCGAATGCTTGATTGAGACTGAAGAGTTAGCCAACTATCAAATTAGATGTAAAGAGGGCGAACACCACCAGGTGATTTATGACCCCTACGCCTTTAAAACCCGCCGCATTACCGACTTCGACATTCATCTGTTCGCAGAGGGCAACCACCACCGCATTTACGAAAAGCTAGGTGCTCACCTAACCACCATGGAAGGGGTGTCAGGGGTTTACTTTGCGATCTGGGCACCCAACGCCCGCAACATCTCGGTCCTGGGAGACTTTAATAACTGGGATGGCCGTAAACATCAAATGCGCCTCACGGGCGGCGGCATCTGGGAGTTGTTTATCCCAGAACTCGCCGTTGGAGCATCTTATAAGTACGAAATCAAAAACGAACACGGTCATATTTACGAAAAGTCCGATCCCTACGGCTTTCAACAGGAAACCCGGCCTAAGACCGCTTCCATCGTGGCAAATCTAGATGGATACAGTTGGAACGATGCCGACTGGATGGAAGCGCGGCGGAATAGTGATCCTCTCGCCAAGCCAGTTTCAGTCTACGAAGTGCACATTGGATCCTGGCTCCACGCCTCTTCTGCAGAGCCCGCCAAACGAGCTGATGGAAGCATTGAACCGGCAGTAAGTGTCGCTGAACTTAAGCCAGGCGCACGCTTTCTAACCTATCGGGAACTCGCCGAGCGTTTGATTCCCTATGTTAAAGAACTAGGCTTTACCCACATTGAGCTACTGCCTATTGCCGAACATCCCTTTGATGGGTCTTGGGGGTATCAGGTGACGGGCTACTATGCCTCCACTTCTCGCTATGGCAGCCCCGAAGACTTTATGTACTTCGTGGATCAATGTCACTTGAATGGCATCGGTGTGCTGGTGGATTGGGTCCCTGGCCACTTCCCGAAAGACGGGCATGGCTTAGCCTTCTTCGACGGCACCCACCTCTATGAACATGCTGACCCCCGCAAGGGCGAACACAAAGAATGGGGCACGCTGGTCTTTAACTATGGTCGCAATGAAGTCCGCAATTTCTTAGTGGCTAACGCCATTTTTTGGTTTGACAAGTATCACATTGACGGCATTCGGGTCGATGCGGTGGCCTCAATGCTGTACTTAGACTATTGCCGTGAGCCCGGTGAATGGGTCACTAATGATTACGGTGGGCGCGAAAACATTGAAGCGGCTGACTTCTTGCGTCAGGGCAACCATCTGCTCTTTAGCTATTATCCCGGTGTCCTCTCCATTGCCGAAGAGTCTACCTCCTGGCCGATGGTCTCCTGGCCGACTTATGTGGGGGGCTTAGGCTTCAACCAAAAATGGAACATGGGCTGGATGCATGACATGCTGGACTACTTCAGCATGGACCCTTGGTTCCGTCAGTTCCACCAAAACAACGTCACCTTTAGTATTTGGTACGCCTTTAGCGAAAACTTCATGTTGGCCCTGTCCCATGACGAAGTGGTTCATGGCAAGAGTAATATGCTGGGCAAAATGCCTGGGGATGAGTGGCAAAAGTTTGCCAACTTACGGTGTCTATTTGCCTATATGTTTATGCATCCCGGCAAAAAGACCCTGTTCATGAGCATGGAGTTTGGTCAGTGGAGCGAGTGGAATGTGTGGGCTGACCTAGAGTGGCACTTGCTCGAACATGAACCCCACAAGAATCATAAGCATTTTATCGGTGCGTTGAACGCCTTCTATAAGAGCGAACCGGCACTCTATACCCAGGACTTTACTCAGGAAGGCTTTGAGTGGGTCGCTTGCAGCGACAATCGCCACAGTGTTGTGGCTTTTATCCGCCGAGATAAAGAGAGCAATGACTTCATCGTAGTGGTTTGTAACTTCACACCCCAGCCCCATAGCCATTACCGCGTTGGCGTTCCTGAGCGAGGCTATTATCGGGAAATCTTCAACAGTGACTCCCGCGCTTACGGTGGCAGCAATATGGGGAATTTAGGAGGTAAATGGTCAGATGACTGGGCGTACCATAATCGACCTTACTCTGTAGATTTAACGCTGCCTCCTTTGGGTGTCGTGGCTCTGAAGGTGGATCGAGATTACACGCAAGCCATTGAAGCGGGAGAGGTTGCTCCGAATTAACTCATATATTCACCGCTGCGCTGTGAAAAGTGCCGTCAGACGATAATGCCGATCTCGACATTGACCTGCTTTCTTTTCCATCCAGAGCACTTGATCAAGCCAGCGTAACCCTAAAAAGTGGCGCTGAATATCGTTGAGTTCTATTTGAGCAAAATAGATCAACAAGTCTTGAATTTGAAAAGCACCCCGTTTCTTAAAAGGAACGGGGTGCTTTTCAAGGATTCACGCTGTTAAAGCTCGTGAAAGATAAGGATTACCAGGATGACTTCCGGTAGCCGCCGCCACCGCCGCCACCGCCGCCACGAGAGTTGTCACGAGGACGGGCTTCATTAACCCGCATCTCGCGACCCATCCACTCAGCGCCATCTAGGGCTTCGATTGCGGCCTTTTCTTCCGCTTGACCAGCCATATCAACAAAGGCAAATCCGCGAGGACGGCCTGTTTCGCGGTCAGTGGGAACACTAACTCGGCTTACCTTGCCGTATTCCTGAAAGACGTTTTCAAGGTCTTCCCGAGTGACATCGTATGACAAATTACCAACGTATAAAGACATTAAGGGTCATCTCCCTAGGTCAACAACATGTAGCGTGTTAAGCGGAGATGAACCTGTAATCGAAAAACGAAATTGAAACAAGCTGACTCTACCGAAAACTAGCTTTCCCCAGTTTAACATCGCTTAGAAGGAATCAACCTCAGCCAATATGTGCAAGTCCTAACAAGTCAAAGACGTATTTTTATTTCGACTTACATCAACTAAAGGGTAAGAAACGCCTTAGGAAAAGGATTGCGCTCACCTTTGCATTGATACTATGCGCTGAAGCCGTTTCTTCGTCAGGGGATTGGCTTGAGCCGATCATCATCCCCAGACTGAGGCTGTCTTTAACGATGCAATGGGTACTAGGGGCTACCATCCAAGGTTGAAGTCCTTGTAGTGCAAAGGTTTCAGCCCCTGGCGATATTATAGAAACGGGCGCGGTAACACTTGCCCAGCAAGGCTTGCACCCGTAATTGATGACGTGCCCTAGGCTGCAACTAAACTGGTTTTCTCAATAGGAAATCCAGCAGCTTTCCAGGCTGCTGCCCCGCCCCGGATTACAGAAACGCGCTGGTAGCCAGCGGTTCTGAGAGCTTGGGCGGCTGCAACAGCTTCGTCATCTAACCCTGCGCAGACGTAAATATCACGGGACAATTCAAGAGACCGCTGTACTCGACTGACCAGCTCTGATTCAGGTATGGAAATGGCTCCGGTGATGTGGCCTTCATTAAATGTGGCGCGATCGCGAATATCGACAATGGTAAGGGCAGGCTCTCCCCAGTCCAAGCGAGACTTGAGGTCATAAACCCTGGAAATTGGTCGAATCGGACGAGGCTTAGAAAACAACTTAAAGAGCATGGGGACGAGGGATGTTGAAAGAGCCATAGACAAAAGTCTATCCCCTTGACCGTAACAAACCTTATCAATGAACGCAAAGTTTCATGTCAAAGGTTAGACACAATCACCCTATCCCCCATAGTTCCAGCCAGTGCTCTCCAAGAGTAGTGGATCACCTTCTCTGTGTAGAGCTGCACCCACTACCTCCCCCACAAACACGGTGTGGTCTCCATGTTCAATGCTGCCTACGACGCGGCATTCGACATAGCCGAGGGAGTCTTTGATGACCGGACAACCTGTTTCGGGTGCTTCGTAAAACTCGATATCTTCGAACTTATTGCCAACCCGACGTAGAGGTTTGAAAAAGTTTTGGGCCATCGTTTTTTGCCCTGCTTCTAAAACGCTGAGGGCGAAGGTGCTGCTGGCCTTAATCATGGCGTGGGAGGTGGAATCTTGCTTCACACAGTTCACCACAAGCGGGGGCTGAAAAGAGCCCTGCATGACCCAACTGGCGGTAAATCCATTCATGTCATCGCCGTTGCGGACGCCGCAAATATAGAGACCGTGGGGAATCTTTCGCAGTAGGGTTTTCTTGGCCTGCTCGTCTAACATATGACCTATTCGGGATGGACGCCCTTCATTTTAACGGGGGACTGACCCGAGCCAAAATCTCTCTAAAGGTAGGATTTTAGGTTGATCGATGGTTTAGGGCAACTTAGTGGCTAGGGATCGGGAGTGAGGCTATGAGCACACCATCTGTACTTGAGCGTGCCCGAGCGGGCGAGGCAGATGCGATCGCCACTCTGATTAACCGCAATCTTCATTCCCAGGGATTGCAGGTGCAGGCCACCCGTGATGCTTACCACCTCACCCTGTGGGTCACATCAGCATCGTCACCGCCTCCAGAAACAGTGGCGGCTTACATCTGCCAAGGCATCGAAAAGCTGAATATTTCTTCCATTGGGATTCTTATCGTCATCGGTCAGATTGCCGGTCAATCGGTTTCCTGCTGGCGTCATGAGTTTTCGCTCTTGGCTGCCTATGCTCAAGGGGCCGATTCTGGAGAAGTCAGGGAGGAAGATCAGGGCTCTGAGAGCCTGAATCAAGCCAAGTCTTCTGTCGAGCGCTTTTTAGGGGGACCGGCCGAAGACCGAGCAAGTATTGAAACGGCTTACCGCACTCTACAGTTGCCCCTTGGCGCATCCCTCTCTGAGGTCGATGCAGCCTATTTCAAGCAAAAGTCTTTGCTGCTGAAGCAGGGAAACCGCGAACTGCTGCCAGCGCTAAAAGCAGCTCACGATACCCTAAAGACAGGCTTGCAAGCCCAGCAAGCTCAACAGGAGATTGCTCAAGATATCCATTCTCCTGAGGGCACCCCGTCCGAATTTCTCAAGGTTTTGTTCCGCCAGAATGGCTTGCCTGCCCGAATCAAGTTTCAAGCAGGGCACTTGGAAATTCAACTGCCTGCCCACCAGAAAGAACGCCCCCATCGTGTTGTTGCCCGAATTCATAAGTTGCTGACTCAGGCGGGGCGAGCTGTCCTAAATACGACGGAGGTTGATGCGGTTACGGTTTATGGTCTGAACGAACGCCAAAAGGTGGTCTGGCGGCGATCGTTTAAAGGGTCTCAGCTTCGATTGGCTGATCACGATACGGATTTGCTGTCCTTTCAAAACCGCCATAGCAATACCGTCATCTTTCCAGCTTTAATGGCCTTAGCCATCCTGATGAATGGGGTGCCCCTCGTGTCAGCCCTATTGTTCGGGGTCAAAATTTGGTTTCACGAGTTTGGCCATGCCACCGTCGCTTGGTTGGCGGGGCGTAAAGCCATTCCGCTGCCCATTGGTTGGACTAATGTTCAGCCGGAGCGATCGCTATTTGTTTATCTGGGATTGCTGATTTTGCTGGGGCTACTCTACTGGTCGGGTCGGCGGGAACAGCGGCGATGGCCGATGATTCTGGCTGTGGTGTTAGCCCCACTCCAATTTGGAATGACTTGGTTGATGCCCATTGATACCTTTGAGGTTCTGCTCAATTTTGGGGGAATTGGCGGCGAGTTTTACCTCTGCACACTGCTGATGGTGAGCTTTTACTTCCCCTTGCCGGCTTACTGGCGCTGGGACTTTTATCGCTATCCAGTGGTTTTAGGGGCGGCCTTTACCTTCTGGGGGCAGCTCTGGCTGTGGAAACAAATTGCTTGGGGGCAAGCTACGATTCCCTGGGGCTCCCTTTGGGGCGGCGCGGAGCATGGAGATATGAACAACTTGGCCCTTTATGGCTGGAGTCCTCAGCGTATTACTGATACCTACAACAGTCTGGGGAATGTCTGCTTCGCTATTGTGTTGGGGGTCTATGTCTACTTTGTGCTCAAGCATTACCGCCCGGCTCTCTTTATTCAGCAGCGATGACTCGGTTGGTCTTCTAGGGGCTGTCATCAATTAAAGCTAGAATCCTTTTGGTGCAACGGTTACAGCCCCTAGTAATACTACAGGAAAGGGCGAATGCCTGCCCAGCAAGACTTTCACCCGGTGTTGATGACGGGCCCTAGAGCAATAGCGCATCAGGTCATACAGGTTCGATACACTAGATTCAGTTAAAGCGTAGTGATTGAAAATTAACGGTACCGATGTCAGTGTCCCTTACGATCGCGTCTCAAGCCAGTACGGCGTCGCCGACATTAGCCCCAGAAAAGTCTCGCCAGGTCACCCGTCAGCCTTATCCAAACTACAAAATCATCGTGCTAGACGATGACTTTAATACGTTTCAGCATGTGGCGACTTGTTTGAGCAAATATATTCCTAATATGTCGGGCGATCTCGCCTGGGAACTCACCAATCGCATTCATCACGAGGGGCAGGCCACGGTTTGGATCGGTCCCCTAGAGCAGGCAGAACTTTATCACAGCCAGTTGAGCCGCGCCGGTTTAACCATGGCTCCTTTAGAGAAAGCTTAGAGGCGGCACGATTGCCTACGGCAAGAGATCAAACAAGGGCGCTAAACGCCAGAATTAGCCCTAGGGGTTATTGCTAACTAAAGCTAGGATCCTTGCTGCACAACAGTTTTAGCCCCTCTAATATTATAGAAACGGGCGCGGTTAACTTGCCCAGCAAGGTTTTTACCCGGTGTTGACGGCGCGCCCTAAAGCCCTTGGGTATCGAGTGCTTCTAACTCGGCTAACAGCTTTCCCATGAATGCCTGGGGGTCATCAAGGCGCATTTCAGATAGGGCCACCATTTCTTCCATGCTGTACTGATTGTCACTATCGATCACGGCTGAAACCCAACTGGATAATTTTTCAGGGTGTTCCAAAAGCGCTTCGGCAAATTCGAGGGGCGTCCTACCTGAGTTTCTAGAATCGACCTTTGAGGCTACGCAGAAATTTAGCAGCTTTCCCAGGGTGATTTCTGGGTCAGTGCATAGCAAAAAGGCCATGGCCCGAGCCAAAAGTTGCTTTTTTTTCATCAAGGCACCTCGTCTTTGAAGATGAATTCCAGCAGGTACTTCTTGGCGGTCAGCATGCCTGGGCGTTATTAAAACGCTTGGGTCACCGGCGCTGCCTAAACCCAGACTGGCTCAGTCTTTCTACAAATGACAGAAATTTCAGATTATTACAGATCCATTGCCAGGTCATTGATACTTCTCAGCTCAGCCATTGATGTTTATCAAGAGAAAGTGTGATTTCGATTGGGAATCGTTGTTATTTCGGGCAGCTCTAAGAGAGATCGCCCGATGGCGTAAGATAACCAATTGGGTTAGCCCGTGGTTAACCCGGCGTACGGCGTTAAGGATTAGGAGTTGGGCATATGGCAGTGGAGTTACAGGAGCAAGCAGCGATCGTCACCGGAGCGTCACGGGGCATTGGTCGAGCCACCGCTATGGCACTCGCCGCCAGTGGGGTGAAGGTTGTGATCAACTACGCCCGCTCTAGCACCGCTGCTGATGAAGTCGTCGCCCAAATTACCGAGGCCGGTGGCAGCGCGATCGCCCTGCAGGCCGATGTCTCCCAAGCAGACCAAGTCGATGCCCTGGTCAAAGCCACCCTGGATAAATGGCGCCGCATCGATATCTTGGCCAATAATGCTGGCATCTCCCGCGACACCCTCTTGCTGCGCATGAAGCCAGAAGACTGGCAGGCGGTGATTGACCTTAACCTCACTGGCGTCTTTCTCTGTACCCGTGCCGTCAGCAAAATAATGCTGAAGCAGCGCAGCGGTCGCATCGTCAACATCGCCTCGGTGGCAGGACTAATGGGCAACCCTGGCCAGGCCAACTACAGTGCCGCTAAGGCGGGGGTGATCGGCTTTACCAAAACCATTGCCAAGGAGCTGGCCCCTCGGGGTGTAACCGCGAATGCGGTAGCACCAGGCTTCATCCAAACCGACATGACCGAGAATCTGTCCAATACCGAAGAGATTCTCAAGTTCATTCCCCTGGGGCGCTACGGCCAACCGGAGGAAGTAGCCGGGGTGATTTATTTTGTGGCTACCGCTCCGGCGGCAGCTTATATGACCGGTCAGGTGCTGACCATTGATGGCGGCATGGTGATGTAGAAAGGCGCTCGGGCTGAGTGGAGTCGTTCACGTAGTAGCTCCCTTTGGGAGCAAGCCCACGGCTAGATGCCCCTAACGATTTACCAACTTACAAATCAACACTCCAGCCCCACTTTCTGCGAAGGGTTGGGGCGCTGCATTTTTGGGGGTGGCTTGGCGGGTACGGCAATTGCTGCGACGCTCTCTCGCAGACGGCGCAGCTTGCCGAAGAGGGCAAAGCCCCTGTGAGTCGTCTGCCCGACTACAAATTAGTCTGGAAAATACCCTTGAGTAGATCCTGCACATTTTCCGGGTTGCCGGTTTTTACCGTCGATTCCCGCAATTGGGCAATGGACTCTAACTCTGCCTCGTTCACATCACCATAGGCAATTGGATAGATGCGGATATCGCTGTAGCTCAAGAGATTTTCAACATCTCTAAAGTTGTAGCCTCTAGTCGCATCCCCATCCGTTAGCAAGAGCAAGTAAAATAACCCCTCTGGATCTTGCTGGCGCTGCTTCATCAGCTCCCCTAAACCCACCAGCGTGGCGTCATACATGGCGGTACTACCACCCGCCACTAAACTATCCACTGCCGCTAGAAATCGCTGATGCTGGAGCTGATCAAACGGTTCTAAAGGGACGCGGTACACGGCATTATCGTCAAAGGTGACCAGTCCCACATAGTTGCCGGCATTAATGGTTGAGCTAGCAATTTTTAAACCTTCCTTCACCGCCACCAAGGGTTCGCCATCCATGGAGCCACTGGTATCAACCACCGTCATCAGATAAACGGTGCGACCCCCATCCTTGCGGGCCTTCCAGTAGGATTGTGCTGCCGTCAGCACCTCTCCAGAGGGAATGGGGGGCTGATCCGTACCTTGCAAATAAGGGGTTGTCTCAAATCCTTGGGCCGTCGCCAACTGCTGCATTTCAGATGACGTGGCAAATTCCCCAACCGCCTGCAGAGCTGCGGCCTGATCCGGTGAGTTCCATCCGAAACCAACCAGGGGATTGTTGTGGGGAATCCCAAAGGGCACAAACGCCACAGACTCAAACCCCGGCAACTGAATCAGGCTCTGATAGTTCTGATACTCCAGCGGAAATGCCTGGAGTTTGTCAGGATCGCGAATGAAAATTTCCTGCAAATCTAGGGTGGTGGTGGTGGTAATCAACACCTGCTGTTGAAAGGCACTAAAGACTGAATTGACATCAGGAGATTCCAAATCGGCCAGGGTCAAGGTTGCCTCTGTGCCTTGGTGACCTGCGGCTCGCCAAAATAGGCTGTAAAGCAAATTCAGTGAGGTCGAGCTGGTGTAGGGGTTGGGGTAACCCGCCGTCAACTGCCCCGAAATCATTGCATCTACCACTTGGTCAAAGCTGACGTCTTCTCCCAACTGGTCATAGGCGGCCTTTTGCATCACGAACCCAGCCGTGTTGGGCACCAGTCGCTCTGTGACTGACGTGATCGCGACATCCTCGGCTTTGAGCATCTCAACCCAGAGGTCATTCGAGGGGGAATAACCTGCGGGTTGAACGGCCCCTGCCGCTAACAGTCGTGCTGCCGTCCCTGAGGGGATTTTGCGAATGCCCACTTGAATCAGTTGCCCGGAGGACGTAGTGACCCGCTCTTGGTTAAAAGCTTCGGCGACTTCTACCAGCCAACGTTCATTTTGTTTATCCACATTGGCTTTTTCCGAAGAGCTAAAAATCTCTAGATAAACCCCATCACTGCCTGGGTTCGCCGCATAAAGGGGAAAATCCTCGATATCGGGTAACGGCTCACTAATGCTATCTGTGGCGTAGCTCTGGGCCACCTGATCAGGGATAAACGCCTCGGTGATCTCAATCCCTGGCAGCACCTTATCCAAGAGCACCTGCTCTGCAGCCTCTGTGGAGTCCACATTGTCGATGCCGCCGCCGAAGCACCCCCACAGCACCGTGAGGCTAAGGGCCGCGACAAGCCAGGTCGTAAAGCGCAACCGAGCTAAGGAAAACCAGGATTTGATCAGCATTAGGCAGTTAGGACTGGTGGACAGTTAGCAATGAAATCCTTGCGGGGTCAGCATACCCGCCTCTACTGAGAGGCCTTGAGGGTTGTTTTGTTGGCATCAATTAAGAGCTGGAGCCGATCAGGAAGACTCGTGTCTGCAGCTGCATCACTGGTGAGCTGAGCTAACACGATTTGATCGCGCAGTTGTTGCAGCTGATCGTGGGTGGTTTGCAGGCGATCGCTACTCTCCTGTAGATGCTTTTGGGTGAGGCGGCGATATTGATCTGTTTGAACCTGCTTGCGGGCCGCGACGCTGCTGGCGACCTGAGCAGCCAAGCCTTCAACGGTGTAGAGGGTTTCCATCAGGTCTGGCACCAAGAGCGCATCCCGCTCAGCAATTTGCGCCGCCGCCTGTTGGCTGGCCGTCGCCCATTGATAAGCCTGAATCCACTCGTCTGGCTTACCGCCCGATAAGGTGCGCGCGGCAATTCCGTCTAGACGCTCTAGCATCACTTCGGCCTCCAGCAAATTACTGGTCACCGGTAAGCGATCGCGCCGAAATTGTAAAAACCAAACGGCCAGCATGGCTAGGGAGATCGCGCCCCCAGCTAGCATCCCAACTCCCTTAAATCCGGTAAAGATGAGCAGTGCCAGATACCCTAAACCGGTCCCGACGATTAGAAATTGGGTT
Source organism: Leptolyngbyaceae cyanobacterium (assembly GCA_050043365.1). Lineage (GTDB taxonomy): Bacteria > Cyanobacteriota > Cyanobacteriia > Phormidesmidales > Phormidesmidaceae > PCC-6406. The sequence goes on from JBHJIP010000020.1 coordinate 29,641, forward strand.
TGGGGATAACGAAATGCGCTGCGCCAGCGGATACTCATGACTCCTCTAGATCGTATGCCTGTCAATATAACCGCTGCCTTGCCCTACATTGAGCTGTTTTGACAAGATTCAAAGTCAAAGTGACGGTACGCCTGTCTCATGGAAGTCACCGCAATCGCCTCACTACGAACCCAGTCAGAGACCTGAGATAGACCCTAATTATGCAGACTTTTCAGGTCGTGAATCATTGGGTCTAGAAGCTAAACCATACATAGTTGCCAAGGTTAGCCAGGCCAATAGATTGAGGCGGCTGTCATATAAGGTGACATCAAACAAGGCAAAGACTGTTGCCGCAAAGAAGGATATTAAATATCCAGTCAGTAGGGCCTGTTGTTCTGGTGCCTGAGTCATCTGCTGCCAGAGTCTCACCCCTTGGTAACAGATCAGTCCAATGACTAGCGTAAAGCCCACCATCACAGGAACACCCGCTTCTGCAGACAAAGAGAGCCACAGGTTGTGGGCATGGGGCATTGCGTCATAACCGGGCACGCTGCCGTCATAAAGCAATTTGTAATTTCCTAGGCCGTGCCCTAACCAAGGGCTCTCGCGGGTGAGCCGTAGTGCCAGACGCCAAACATCAACCCTCGGGTCTTGGGTGACCCAAGCCCAAGAAATTTGTCGACCCCCAATCCCAAAGGTCAGCGCACTCGCCGCGATCGCCCCTAATAAACCCAGACCCGCCCAACGAATCCAGCTATGGACTTTAAAGGTCAGCAAACTGCCCAGCAACAGGACAACCGCCACCAAATAACCATTACGAGACCCTGAGACATACAGGACCATGAGCAGGCTGAGCATACTGATGCCTAGGACTGGGTATGGGCGGTGAACCGTTGAGGCTTGTGGGTCTACAACTAAAACTCTTACGAGCAGCCCCAGCGCCAACCCCAAAACCATCACCGCGTAATTGGCCAGAGTATTTGGGGAATCAAAAACACCGTAAGCCCTTGGATCAGTCGGCAAGCCGGTATAGAACCAATCCAGCAACGGCAGGGTTTGCAGAAGTTGTGGAAATAGTGCTGCAGAACTCTGCTTCAGAACATGCTCAAGCCCAGCTAATACACAAAAGGGCATAGAACCGATTGTTAACACCCAAGCCAACCGCTCTAAAAACCGCCATGGCGATTGATGTTGGGCAATAAAAGTCGCGATCGCTGACCAAACCAAAAAGTAGGGTAGAAAATTCAGGAGCTGCAATGCAGCTTCTCCAGGAAACTTAGCTTGAAGCGTGCTGAGCACCAGAAGAATAAACACCCAAAACAAACCGGAGCAATAGCAGGCTCTAACAAGCGATTTTGGCCTCTGAATCAGGCAAGTGATCGTAAATATGACGATCCCAGTCAGGCTGATCACCATTAAGTAAGGCAATAGCCCAAAGCAAATCAGAAGGAGTCTTTCCCAATTAAGATTTCGCCAATCAACTTTCTTTGCAATTGTCCGATTCCCATCCAACATTTACCTGATCTTCACGCCATTGAATCCAGCCTAATAAGCACCATCTCCTCGAAAAACCACCCAAACTGTTCTCAGCAAAATATAAGTGTCTAACCACACCGACCAATTGCGAACATAGTAGGTATCGAGATTTACTCGTTCACCGTAGGTTACATCACTGCGACCGGAGACCTGCCAAAGACCGGTAATTCCAGGTAAGACACGCTTATAGAGCTCGAAGTTGTCGGCATAGTAGTGAATCTCTTCGTCAATGATTGGCCTGGGTCCGACTAAACTCATTTCACCACATAAAACATTCCAAAACTGAGGCAGCTCATCTAGGCTTGTTCGCCTTAAAAAATGACCAACCCGCGTAATTCTAGGATCATTTTTGAGCTTGTGATTGCGTTCCCACTCCTGACGAGACTCGGGATGCTCAAATAGAAATTGCTCTAAAATCTGGTCTCCATTCATCACCATAGAACGAAATTTCCAGGCGATAAAAGGCTGTGCATTTTGCCCTAGGCGCTTTTGCCCATAAAAGATAGGTCCTGAGGAGTCTAGCCATACACACAGAGCAATGATTACCATCAAAGGCAATGTCAAGATGCTCACCAATAGCGTCAAAGTTCGATCTAAAATTGCTTTGGCTAAACGAGGTCCTGGCAACAAAAGCCGTTGGCGAATCTCAAGGCCCAGCATCCCTCCCAGATCCTTAGTGCTTACCCATAAACTGGCAAACCCAAATAGGTCAGGCACCATGAGCAAATGGGGAAAAGTATGGGCATAGCGCTCCAAAATCCTTAGCAATTGCTCCCGAGGCACCCCCGGCATGGCTACAATCGCATGGCTCACCCCCATTTGGCGGGCGACATAGGGGGCAAGAGATAATTTGCCCACCACAGGCACCCCCGCTAAGTCGGCTTGCTTACTGGGGTCGTCATCCAAAACTGCCACCGGTTTTAAGCCTAGTGCCGGTTGTCGCTTCAAGGCCCGAATAACGAGCTCTCCTGTTTTGCCAGCCCCGAGCACTAATACGGGATAGCCCCACCAGGGTTGTCGGGCACACAGTTGCCTCAGGAGGATACGTCCTAGCCAGACTAGGCCCATTGACAAACCCCAAGCCATTACGAAGATGCCTCGGGAGTATGTGACGCCCTCTCGCAGCAGAAAAATGAAGGCCCCCAGCAACAAGTAGATCACGCTGGTGGTAACGCAGAGCCGCCGCAGTTCATCGACAGGGCTCATGCCAACGTTGTACAACCCTGCTGCGCCATAGGCCAACAGCATGCCGCCGATCAAAGGGGATAATTGCCAGTACAGTGAGGGCGAGAATTGACCCTCAAAGATCAGGCGTAGATAAACGCTGGCAATGCCTGCCACAGTCAATGCCACTCCATCGACGACCAGTAACAGTCCTGCCGTCGATAGTGACCTTAGCGTGAACTGGGCGATCGTTGGAAAGCCTGGATTCAAGGCCCGTGGAAAAGAAAACATAGATTCGGAAGCGCAACCAGCGTTACCGTTCCTACTCTAGGGCATCCCCTTGTTTAAACTCGATTGCCGCTGCTAACCCGATTACTTGGGGCGCGTCATCCATTACGGGTAATAGCCTTGCTGGGCAAGTTGGCTGCGCCTATTTTCAATAATATTACTAGGGGCCATAACCTTTGCACCACAAGGACTTCAACTTTAATTGATAACAGCCCCTAAGGCTTCAAATAACGCTTCAGATCTAAGATCATACATCCAGTAAATGGCGTGCATCTTAGCCTGTAAGGGATATGGCAACTGGAGCGGCGTACAGGGTTAATCGGGCGATCTCAAATGCTGCAAAAAGCGATCGCAATCCTGCTCCAACAATGGTTTGACCGCTAGCACGCGCTCCAAATTGCTACGGAGTTGTTCAAAGTCCAACGGCACCCCGTAGGCATGGCGAAAGAAATGGCGAAACGCTCGCAGCTGGTTGAGGTTGTCATAGGTAGACAACGACAAGAATGATGGACGGACCCCCTCGATCGGTTGCGTCATCCGCCTCAGCAGCAAGCTATGCCAGCGGGACGCATCGGCAATATTGTTTTCACAGTAGGTCGCCACCAGCTTCAGCAAGTCTTCAACAGCGCCGTAGAAATTATGAATTTGATAGGCCACACTCTCCAATTTTTCTGGGTTCTCTGGAGAAAGGGCTTGACACCGTTGTTGGAGCAAATCAAAGACGCGATCGACCGTAAGACGCTGGGCGTTAATATCAGCCGTTAAGAGGGCGACGGTGGCGGCATCCATAGCAAACCTTGCTGGCAAACCCGCTCAGCAAAGGGACATTTTGCCAACTCTACCAGATCCACCGGACGCTGTACCCACTCAGATAACGCCGCCATGGCAGCAAAAAAGTGAGTCGGGTTAATAGTTGTGACCGCTATATCCACATCGGAGCGAGGCGTAAACCTATAGGGACGAATTAAGGAGCCAAACACGTAGGCTCCAGCTATGTCGTAGCAGCTAGAGGATACCTCCAACCACTTCAACACCTGGGATAAAGTAGCAAGGCGCTGCTGCTCCGATTGCTGAGCGCGATCAGTCATGATCTGATCCAATAAGGGGGTGGGATAGGTCACTGCGATCAGGCTCGGGGTTGCTGACGGCTCAAGTGTAGAACATCTGTCTTGCCTCTCACGGTTGTCTTTCCTGTAATGGAGCCAAGACGGAGCCCTTAATCTTCCAGACGTTCCCCGTTTTGAAAGCGATCCCAGGTGGTTTCCACCAATGTTTGAAACTCAGCCCGAAACCGCTGAATAGCAAAGCGCTCGGCATTCGCCCGAATCACGGCCGGATCAAAGCCTGCTTGTCTCACCTCAAAATCTCGAATGGCTGCCCCTAAGGCCGCTACCGTTTGTTGCGGGAAAAATACCCCCGTTTTCCCTGCTGCCACCGTTTCTAGGCTCCCCCCCCGACCATAGGCAATCACTGGGGTGCCTGCCGCCTGGGCCTCCACAGGCAAGATCCCAAAGTCCTCCTCGGCAGCAAAGATAAAGGCTTTGGCATTCTGCAGATAGTCCTTCAGCACGGAGAAGGGTTGGTAGCCCAACAGGGTGACATTAGGGGGGCAGATGCTTCGCAGTCGCTTCATCTCTGGCCCATCCCCAATTACCATCAGCCGCTGCTCTGGCCACTGGGCAAAAGTTCGAATGATCAAATCCATCCGCTTGTAGGGTACCAATCGGGAAGCCGCTAGATAAAAGTCTTGTTTCTGCTCGGTCACTTCAAAAGCGTCTACATCCACTGGGGGGTAGATGACCGCTGCCCTGCGTCGGTACACTTTCCAAATGCGGCGCGCAATGAAGTCAGAAATGGCAATGAAGCGATCGACCCCATTGGCGGTGCGATAATCCCACTGGCGAATTTGATGCAGCATCCAGCGCACGACCCAGCCCTTGAGACCATTCCCCGCCCCCGACTCTCGCAGATATTGATGCTGCAAGTCCCAGGCATAGCGCATGGGGGAGTAGCACATGCAGAGATGCAGTTGATTGGGACCAGTAATCACCCCTTTGGTCACAGCATGACTACTGGAAATCACTAGGTCATAGGCCGACAGGTCGAATTGCTCGACGGCCAAGGGCATGAGAGGCAGATATTGCCGAAAGGCACGACGAGAAAAGGGAAGGCTTTGAATAAAAGAGGTCCGGACAGGCTTATTTTGAATGAACTCACGCTGGTCAGGCTTTAGAAAGTCAACCAGGCTAAACAAATCAGCCTGGGGATAAGTCGCCAGCATCTGTTCAACCACGCGCTCAGAGCCTGCATAACTATCGAACCACTCATGGGCGATCGCAAGCAGCATTGGCATACACACTTAACTCTGAGGACTAATAGATCCCGGTTTAAGTCCCCATAAATCACTTCACGGGTTTCCTAAGAACGAAGCAATAATTTTGACAAAAAATACTCAAAAACTTTTCAAGAATAGCATCCAAAAAATTAAAAATGCCAGCCAAGAATTCGGTATCAGGAACATCGCGAAACATCAGCCTTGGCATCAAACCATATCGAGAGATTTCGATGACATCCATATCAACCTCACTGGAAAGCCTTAAAATATCTTCTCCGGTATATCTATAAAGATGATGATTTTTGCCAGGAATATACTGACTTAAAAATTCTATCCAGGAAAACTTATTAGGAAAGTGGTAACACAAGAAATAGCCTCCAGGAGCCAGAATTCTTTTTATTTCTGACAATGAATCTATCTCGGATCCACCATACTCACGGACATGTTCTAGCACTCCGATAGACACAACGCCCTCAAACGTGTTGTTAGAGAAAGGAATCTTAGTCGTTGCACTTGGATCACAGCAAAAAGAATAGCTTTCCTGGAAATTCCGTAGTAGATATGCATAAGACAATGATTCTCTTTCAATAGCAAATGCTGTTGTATCAAAGCCATTCGATGCCAGAAATACGGAGAAGTGGCCATTTCCAGTGCCCCAGTCAAGTATTTTAGACCCTGGATAAAAGTATTTTTCTGTTAAATTGTATGCCTTTAAATATTGGCATGAAGATATAAAGCTTCCGAACTGATTTGCGCCAATCTCTTTCAAGGTCTCAAAAAGGTCGATTAGGTTTCCATGCATGGCTGTTTAAAGTTAAGTGCATGATCAACAGAATACCTAGGATAAGTACAGGAATATATATTGGATCAGCAATTCTGCGGCAAGGGTAGAAAACGTGTCATCAGAACCGAGTCAACTGAAAAAAACTTGATTAGCGCCATGGGTGTTTTCTCAGCGCCCAAAGTTTCGAATGACATTTAAGCTTAGAACTCTAGACTTACAGTCTATTCTTCAATCGCAGAAATACTTCCTCAGCGGTAATTTTGGCTCCTCAACCTCAGTTTTTGTTAGTCAAGCAGGATTAAGATTTAGGTGCCCAAGTTTTCATCTAGGGGCGTATCGTGCCTAAAAAGCTGGCTATTGCGGGTGGGTAGTCCTGTCAGTTGAGCATTAGAATCAGCACCCTCATAGGTGCCAAGGTGCAGCCGATCAGGAAGCTGGCTACCTACCTCTGCTTTAAATGTGGCTCGATCCTCTGCCCAAGAAACTAAATGATCAATCTCGAAGCCTGCAGATTGAAAAGACTCCATCACTGCCTGGAGATTGGGACCAAACCAATTGCTTTGATCTTCAGGATGCAGCTCGTATTCTCGATATTGCCGCCATAAAGGAGTTGATTTGAAAAGGGTGTTCAAACGCAAAAAACGACTCAGTATAGATAAGGGTTTGCGGAGCAATAAGCGATCGCTGAGGACATGGGTCTCAATGAAAACTGAACCTTGACTCACCGTGCGGAGACGGTCAATGGCGAGTAACGGATACCGTAGGTGATAAAGCACTCCGAAAAATAAAATCACATCAAAATAACCAATTTCTTCAGGGGAGAGGGTATACACCGATCCTTGAATATAGGTAACTTTGGAGTGCAGCAATGCCTTCAAACGATCAAAGCCAGATTCCTGAGGATTTTCTAAACTGTAGGCGATAACTTCACGAGCACCCCGCCGTTCACATTCAAAACTAAAGCATCCATTCCACGCTCCCACATCTAGAACTCTCATGCCAGACAAATCCTTGGGAAGTTGAGCATAGGTGCATAGCTTATCCACAGGGTTTAAGCCGGGAGTAAATATCCCTTCAAATACTTCCCACTGTTGGTGCCAGTAAACGTCAGCAAAGAAATCTTGGGCAGAGAAGTCTTTTGGAGGGGGAGCTAAGGCGGTTTTTCTACGGTTGTCAGTCATTTTTGTGTTGCCAGAGTGAATTCTATGGTGGCTAATCAGGTAGCCTAAGGTAGTATCGAGTAAAATGAGAATTCGATTCTATGTACGTAAAAATCATGTTCGTTTAGGGGTTTAATGTGCGTCTTAAAACTGAATTTGCAAGGCTGAAATGCGCCCTCAAAACTTTTTCATGACCGTAACTTTAGCCAAGCTTACTCATTATAGGTATCGATACAAGACGTCCATAGTGCGTTGAGCAGTTTTTTCCCAGGAGAATTGCTGTGCTCTTTTTAGTCCTTTATGGCGCAATTCATTGTGAAGCTCACTATTGGATATGATCGACTTCATTGCATCTGCGATCTCTGCAACACTATAAGGATTTACGAGAAGAGCTGCATCACCAGCCACTTCTGGCAATGAAGAAATATTAGAAGTAATAACTGGCGTGCCACACGCCATAGCCTCCAGCACAGGCAACCCAAAACCTTCCCATAGGCTAGGTTGCAGTAAAGCTAGTGCTTCATTGAGGATGACAGGCAAATCTTGATAGGCGACATAATCAAGAAACTCAATCGACTGTGTGAGCCCAAGATGTTGGATGTATTTTAGCAGGCTAGGTAGATAAGGTGATTGTGTTGAGCCAACTAGATAAAGCTTGTAATTTCGATATAAATTTGATTTAAAAAAAGCTTCAATTATCCTCTCAACATTTTTGTGAATATCAAACCTACCTAGATAAACAAAATAATTTTGATTAGGCAAATTCAAAAACCTGAAGTTAGCCGCATCATAAGACAAGGGAACGACAGTAACTTTAGATGTAGAGATGCCATAAAAGGATTTTAAGTCTTGAGCAGTTGCCTCGGAATCAGCCAAGAGATGCTCAGCATTGCGCAATACTCTAGGCACATAGTATTTAAAATAGTTTGTCAAAGGGGAGAACTTTTTCCCTGAAAACCGCAAAGGAATCAGATCGTGAACCGTTACGATGTGCTTAATGTCAGTATAAATGGGTGCTTCTGGAAGCGGCGAGAAAAGTAATTTAGCAGAGAGTGCTTTAAATATATTGGGCAGAGAGAATTGTACCCAAAGCAGACGTTTAAGATGCCCAACCTTACCAAAATCTGTACTAAGGCTATCAGGCACTTGTCGCCATTGTGAGTTTTCTTGAATAAAGTCTAGTTTTTCGTGGCTTAGAAAGGTTGTCCCCTCATCTTTACCCAAGACCTTGGCAAGATTAGCCGCATAAGTCGAGATACCGGTGGGCTTACTCGAGAGAACGGATAAATTAACCAGTAAAGTGTTGGGTTTGGCCACGCAAGAGTGCCTAAGAAAACAACTAAACTAACCTACGCATAAATCACAAGCGTCATTGATGTGGTGACATAGCCATCCAACAACAATTTGACATGCTGTTTACCAGATGTGTAATAAGGCTCAGTATCATAATGCCTATCGTGCAAGTCACGTCCTGCCCAAAAATCTATTTTTTCGAGACAAAACCCCGAATGCCTCAGCAAACGGTCTAGGTTTTCGATATCTCGGCGGCGATAAATGACACTAGGGCCACACTCAATCGTACTGTCATTAGAGGTAACGTTGTACTCTGTCGTGTGTACACAAATGCCACCTGGCTTCAAAAGCCTACAGGCTTTAAGGATAAAAGCGAAACCCTCCATTAAGTCGCCTAAATGTTCTAGCGCACAAGAGCTCCATATAAAATCAAACTTTCCCTCTATATCGTGGGGCGACTTCATATCAGCAAAGTAGAAGTCAACGTTAGACTCAAAAATATCCTTTGAAACAATATGCTTATAGTAGAGCTTATCTAGAGAATTAGCATGTTGATTGGTAGAGGCCCAAGCTTTTGCTCGGCGGTCTCGTACATCTAAATCAGTTGCCAATATCGAAACACCATACTTAGCAAACAAGGCTGGTAAAGGTTCGGTGCCAACGGCAAATCCCAGGCCTTTTTTACCAGATTTCAGCATTCCTCGTTCTGACAACGCTTGGGCGATCGCGCACCACTCCCATGCCTTACGATGGAACTCAGCCCCTAGACTAAGCTCTTTGTAGGCATAAAGCCCCATCTCTACAGACCACTTTTCAAACCAGCTAGATTGAAAATGCTCATAACGACAAAGCATTGAGCAAATACTATTTTCTTCTCCAAAATAATTCTTTTGAAGAAGAAAATAGTTTGCATAGTCAGCTTTAACAAATTCAAACAAATAATTTGCCTGATCGTTCCTTAGACCATCAATATATCTTTCAAGATTCGATAGCTTACCAGGGTTTCCCAGTCTTGCGCGAAAAGACACAAGCCTCAATATATAAAGTATTTTCTTAAGGCTTTTTTTGAGTCTGTCAGGAATATACATTGCGATAAAATTCAATCAGATCAGACACTTTTGATATATTTATATCGCTTTAAGCCATGGATCTACATTAGCCTTTTGTTTTGGAAACAATAGCCAGAAAATAGATTTTAGAAGTATTTCTGGCAATCCTTTGAGGTTATGCTGAATTGCCATATTCAAAGAATTAAAAATCATAAAAATAATCAGCTTATACAGATCCTTCTTTTCAGACCTATCCAAGCTATTTTCTTCTTCTGATTTAACTAAGGAGTAAGAAATAATCCATGTTGTGGGGATATAATCGATTTTCTTGAGAAGCATATCATTGACTTCCTGATGAGCATTCAGTCGAGATCCTACACTCTTATTGCTACTGTATATTCTTGATCCAGACAATATAGATTGTATATAGCAAAAAGGATTCTTTTCTCCATATCTCAGCCAAAGCTCATAATCCATACAGTAATGAAGCTCTGTATTAAGTAGACCCAAATCATCAATAATGCTGCGCCTAAAAAAGACGGATGGCTGACAAATATAATTGTTTTTCCATAAGCGTTTATAATCCCATTTTTCTACAGGATATTGAATTAAAAATCCTCCAGATTCATCAATCCAATTTGCATTACCGTAAACAACATTAACATCTAAGTTTTCTAAAAATACTTTCTGGACAATTGCAAATGTATTCGGATAATAAATATCATCGGAATTTATCCAGGCGATAATATCTCCCTCAGTCATTCTAATGCCTTTGTTGACAGCATCTGCTTGCCCTGCATCAGGCTCAGAAGTCCAACGAAGTCGGTCCTTATACTTGTTAAGCACATCAAGGGTTTGATCTGTACTTTGAGCATCGCAAACGATATAGTCAATTTCATCTAAAGATATATCTTTCTGGTTCAGGACACTTTCAATCGTATCTTCAATGAATTTTCCTTGCTGATATGAGGGGGTGATGACACTAAAAAATGGTTCTGACATTACTTACTCAAGAGCCAATCAATCAAATATGCGAAAAAGAAAATAATCATGAAGGCAATGCACTTTCACTTACGTGGATCTCAACAAGATCAAAAATGGATTTCCTATCGAGAAATCTTGTTAAGTTAACCCTATTTTGAATAGTGTCCTTCGCTTCTACCTTGGCAGACAATATAGACCTCAACATGTTAGATGCAACAGTTGTATTATGGGGAAGACGAACCAAATTGAAATGTCTCCATATTTCACTTTCAAATCCATACTCTGTTTTTACAACGGCCACTTTTGACCCATAAAAAATAGACTTTAGAAGTGCTCCCTCAATAGAGGCAGACCACAAGCTCGGATTTATAACTAAACTCGCTTGCGAAACTGCAGACCTCAGACCAGTTTCCCACCTGCACGCCATAAAGGTAATATTTTCACACTCTATAGGTTTGCCAAGAGCTAGCTCGCAAGCTTCTTTAGTTTCTGGAATAAAAAATGAAAACTCCTTTAAGATTATAGCTATCTCCACGACATAAGAAATCCCCTTTGCTAAGTGAAATGAACCATGATAGACAACATCAAACTTCAAGCTTTCACTAATAGGTCTGATTTCAGGATCGTCGTCTTGACCTCTCTGTGATATTTCACCAGTATCTAGTCCCACAACAAGACAGTCAATATGTAGACCAAAATGTTTTTTCAGGAGTTCTTTCTGCTTTTCATTTTGCGCCAAGAAGACAATATGACTAGAATTGCTAATAAGGGATTTAAGATATTTAGTATTTTTCTCTTCAGAGATATTTGCTGGATATGGAGTACAACCCTCCAGCACATTCCCTGGCACTCCTAAGCATCGAAAGCACTCAGTATTTAAGTCGGGATGGGTATTATAGGACCTAATACAGAAGAAACTGTTATCCATAACGTATAGATAGACCTTGTTTCTTTGGCTCAGCTTAATCAAATTTTCGAATCCAGAAGTTTGAGGATGAATAAAAACGATGATTGATTTTCTGAGAAAAGCCAATCTTATTTTAAAAATAAAGCCACCAAAAAAGCGATTGAAGATTCCAGGAATTACTCTAGAGTATTTTTTTTCAATAAGGTTCCTTTTGATAGATTCAAAGGGCGGCAAAGTTATAGTCGTATAACCGCGATTCTCTGCTTCTGGAGCAATCTTCCCCATTAAACGACCTACACCACTATCAGATATAGGTATTCCACTGATAAGGTATTTTTTCATTTCAGATACTTGCTAGTAAAGCCTATTCTCGTGAGTATTAGTTCAGAGTCGGCGAGTGTTAATTCGGGATAGAATACCTTATTCTTAGTTTTATTCTCGCCAATAGCCTCAATTATATGAGTGGGACATATCGCATCACTTCATTATGCCTATATGGAATGTCTCCAAACAATAGTTTTCCTTTTGCATTACATTGCGTCCACCAAAATTCTGAAAACCCCTTCACAGTTTGAGGATGACCAGTACCTAGGTTTTCTGCTAAAGCTTTCCCAAGTAGAATATCTGTACGCTTACACGCCCATAAAAACTTTTCAGCAACCTGCTCAACGGACATAAAATCTCTAATTTGCTGTCCAGGAGTCATAGACAAATCTTCTCCAGCCAGCGCAGCCTTTTTGAGAGATGGCCAGAGCCTAAACTCATTCTCTCCTGGCCCATAAACGTGGAAAGGTCGCAATAATACAACTTCCAAATTCATCTGAGTAGCCAAACCTATCGCCGCTAAACTGGCTGATGCTTTTGACGCCCCGTAGGCGTTAGTTGGCTGCAGTGGAGCCGTCACTGGAATAAATTCATATTGCTCTCCGCTACGACCATACTCCGAGCAAGATCCACAAATTACGAGCCGCCGCACTCCAGCCTCCTGAGCTTGTAACCACAGGTTGAGAGATTGGCTAACGTTGACAGAGAATAGTTCCTGCCAATCGCTAAATTCTGGATTTACACCTGCTGCAGCTAAGTGAACTAAAACATCACATCCCTTCAAAGCACTAGACCAATCATCGCTAAGGCTTCCCTGTAGCCAGATTGGTTGCAAGGATAGAGATAGACGCGGTTGACTATATTCTCTCCTCAAGGCCAGAACCTGATGTCCTGCCTCCAGCGCTGCCTTTAAAAAGTGAGATCCAATAAACCCAGTCCCCCCAGTCAAAAACAGTTTCATACCTTAGGAGCTCGAAATTAAGTTTGGGCTGACGTTTGGTAAAAGTCGATTTGGCTGAGAGTCAAAGCCTTCATATCTCGTCGTTCTAGCCAAGCTCGATGCCAATCTACCGTAGCTTTTATAGCCTGGCTCAGCGACCATCGCATGCCCCAGCCTAATTTCAAGTGAGCCTGACTAGCATCCAGCTGAAGTGATCCCGCCTCATGGAGATTATTGTTTGATTGCAAAAACTCAATATGTTTTGAACCTCCCCAACAGTTATCAATTTGTTCAACAACCTCTTGCACACTAGCTTGTTCACTGACACTAGGGCCAAAATTCCAGGCACAAGTGAAATTGCCTCCATCAGAACTCAGCAGTGTTTCGGCTAGAAGTAAATAACCCGAAAGTGACTCCAGCACGTGCTGCCAAGGACGAACGGCTTGCGGATAGCGAATGACCAAAGGATGTCCCTTCTCAAGTGAACGTAGACAATCTGGAATCAAGCGATCTTTCGCCCAATCGCCGCCACCAATTACATTGCCTGCTCGAGCGGTGGCAACCTTGGGTGAATCTTGAAGAGAAGAACTGAAAAAACTAGATCGGTAGCTGGCAACAATTAGTTCTGCCGCTGCTTTACTGGCAGAGTAAGGGTCATAGCCACCTAGAGAATCAATCTCTCTGTAGGGATAAATCCATTCTCGATTATCGTAAACCTTATCAGTAGTAACAATTACGACTGCTTTGATAGATGAAATCTCTCTAATAGCTTCTAGTAAGTGGGCTGTGCCCATAATGTTAGTAGACAGTGTTGCAAGAGGCTCAGCATAGCCAACTCGGACTAAGGGCTGAGCCGCCAAGTGAAAAATTACGGTAGGTTGAGCTATTTTTAATTTATGGCGAAGCGTACTTAAATCTAGAAGGTCAGCTCTGGCGTCTGAGGCTAAGCTACCAGCAACATTAGCTGCTTCGAACAAGTTAGGAGTCGTTGGAGGGGCTAAGGCATAGCCGTGCACTTTAGCGCCTAATTTGGATAACCAGAGAGAGAGCCACGAGCCTTTGAAGCCGGTATGACCAGTTATGAATACAGGCATATCTCGCCACAGCGAGTTGTGATTCACCATGTTTTCCAGGGGGCGCAATTATCTTTCCATAGAGCCTCTAGCTGATTTTTATCGCGTAATGTGTCCATGGGTTGCCAAAAGCCGTAATGCTTAAAGGCCATCAACTCTCCTTGATCAGCAAGTTGCGTCAGAGGTTCTTGTTCCCAACTGCACGCATCACCCTTAATTAGATCAATGCAGTTTGATGACAAAACAAAAAAGCCACCATTAATTAAACCCCCGTCTCCTGGTGGCTTCTCTGTAAAACCCGTTACTCTGCATTCGCTAATTTGTAATGCTCCGTATCGCCCTGGAGGTTGAACGGCTGTCACCGTTGCCAAATGATCATGCTTTTGATGAAAGGCTAGCAACTCACCAATATTAATATCCGCAACACCATCACCGTAAGTAAAGCAAAAGGTTTCCTCGGGCTGAATGTAGGGGGCTACGCGCTTTAAACGTCCCCCTGTGAGAGTATGCTCGCCAGTGTCTACTAAGGTTACTTTCCAAGGTTCGGCTTTCTGTCGATGAACTTCGACGGAATTCATTGCTATATCAAAAGTAACATCGGAGGTATGTAGGAAATAATTAGCAAAGTATTCCTTAATCAAATAACCTTTGTAGCCGCAGCAAATAATAAATTCGTTGATACCATAAGTCGAATAAATTTTCATGATGTGCCAGAGAATTGGCTTGCCGCCAATCTCTATCATAGGTTTAGGACGTAGATGAGTTTCTTCAGATAAGCGAGTTCCTAAACCACCCGCAAGAATAACTGCTTTCATGAATTCTCATTTTCTAGCTTCTATATACATAGAGCTTTCTCCCTTCCGAGGAGAACCGTCCGCTGTCATATCCAGAGGAATCAGGGGAAAACCAGGAATTTCAGTTTCGTCAAAGGCGAGCCGCTTAATATCATGAAATCCAGCCTGTTCAAGTTCTCGACTCAACGTATAAAAATCCCACATCCAAGCGTGCTTTTCACCAATGGAAGCATAGCTTACATTTTGTTCACGAAATGCTTTCGGCAATAAAGCTATAGCTAGTCGAGTTCGGAAATCAGACAATTTGCATTGAAGTTTTCCAACCAAATCTTCCGGCTTAGATAAGGTATTAGCCATCTTTTGAATAAATATCTCTTGAGGAGACTTGTCGGCATGAGTATTTCTTTTAGAAGGCAATACATGCGGACTCAAGTCCTCTCCACACCGCTTCTTTACATACTCAATCATGTCGCCTTGAGTGTCAGGATTATCGCTAAGATATTTAAAATATTCTCCAAGAAACCCTCCAGGATAACTGCGAACACATTGATCAATTATTTCAATAATTGCATAATCTGCCTTTTCATGTTCTTTATTTTGACGACATTTCAAATATTCTGAACATAGATTTTCAAGATCAGGCAATACCAATCTTATTTTTCCACCTACAGCTAGAACTCTATAGCATTCTCCAACAAATATATTTACTCTCCTGCGTGGGATATGCTCTAAAAAATGTGATGAATAGACAACATTGACTTGTTCTTTATCGAAGTTTAGAGGCTCTAACAAATTTGCTGAAGTAACAGATTTATTCGATGACTTATAATCTAGATTGATCCAGCTTTCATGAACGACGAATGTGCTGCCGCAAGCAATATTTAGGTTAATTCTCTTCACAAATATTTTCTTTTTTTACTGCCAACTATTTCGATTTAACTAAAAATTAAAATTCCAGTGTATTGAAAGGACGCGTAAGATTTACGCTCAAATATATAAATATTACGCGCTAGCGACCTGCATTTTACACACTCATGTCTGACTTCCAACTTTCTGATGGAATTGTCTAAGCCCTAGAACAGACATTTGGCTAAAATGAGGGTGGCAATTTTCTTTTCAGGAAAGCTTTCGTCTTAACTTTTAAAGCATTCGATTGATATTCAAGTTTATTCAGCAAAATCTCGGGAAAATTCCAACCCAAAAGATGACGAAGCTCCTCTGGGCCTACACGATTTGAGAACCCAATTTCATCTAATCCCCAATTTATGTGCTGCTTTGCTTTTTCAGGTTTATCAAATAAGAATGGATAGGGAGAGCGAGTAGGATCCATTTCCATAGCTGCAATATCATCAAGTTGTTTACGCAAAGCAGATTTTTCATCCTCAAAGAACGGATCTTTAGAATTGTCATATTCTCTGCCAATAGGCTGGACAAGAGATATTTTTGCACCTGAAGCGGCACCATATACAAGGTGAGATCCTACTACATCACTTAAAATTGTTTCGAATTGGGACATTAAAGCATGCATCCGAATCAAGGAATTTGCATCATCTACAGCGGCACCTCTAATCACCTTGCAACCAATATCTTCCCATATTCTGCCATACCCCAGATCAATATCCTCTTGGTGCATACAGACGCAGATAAACTGAAAATTCTTTTTTTGTTCTAGGACATAGTTTGTGAATATCTTGTAATCTTCATTGAAGTTAATTGGGACAAATCTAGATGTATGGCAAGGCATGACCAAAAGGCTACTCTGGATTCTTTCATATCTCTGGTCTAGCGTGTAGACAAATGGTAAGCCGATTGCTTTTGCCAGATACCCTTGTCCTAATAAATATTCTTCCTCATCTTTCCTTGCCACTAAAATCAAATATTTTTTGTTGGTGAGATAATCGGCAGTCACCAATTCTGGATTTAGTTGCCGATTTTGCTGAACCCATCCATGCTGCCAGTGCCTATTTAAGATTAGGGGCGCTCTTTTTAATCTGCAATACTTTGCGGCAACCCAAGCAGCACCATACATGTTGCTTATTGAGGCTGGAGTGTACTGATGCGTTTTAGGTAGTTCAAGAGGAAAAATCTTGGCCATATTAAACGGATATTTTCAGTAGTTTGCCTCTAAAGGGATTGGAACCAGAGTTCTACGTTAATGAGTTGCCAAAGGGGCATCATATGATTTTCGCGAGGTTTAGCTGAAGCAATGATGTGTTGATGTTCATGAACGAGATGTAAAACTTCATCAACGTTATAAACCCCTCGATCACGAAACTCCTGTGAATGCACCATGTCGAGTAATTGCTCAAGTGCCTGGTTTGAAAACCAGAGGTGAGCGGGGGCATTCCAACCTGTTTTTTTGATGCGGGTGCGGGTCTCTTCTGGAAGGATGCCCTGCATGGCTTGGCGAAGCAGTTGTTTGGTCACGCCGTCTCGAATTTTTAGGCTACCCGGAACTCGGAACATAAATTCAATCAGGCGGTGGTCAAAGAAGGGATCCGCATGGTTAAGGCCAAAAGCCATGCAGTTACGATCTTCGGCCCTTAGACAGCAGGGGGCTGTTTCCCGGAAAATATCTTGGTAAGTGCGGTTGCGTAGCCAAGATCGAAAGGGATGATCGTGCTGGGGGACAAAGGCGTTGAGGTCGTAAAAATCGGGGGAAATGGCCTTGTAGTATCGGGTCATCCGATCGCGATTAGGCAAAATAACACCCTGCTGGTTGGGATGAGTGGTGCGGGCTAAGGCTTGCTCAGCGACCTGTCGATTTTTTTGATAGATGGGGTGATTGTGATGGGTTGCCCAGGCAGCAATTTCGTCCTCTAATTCTGCTTCTCGTCCCTGGGCACGGAGGTCAGCAAAGTGAAAGATAAAGTACTCGTATTCTCCTGCGTTTAACTCATCTCCTCCTAAGCCCCCAAATAGGGTGGAAAAGCCCTGCTCAGCGACGGCTTCACAGAGCAAGTAGTGAGAGAGCCAGGTGGCGGTTGCAACGGGCTCATCGTGAGCGGCCACGAGTCGAGAAACCGTGTCAAAGAGGTCAAAGTCATCGACTCGAATTGGATGCCATTCAGAAACCTTTTGGGGTAAAAAGTTCTGAATGTCGTCGCTTTCATCATAGGTTTTGTCACTGTATACGCTAGAAAAAGCGTGTTGCTTTGCTCCCAATGCTTCGACCGCACAAGACATGACCGAAGAGCTATCTAGCCCCCCTGACAGGGTAAATGCGATCTTTGGGAAGGCAGACACTCGCCTAGCAACGGCATCTAGAAGGAGATCTCGATACTGCTCGGCTAATTCCGCCTCACTCGCCTGCCAATCTGGCAAATCAGTCAACTGCCAGTAGGGCTCAAGTTGGCTATTGCCGCGATGCAGGCAAAGGGCCGTGGCGGCGGGGAGCTGTTTGACCGCTGCGTAGGGAGTCTCTTCAGGGCGGTTATCAATGTAGCGATAGTGGGAACCCGCGAACACGGCAACAAAGCGACGGTTAATTTCAGGAGAAACGCCGGGGATAGTTAGCAAGGCTCGCGGGCGAGAGCAGAAGCCAAAATGATGGGGCGTCTGAATATAGTAAAGGGGACGATGCCCGACCCGATCTCGTCCCAGCCAAAGTCGATCGCACTTGGCATCAAAGAGCGCAATAGCAAAATCACCATTGATGCGCTGGAGCGCACCTGTAAAGCCATGGCGCTCATATAAGGCGATCAACTGGGCGGCAGCATTAGTGGCCTGAAGCGATGGGGATAGATTCCACTCATCGGCGTTATAGAAATTACCATCAACCACAGCGATGACTTGATCCATCACTGCTAGATTGGGCGATCGCACCCCTGTCCAAGCCATCGTGGCTCCCATGAGGGTGTCTGTTATTTGTGTCCACTCCTGACCGGAAATCTTAGCGGCCAGGGCTTCTGTAAGGGCTGGGTGAGCTGGGGTGGTGAATACGCCCGCAATCCGTGACATTTAGTTATCCCCCTCTTGCTGCCGCACAGCCACCAAAAATCGCCAGTGGTGGGGATAACCAATCACCATTTCGGGGACATCTCCTGTGCGTTGATCTGGGATTGACTCGACCTGAAAACCATAGGCGCGAATAAAGTCACACACCTCTTGAACAGGATAGGTATTGACATGGACCTTGAGGTCAACCCCATCGTCTAGAAAGCGATCTCGTACGTAGGCATAGTCCCCCATGGTTGCCAAAGAATCTCGCAAAATGCCCGTTTTTCGGGCTGTGTTCTATAATCTTTCTAGGGGGCGATGGTAATTATCCAAATTGCTGAGGACGTTAATACAGACCACATGGTCGAATTTCCCCCCCAGGTCTTCAATGCGCATGGGGTGTAAGTGATGAGCCGGTAGGCCAAAGGTGGGTAGGTGTTGCTGGCCGATTTCAATCAGCGCCGCAGTGGCATCAATGCCCCAGTAATCAACCGGGACTGTGCGCTTGCGCAGGGAATGGAAAAAATACCCACTGCCACAGCCCACATCTAGCAGCGTATCCCCAGGGGAGACGCGGGGCTCTAATAGCGTGACCGCCTGTTGATGGCAGGTCATTTCTTCTGCCTGCATGCGACAGCGGCGCGCATAGAGCTCTCGTACCGTGGCACTGTGTTCCCAAATGTTGTACTGACGCCAACCGTTGCTATTGATCATGGCCGCTGGCCAACCACGATGAAAGCGGACGCCATAAAGTGGCCCCGCCAATCGCTAGGGTCCTCTAAACTAAGGCTCTCACGTCGGAAGGCATTGGGTAGAAGTCCCTCAACCATAGGGGGCAGGCAATGGTAGTGGTAGAACAAGGTTTGCACATCGACCAAGCCTGCTGCCCGTGCTTCTGCCACCAACTCAAAAGGATTGTGGGTGCGAGATAGGACTTCGTCGTAACCGGGCTCATCGGTATACCCTTTCCGCATGGGGGGAAGATCCATGCGGAAGCGCTGATCAAGCTCATCCAAGGCTTGGGTAAGGGCAGCTTTTTCGGCTGGGTCTTGGAGGCGATCGCTCAATTTATCAGCTTGAATCAGTTCTTGCCGAAACAGATCGCGACTGTAGCGATTTAGGGTGAACAACGCAAATAGTTGGTTACGGGCTTCACAGGCTATCCACCCCCCAGGGCGTACAGCATTGGCCAGATGGGTTAGTACGGTGCGGTCGGCGCTGGCAGGAATATGGGGTAGTACCCCAAAACAAATGGCGGCATCAAAGGGGGAATGATTAGACTGCTCAGGGCAACGAAAGGCATGGGCATCTAGAACACTCCCTTCCCAGATATGACTGGCAGGAACCTGCTGTAGGGCCAGCACCCGTCGCGCCTCATTAATCATCTCCGGGGTTAAGTCAAACCCAAAGCGCTGTAAGTTTGGCAGATTTAGATCCCGCAACATAGAAGCGGGGCCACAGCCTGCATCCAATAAACTGCTGGCCCCAGACTGTTGGAGTAGATCGCGAATGATGTCGGTATGAACCGGCGGATAGGCAGTATCGCTCTGATAGTAATCAGCGTAATAGCGATCGCCCCAAGTGCTATAGCAATGACGTATTGAGCGTTCTAAGTTGTCATGGTTCATTAAGATAACAGCTTCTCTAACATAAGCTTCGCTTGCGACATCATCACCAGCGAAAAATCAACTCGAAAACTTCCCGGAGCAGTGGATTAATATACGAGGAGAAAAAGACCCTGATCTTTGATAGTCTATGACCTCAACATCTGTAAAAAAATGTCTTAGTTCCGCCAAGAACGTCTCTAACTTGTAGTAACTTGGCAAAGGTTCAGGATAAATTTTGCCGAGCGTCCCAAGGCCATTTGGCATGAATTCAGTAATCAATCCATTGCGGGTCATCTCAGACAATCTTTGGGAAATATAATCGAACTTAAACTGTTGCCCAAGGGCAATGTGATGAGTAATTGCAAGGGCCAAAACCAAGTCGGCAACTTGATTATTATTATGAAAATCATCAATACAAGCGGTAATCTTGCGCTCATTTAAATCTTTGGAATAAGCAACTAGCTGATCAATGGCATATTCGCTGGTGTCAAATGCCAGCACCTTTTGAGTAAGTGGAGCTATCATCCGCGAAAAATGTCCACTACTGGCCCCAGCATCGATTACTGAAAAAGGCTGTATCTTCCGAATCAGTTGAGTGATTTGTTGGTCTCTTGGATCTTCAGAAGTAGATTTGCCTTCTTTTCCTTTAGCTAGATCAATACTGTTTGTTCCATAATCTGCCCAGACATCTTTAGGGGGACTTGGCTTTAGAAAGTTCAGAAAAAACATTAACATTCTCGTAAGCAAGCTTCTCAGCCTAGCAGGATCAAGCCTGCTCAACCTGCATACTTTGCTGGATGCTCGAACTAGTAGTCGAATAGAAATTAGTGGAATTCTGAAAATATGAAGACCTATAATTTGACTGCACTCCTTATAATGAATGCCGCGGCCTTTCATAATCAACCGCATCAAGTCATTTAAATCTCTTTTAGCACTGAGAATAAGAAGTGGATGTAGGAAGTAGTCCAAGAATTCCAGAAGCCCAAGACTACATTGATTACAGGGCTGTATTGAACCTAAATCTATCCATTTAGGTCTATTTCCACTCAACACAATATTTCCATAGTGGCTGTCAATCAAAGATAGGTTTTGCCTAGCTAGAATCGAGTCAATAGTTAGCCAGCAGATAGCAGCATCAAAAAGGGATGAAAATGGGTATTTATAAACGGGTACATCCCATTCTGCTTCATCCGTCCTCAAAACAAATTCAAATCCGTCAACCTCAATATCAGTGAACTCAATAGGAAACAGCAAGTTGGCATCCGTGAGCTTCTGAACAATTCCAGTGTCAAACAAGCTTTTTACATAAGCTGCTTTTTCAGGATAGATAGCGCGATAATAGTGCCCATTTCGATAGAAAACTCTGCCAATTGGATCAAGAAATCTAACTCCAATCCAATTCAAATTCTTTGGATTTAACTTCATCAATTCTTCCTTGTATTCACGAATCAAAAATAATGCTTGTGTGGAGTGCTACGTTTTTCGACTGGATGATGAGATGTAGATTAAAATTTAAGATTGCCGAACAAAAAGGATTTTAGAGTCTGCGCTATATCCAAGTTGACGTAGAAGTACAATCTACTCGTGGCATATTCAATGTTTGCTGCCCTACTAGAAATAATTCAATTAATTTAGCGACGGCGGGCGGCAATCCATAGGTGGGACGACAGGTTGTGATGAGCTAGAAATTGCTGAAACGGCCACCCCAAAGATCCCCAGTCATCCATTAACACCCGTTTTAGAAAGGGATCCCCAGATAGATCAATCTCTCCTTTCAAAGCGGCTTCCCGTACAAATTCTGCATCCAGTCGTCCTGGTGTCGTGGCTTCTAACACCTCAAATCCGCAATCCTCAAGTAACTGAGACAGAGATTGGGGATTAAACAAATTGACATGCTCTGCATCAACGGCCAGAGCTTTAGCTCCCAACATGGCAATGTCAAAACCCAAACCATTAGGGCAAGACAAAATCAATAACCCTCCTGAAGGTAGTAAATGGGCGCATTGAGCCACAAACGCTCGGGGCTCAAATAAATGCTCAATCACCTCAAAAGAGACAATGACGTTGACACCCCCCAGACCCTCTCCCTTAACATCCTCAACCCGCTGCTCAATCACCTCGACACCCCGATCTCGACAGGCCGCAGCCATGTCAGGATTTGCCTCTACGGCAACGACACGGGTAAAAGCTTGGGACTCTGTAGCAACGGCAGCAAAGGTGCCAAAACCAGGACCAATTTCCAAGAGGATGCCACGGGGAATGGCATAGCGATCGCAAAATCCCAGCACCCGCTCTAACCAGGGCTTGTGAATTTTCTCCCGCCGAGAGGCCTCTGAAGCTGGAAAAATATATTTTGCCCAATAGGCATAGTTCTCAGAATGGGTGTAATAGTCAGCCATCACCGCTGGGGAAGGGCGGGGACTCATATAAAGGGTTTCGCAATCTTCACAGGTGCGAAAGGTAAACCCAAATTTCTCAAAAGCGGGTTGATAGGTCTGACTGCCACAGGCTGGACAAGCTACTTCTATAAACTCATTAACCCGCCGCTGCATCCGCTCAATGTCACGGGCAAAGGCAGCTTCTTGAGCTGCTAGCAGCTCATCAGGACACAGCTCCTTTTCACTGAGTTGCTCCCCTAAGGAAATCGTGTTTTCAGCAGTCATCAGGCTTTTAAGTCAGGATTTTGTTCAAGGGTGTTCAGGGTCAGTCACGGTCAAGCCATCTTTAACCCACTCTCCAGCCTCCATACGCCAGACACGGGGATCTCGAAAAGTATCAGCTATCCGATCAAACTCGGACTCAGTCATATCGACATAGGAGAGCCAACGCTGAAGATCTTTTGGCTTGATGGGATCGTAATGGTTTACCAAGTTAATCGCTTTCTCACGACTCATCAGTCCAGCTCGAATATCCTTACAGGTATGGTCCGTGGCGCGACCATAGCCAAACTTGATGTACTTGAGGTAGTCATGCACCCCGTTCTCATGCATGTCATCTAGGTTGGACATGGTGCGATAGGTGCGATCGAAGGGCTCGTGGGACACCTCAAATCCATAGCGCTCGGTCACCAGTTTGATGTGCTCGTTAGCTTCCCAATAGAGATAGTTTCCCAGGAAAATTCCTCGCAAATCCAGAGCAAGCATCGCTTCATCGGTGGGATATTTCCACAGGCTGAGGTCTTGGGCCGTCAAGCCTTCACGGTCAACGAAATAAGTCCACTCATAGCCTCGGGCAAAATGTTCTAAGCGATCGCGGTAGGTGACCTCAGGAAAGTCATCCATGGAAAACTGGCCACAGAGATCTAAATAGCCATGCTCACCATAAAACACCAGGGGAATCTGATGCTGGGTCGCCACCTTCATGGGGGCAGTCATGATCCCCACATGGGCGTGCCAGTTCATATCCCCCATCACGGTAAATCCCAGCCGATTTAGCTTCTTTAGGGTGGTAACTGAAGGCCGCACCAGAATGTGGTCAACTCCAAAGACCTCTCGCATCCGCACCATGTTGCGCCAACCGACATCGGTCCAATTGTTGCCGTCATAGGTGACCAGTAGGGGGTTGAGGCCAAACTCTTCCTTTAGAACATGAACCTGAAAGTAGGAATCCTTACCTCCAGATACTGGCACCACCACATCATGGCGACTGCCGTCGCGGCAGCGATACTGTTCTAATAAATCCCGCAATAGCTCTCGTCGCCGTTCCCATTCTTGGGTCGGAATCTGAGCCTTAACCTTGGCCATCTGGCATCCCGTGCAAACCCCCTGGTCATCAAACTCCATGGGGGCGGCAGAGATCGAGGGGTACACACAAGCGGTACACCAGCGAATAGCGTTCTGGGCCGTTGCCCTGGGTTGGGCAGCGACGTAGCTTTCTGTCTCTGCCTGGTGCAGTCGTTTGGCGATACGGGCATCTTCGTAGGGGCGATCGTACTCTGGCTCTCGGCGTAGAAATTGGGAGCCTAATCCTATAGGGCGCATGGGAATTCCTGCGGTCAGGCAGGTTTGCTTAGCGTGGGAATAGCTCAGCTCAAAAAAGTGAAAGATATTAGCCGCCGCCGCCGCCGCCGCATTACCAAGCAGAATGGCAGCAGGAAAATGGTCGTAGCGGCCTACGCCGCCGCAGGCAACCACCGGAATTGACACCGCCCCAGTGACAGCCTGTATCAGCTCTAAGTCATACCCCTGCCCAGAACCATCCTGATCAATGGAATTCAGGAAAATCTCTCCAGCCCCAAGGGCTTCGACCTGCTGAGCCCACGACACAACATCCCAATCGGTTGCTTGCCGACCCCCGTCACCAAAAACGTGCCACCCGGCATCGGTGCGGCGGGCATCAATAGACGCAACGATGCACTGGCTACCAAATCGACGGGCAGCCTGCTGTAAAAAACCAGGCTCTTTTAAGGCGGCAGTGTTGAGGGTGACCTTGTCGGCCCCTGCGGCCAACCGCTGCTCTATATCCGCAATGGTCCGAATCCGACCACCAAAGGTGAGAGGCATAAAACACACCTTGGCAATCTCTCTCAGCACATCTAGGGCAGTATCCCCCATGTATTGTTGCTGGAGGTCATCCCGACGCAAATCGTGTCTTGCCTCACCGCGACTGATATCCAGCACGACTAGCTCATCTACATTCCAGTCAGAAAAGCGCTGCACCGTACTCATTGGGTTACCAATTACCTGATGCACCTTGAAGATTTGGCTGCGCACAATCATGCCGTGCTTAAGCAACAGCACTGGAATTAGGCGCGGGCGAACAACCATACCAAATTCGATAAGAACTACTTAGATGTTAAAGTCGAAGTCAGAAAATTAGATCTTTCAATCTTTCAGGCAGAGAGATCTAGAACCAAAAATACTGCACATAAACATCAATTTCCATTTTTGATCTTCAGGACAATCCGTAGTACCAATACACTCACGAGATGCAAGATCGTCTGGATTAAAATTCCCCATTAACAAAGGTGGCAAGGGATGTAAGATCGAAAACTCTTGTTGAACTTCTTCAAATCCATAAGAGCCAAGCTTGTACTTATAACTCCTTAGTGGTGCAGAAAACTTTTCAGCATCTTAGTCAGTCTCACCATGAGAATCTGATCACCTTGTTGAACTCTATGCGCTGCTCTAAAGCAAGCCGTTTTCGTTGAGAAGCATAGGCCTTAGGTGGACTTTTACTGG
>JBHJIP010000021.1:0-10483 GCA_050043365.1 Leptolyngbyaceae cyanobacterium
ACTGGTCAAGGCTCAGGCTGCTGGCATACGCTGATGTCATAGCTTCCTAGGGGCTACAGAGGTTACTTTCTGAGCCTAATACTTAGGAAGCCTTTTCTCGAAATGAGTGCTGATTGATACTTTCCAAATATCCTCTTAGAACTAGGGCTTACTCCCGTCCAGTCATACAAAGTCAATAAGCAGTTCTTTGATGTTTATCGATAGAGCACTCCGATGCACCTGGGACTAAACCGGAATTATGAGAATTCCTAACTAGGGAGCTTTGCGCTCACACTCAACGAATTAGATTATCAACATTAATAATTCATAGAGGGAATAGGTAAATCAGGTAATCGACTCTAACCCCAATAAAGCTCTTGGTTAGATATAGGATTTCTTGACTTGAGAATCCTTAGATTCCTTGACAGGCAAGGGTTTTGGGAGGATGATAGAAATCTTTTGAAGGGGAGGAGTTTGGGCTGCTGTGGAAGACATTAACGTGAAACAGAGTTTGCAAGTTGCCGGTAAAACTTACACTTATTACAGCTTGCCGGAAGCCGCTAAAACCCTCGGTGACATCAGCCAGCTCCCCTACAGTCTCAAAGTTCTGCTGGAAAATTTGCTCCGCCATGAAGATGGCCGCACCGTTACGGCTGCTGATGCCCAAGCCGTGGCTGACTGGCTCAAGACAAAATCTTCTGATCGCGAAATTGCCTACCGACCCGCTCGGGTGCTGATGCAAGATTTCACCGGGGTTCCTGCCGTGGTGGATCTGGCGGCGATGCGGGATGCCATTGTCAACCTGAACGGCGACCCTGAAAAAATCAATCCCCTCACCCCAGTCGATCTGGTCATTGATCACTCGGTGATGGTGGATAACTTTGGGAGTGAGGAGGCCTTTGGGGCCAATGTGGATCGCGAGTTCCAGCGCAACCACGAACGCTACGAGTTTCTGCGCTGGGGGCAAGGGGCCTTCGACAACTTCCGGGTGGTGCCCCCTGGGACCGGCATCTGCCACCAGGTCAACCTAGAGTATTTGGCCCAAGTGGCTTGGACTAAGGAAGAAAATGGGGAAACCGTTGCTTACCCCGACACCCTGGTGGGGACTGACAGCCACACCACCATGATCAACGGCCTCTCTGTCTTGGGCTGGGGTGTGGGCGGCATCGAAGCGGAAGCGGCGATGCTGGGTCAGCCAATCTCCATGCTGATTCCGGAAGTGGTGGGCTTCAAGCTGGTGGGCCAACTCCCAGAAGGGGCCACGGCCACCGACCTGGTCTTGACCGTGGTGGAAATGCTCCGGCAAAAAGGGGTGGTGGGCAAGTTCGTCGAGTTTTACGGCGAAGGACTCTCCCACCTGACCCTGGCTGATCGCGCCACGATTTCTAACATGGCTCCTGAATATGGAGCCACCTGCGGCTTTTTCCCCGTCGATTCAGAAACCATCAAATACCTGGAATTCTCTGGACGGGAGCCGGAGCGGGTTGCCTTAGTCGAAGCCTATGCCAAGGCTCAGGGGCTCTGGCGCGAAGACAATAGCCCCGACCCGGTCTTTACCGATACCCTCAGTCTGGACCTGGCTACCATTCAACCCTCCCTGGCAGGACCGAAGCGGCCTCAGG
Organism: Leptolyngbyaceae cyanobacterium; assembly: GCA_050043365.1. Classification (GTDB taxonomy): domain Bacteria; phylum Cyanobacteriota; class Cyanobacteriia; order Phormidesmidales; family Phormidesmidaceae; genus PCC-6406. Next base: position 1,602 of record JBHJIP010000021.1, read on the forward strand.
ATAGGGTCACCCTGGCGAATCTGGCCAACCAGTTTAAAACCAATGATTTTCCCAGCTTCAGCGGCTTGGATTCCTACGCAGCAAAACGGTCTGAAGCCATCGCTGGAGAAAACTACGCCCTGGAAGATGGGGCCGTCGTGATTGCCGCGATCACCAGTTGCACCAACACCTCCAACCCCTCAGTCATGATCGGTGCCGGTTTGGTCGCCCGCAAGGCCCATGAAAAGGGCCTGAAAGTGCAGCCTTGGGTAAAGACCTCTTTGGCTCCTGGCAGCCAAGTGGTCTCCGACTATCTCGAAAAGGCCGGTCTGCAATCCGATTTAGATGCCCTCGGCTTTAACCTAGTGGGCTATGGCTGCACCACCTGTATCGGCAACTCCGGTCCTCTGCCAGACGCCATCTCTGGCGCGATCGAATCCTCTGACTTGGTGGTGGGCGCAGTCCTCTCGGGTAACCGTAACTTTGAAGGACGGGTTAGCCCCCACACCAAGGCCAACTACCTGGCTTCACCGCCCTTGGTGGTAGCCTATGCCATTGCCGGAAATCTGGCGATCGATCTCACCACAGATCCCCTAGGCGAAGACACTGACGGTATCCCGGTGTATCTGAAGGACATCTGGCCTACCACTGCTGAAATCCAAACGGCGATGGCCTCGGCCCTAACCCCCGAGATGTTCCGCAGTCGCTACGGCAATGTCTTCAGCGGTACCCCCGCCTGGCAGCAGATTGCTGCTGTAGACAGTCAAACCTACGGCTGGCAAGGGGAGAGCACCTATGTGCAAAATCCGCCCTTCTTCGCCGACATGGCTCCGACGGTGAAAGGTCAAGTCTTTGCTGACATCACCGGGGCGCGGCCTCTGGCCCTCTTGGGTGACAGCATCACCACCGACCACATTTCACCAGCAGGGGCGATCAAAGCCGACAGTCCGGCAGGCAGCTATTTAGTCAGTAATCAGGTGATTACAGCTGACTTCAACTCTTACGGGTCACGCCGGGGCAACCACGAGGTGATGATGCGGGGCACCTTTGCCAATATTCGCCTTAAGAACGAAATGGTTCCTGGCTCCTCGGGCGGGGTAACTCGCTACATGCCTGAGGGCGAGCAGATGTCTATCTACGATGCGGCGATGAAGTACCAAGCGGCGGGCACACCGCTGGTGGTAATTGCCGGTAAAGAATATGGCACCGGTTCCTCGCGGGATTGGGCGGCGAAAGGCACCCGTTTGCTAGGGGTCAAAGCAGTGGTAGCAGAGAGTTTCGAACGCATTCATCGCTCAAATCTGGTTGGCATGGGGGTACTGCCGCTGCAGTTTGTGGACGGCACCAATCGCCAAACCCTGCGTCTAGAGGGCACTGAAACCTTTGACTTAACAGGGCTAAGCCATGGCATTCAACCAGGGATGATGTTGAACTTAGGGGTTCACCGGCAGGATGGTAGCGAGGTGACCGTGCCTGTACTCTGTCGCATCGACACCCTGGACGAGGTGGAGTATTACCGCAATGGCGGGATTCTGCACTATGTCTTACGGCAGTTGTTAGCCGCCTAGGTCGCCACAACCCAGGTGCTCACAGACCCGAAGCACCCAGGTTTCAACGGGGGCAGCGGCATCTAATCTAAGGGCGACCTCAGGGGGTGGACTCTCTAAATCAGCCCACTGACTGGCCAGCAAGTCGGTCCCCACAAAGTGGCCTTGCCGTTGTGCTAACCGCTGTTGCAAAAGTGCAGGTTCACCATGCAGGTAGACAAACGCGATCGCGGGCGCTTCTGCTCGCAGCATTTCACGATAGGTGTGCTTTAACGCAGAACAGGTGATGATCGCCGATTGTTTGAGGGCTTGCAGGCGCTTAATCTCTTGGCAGATCGCTTGCAGCCATGGATATCTGTCTTGATCGGTGAGGGGAATCCCCGCTTTCATCCGCTCAATATTCTTAGCGGGATGAAAATGATCACCTTCCACAAACAGCCAACCCAACCTGTTTGCAAGAGCCTGACCCAGCGTAGTTTTGCCCGCGCCAGCTACACCCATCACCACCACAATCTCAACTGACAGTGCCATTATTCAAACCTGGTCTTGCCTGCCCTGCCCAAAGACAACCTTAAACCTGAGCCGCCTCAGCAGCTTCAGCGTATCCTTGTTTCTCGGGAACCGTTGTGCATTGACCTTACCCTACGCTGAGGGAAAGGCGCGATCGCGGTGCCCTAGGCCATTTTGGCTATGGCAGCCAGTCCGATTAGGACAGGGCTGCGAGCCACTTTGCTTGGGCGCTAATGATCAGCATGGTCGGCGTCTAAAGCAAAGTGGTCCAAGCTACACATCGCACACAAGGAAACGGGGCATGATGATTGACGAACTCGATACCTCCATTGAAGATATCCGCGCCCGAGAAATTTTAGACTCCAGGGGACGACCCACCATCGAAGCGGAAGTCTACTTAGCCGGTGGCGCTGCAGGCTTAGCCCAGGTCCCCAGTGGCGCTTCAACGGGCACCTTTGAAGCCCACGAGCTGCGAGATGGCGACCCTGAGCGGTTTGAAGGGAAAGGCGTCCTCAAAGCCGTCGAGAATGTCGAATCCACCCTTGCGCCCGAACTAATGGGCCTTAATGCCCTAGAGCAGATCGTGGTAGATAGCGTCATGCGAGAGGTGGATGGCTCTGAGAACAAGTCGAAGCTAGGGGCCAATGCGATTTTGGCCGTTTCCTTAGCGAATGCGAAAGCGGCGGCGGCAGCCGTCGGCTTACCCCTCTACCGCTATCTGGGTGGCCCTATGGCTAACCTCCTGCCCGTTCCCTTGATGAACGTGGTGAATGGGGGTGCCCATGCTGACAACAATGTAGATATTCAAGAATTCATGATTGTGCCGGTGGGTGCCCCCAGCTTTCGCGAAGCGCTGCGCTGGGGGGCAGAGGTCTTCTCCAGCCTCAGCAAGGTTTTGAAAGGTAAAGGGCTGCTGACTGGGGTGGGTGATGAGGGTGGCTTCGCCCCCAACCTGGGCTCTAACCAAGAAGCTTTAGAGCTGTTGATTCAAGCCATTGAGCAAGCGGGCTATGAGCCGGGTCAGCAGGTGGCTTTAGCGCTGGATGTGGCAGCCAGTGAGTTCTATAAGGATGGCAAATACACCTACGACGGCACGGCCCATTCCCCTGCAGACCTGATTGATTATCTGGCTGACTTATCTGGCAAGTTCCCGATTGTCTCGATCGAAGATGGCCTCCACGAAGACGATTGGGATAACTGGAAAACCCTCACCGATAAGTTAGGGGGCTCAGTGCAGCTCGTGGGGGATGACCTGTTTGTGACCAATCCCACCCGACTGCAAAAGGGGATCGCCCAGGGCATGGGGAATTCGATTTTGATCAAGCTCAATCAGATCGGCAGCCTCAGCGAGACTTTAGAAACCATCGATTTGGCCACGCGCCATGGTTACACCTCGGTGATCAGCCACCGCTCTGGGGAGACAGAAGACACCACCATTGCAGATCTGTCTGTGGCGACCCGTGCTGGACAAATCAAGACCGGTTCTCTGAGTCGTAGTGAGCGGGTGGCGAAGTATAACCGCCTGCTGCGGATTGAAGATGAGTTGGGGGATCAGGCGATTTATGCCGGGACCGTCGGGATGGGGCCAGGATAGCCTCACCCTTCCTCGCACCCAGTCTCCGGCTGGGTGCCCCCTCGAAGCTCCGCCGCAATGATGGTTGTGTGAATTCAGTCGTCACTTCCCGAATTTCTAAATAGCCCTGCTTCACCACTTCTGGCATCGTCACCGATAGGGGAGTGGTTGGGAGTTCAGCGATGGCCAAGGCTGACCGATCTTGCGTGGTAGCGACTTGCCGCACAGCTACGTCAGGAATACCCACCAGCACCGCTGGGTCTCCAACAGACATCCGCACTTCCACTGCGACCCAATACTTTGGACGTAATTGGAGCACCAACTCCCTCCGCCAGCATGGTGATCAGCCAGTGATGCACCCCCGCCCAGAGCTCGGGATGTTCTAAATAGAGATCCGGGAGAAGGCATCGCAATGGTGGCCTCAAAGCTGATTCTATTGTGTCAAAGCCGCGCAAAATCGCCTTGGCGATAGGTAAAAACTAATTGAATGAAGGTTGCGTCAAATCAGAGATTTCTGATCGCTGTAAATTGGCTAAAATCGGCAAACTAAATTGAGATGCAGACAATAGTCGCTTAGAGAAGAAGAGAATTTCAATTGCTTCTATCGCATCTGTTTCTGGATTGAGGCGCACCAGAACTTCGTCCTCTAGATGCTCCACTTCTTGATCAGCATAGGGCGGACATTGATAGAGGTAGAGAATATCCCCATCTTGGTCATACTTAAACGTTAGTTCACTGTTCATTAGTCTTGGGCTTAGGGATTTTGCGGGCCGTATAGGCCGTAACAATCCAATGGGCGTTGTCCAACGGTGAGCTGATCACCACAACGACAATGTAGCGACCTGTACGAATATGGTGAAATCATTTAGCCACCAGGGTGGCATCAGGGTCTTGTTTGCTGTCCCAAACAAAATCTGGGTTCGCCAGCGTTGCTTGAATTTCCTCCCGATAGTCAGGCCATGTCCCTGGATGAGTCTCAATAATGTGTTGCGCCCTTCCCTCAGACAAAATTACGTCCGTCTTGAAATAGGGGCAGGGAAATAAATCGCTCATCTAGATTCAGCATAGCCTTTGCCAAACAGAATAGCTTTTGCAAAATTACGACACTACGGTCACCGCAGCCGGAATCGACCCTTTAAACACCAGTCGCTCCAGCTCCACATCCACATGGATGTGTTGCCCATTTTGGAACGTGCCCCGCAAAATTCCCTTCGCGATCGGCGTTTCTAGCTCTTTCTGTATGGCCCGCTTCAGCGGTCTGGCCCCGTACACTGGGTCAAAGCCCACCTGGGCCACCCAATCCAAGGCTTCATCCGAGAGGGTGAGGGTCATCTTGCGATCGCCCAACCGCTTCTCCAGTCGCTGGATTTGCAGCTTCACGATCTCCCGCAACTGCTCCTGGCGCAGACTGTGGAAGATGATTAGCTCATCCACCCGGTTTAAGAACTCAGGGCGGAAGTGGCCCTGCATCGCCTCCATCACGCGACTCCGCATCAACTCATACTGACCGTCATCCCCCGCTACATCGAGGATGTATTGAGAGCCAATGTTGCTGGTCATGATCACCACCGAGTTGCGGAAATCTACCGTGCGCCCTTGGGAATCGGTGAGGCGACCGTCATCCAGGATTTGCAACATGATGTTGAACACATCCGGGTGGGCCTTCTCGATTTCGTCAAACAGAATTACGGCATAGGGGCGGCGGCGCAGCGCTTCGGTGAGTTGGCCCCCTTCTTCAAAGCCCACATAGCCAGGAGGGGCTCCAATCAGTCGGGCCACCGCGTGCTTCTCCATATATTCCGACATGTCAATGCGGACGATCGCCTCTTCGGTGTCGAACATGTAGGAGGCCAATGCCTTAGCCAGCTCGGTCTTACCCCCCCCGGTCGGACCCAAAAAGATAAAGCTGGCAATGGGCCGGTTGGGATCGGCGAGACCCGCCCGCGATCGCTGGATTGCATCCGCCACTGCCGTCACCGCCTCTTCTTGGCCGATCACTCGCTGGTGCAGCTCATCTTCGAGTTGCAGCAGCTTCTCCATTTCAGACGCCACCAGCTTGCTGACCGGGATGCCGGTCCATTTAGAAATAATTTCGGCGATGTCCTCTTCAGTCACCTCTTCCCGCAGCAGCGACTGGCCGCTGGTTTGGGCACTGGCCAACTGCGCTTCGGCCTCTTTCACCTGTCGCTGCAGGTCCGTGAGCTTGCCATACTTGAGTTCAGCGGCGCGGTTGAGGTCGTAGTCACGCTCCGCCTGCTGAATCTCGATGTTGACGTTTTCGAGGTCTTTTTTGAGGGTTTGGATGTTGTCGATCACATCCTTTTCTGCCTGCCACTGGGCGTTAAAGGTGGACTGGCTTTCCTTCAGATTTGCCAATTCCTTATCCAATCGCTCTAGGCGCTCTAAGGAAACCACGTCAGTTTCTTTCTGGAGGGAGAGTCGCTCCATTTCAAGCTGCAAGATCTTGCGATCGATCTCGTCCAGTTCCTCTGGCTTGGAGGTGATTTCCATCTTCAGCTTGGCGGCTGATTCATCCACCAGGTCTATGGCCTTGTCAGGCAGGAAGCGATCGCTGATGTACCGAGTCGAGAGCACCGCCGCCGCCACTAGGGCATTGTCGGCAATCTTGACGCCGTGGTGGTTTTCATAGCGCTCTTTTAGCCCGCGCAAAATCGACACCGTATCCTCAATGGTGGGCTGATCGATGTAGACCTGCTGGAAGCGGCGCTCTAGGGCGGCATCCTTCTCTATATATTTACGGTACTCATCCAGGGTGGTGGCCCCGATGCAGCGCAGTTCCCCCCGGGCCAACATGGGCTTCAGCAGATTGCCCGCATCCATCGCCCCTTGGGTGGCTCCGGCCCCAACCACGGTGTGAATCTCATCAATGAACAGCACCATCTGGCCATCGGAATCTTGCACTTCTTTAAGCACCGCCTTGAGACGCTCTTCGAATTCGCCCCGGTACTTGGCTCCGGCGATCAGCGCCCCCATGTCTAGGCCAATGATGCGGCGATCGCGCAGCGACTCCGGCACATCTCGATTGATGATCCGCTGGGCGAGACCTTCGGCGATCGCGGTTTTACCCACCCCTGGCTCCCCAATCAGAACGGGGTTGTTCTTAGTGCGACGGGACAAAATCTGGATGGTGCGACGAATCTCATCATCCCGGCCAATCACCGGGTCGAGCTTACCAGTTTGGGCCAGCGCCGTCAGGTCACGGCCATATTTTTCTAGGGCGTCGTACTTGCCTTCCGGGTTTTGGTCGGTCACTTTTTGGCTACCTCGCACTTGCTCAATCAGGCTCCGTAGTTGGGTTTCATCTAAGTTAAATTCTTTGAGGAGGGGTTTGCCGAAGCGGGCATCTTGCCCATAGGACAACACCAGATGCTCCACAGAAATGTAGTCGTCACCAAAGTCCTGGCGGAACTGTTCGGCCCTATCCAACAGGGTATCGAGACTGCGGCCCAAATACACCGAACCGCCGCCGTTGCTCACCTTGGGTTGCTTGTCGATAAACCGTTGAGTGAAGTCCCGTAGATTCTGAACCTTGACCTCGGCCTTATTGAAGACCGATATCGCCAGCCCATCCTGCTCTAGCAGGGCCTGCATCAGGTGCTCGCTTTCAATTTGCTGATGCTTAGCAGCCTTGGCAATCTCTGGCGTGCGGACGATCGCCTGCCAAGACTTTTCAGTGAACTGCTCGCGATTGGTGGGCTGCATGGGAACCTCCTGCTCTGGCTCTGGCGTGAGTCACCCTGATCAGGATGCTGCAACGCCGCTTAGTCTCTACTATGGCCGTTCGTAGTCCAATGCAATGGGAGTCAACCCGTACGCAAAAGGTGGCGATCGCCCCACTCCTACGCTTTCAGCACCCTTTTAAATCCTGTTTTGAAGTCTGATAGCCTCTTTTGCCTTCAGTCCCCCAGAGGCTGCTGGGTTTGGGGCCAGTTCACCACCACCACCCCTAACACCACAAGCCCTCCCCCCATCGACATCGCTCCAGAAAACGGCTCTCGCAGCAGCAGCACCCCAAAGGTCACGGCAAACACCGGCACCAAATTAATGAAAATCGCCGCCTGAGGGGCTCCCAAAGCCTGGATGCCCTCGTAATACCAGCTAAACCCCAGCACCGTACCCAATAGCCCCAGGTAAAACACACCCACCCAAGCCACCCAAGGCTGTACCGGCAGGCTTTGCCAGAGTCCTTGGTGAATGGCTAAAGGGAACAGGGCGATCGCCCCCACCCAAATGCTGTAGGTCGCCGTTGCTAAGGGTGATAGGCTGCCCATCACCTGCTTGCCCACCAGGGAATACACCACCCAACTGCCTACACAGCCCAGCAGCCAGAGATCCCCTTGACTCACCCCTTGGCTCAGCAGCGTCTGAAGCTGCCCCTCACTCAAAACCAGCGCGGCCCCTAGCAGGGCTACCGCCGTGCCTGCTAGAGACAGGGGCGGCAGCGGTTGGCGAAAGAGCAGTGCCGAACAAAGGGTGATAAAGATGGGGTTTAAGGCAATGATCAGTCCGGCCCGACTGGCGGTAATGGTCTGGAGCCCTGAGAAAAAACAGACGTTGTAGACCAATACGCCGCTGAGCCCCAGCACCACCACGGGTAATATTTGGGTCGCCTTCAATCGGGGCAGTCGTTCTCCTTGGCTCCAGAGCAGCAGCACCATGCCCACCGCCGCCACGGCAAAGCGACAAAAGGCGGCGCTATAGGGGCTGAGGGTCTGGGACAGGGTCCGTCCGGCAATAAAGGTGCCGCCCCACAGGGCCATGGTCAGCAGCAATTTTAGATAAACCAAGCGTCCTCACTTTAGGTAATGGGGCTCTAGTCCTGACGCTACAGGAGATTACTCACGCTGACAGGGTTTGTTTCAGGCTTTCACTGTAGGGGGCAGTCAAAATACCGCGATCGCTGATCAACCCCGTCACCAGCTCGTGGGGGGTGACATCAAAGGCGGGGTTTCGCACCACCATGCCTTCTGGAGCGGTGCGCCGAGCCCCAAAGTGGGTGACCTCATCTTCCCCGCGCTCCTCAATCACAATGTCCTGACCCGTGGGGGTATCTGGGTCGATGGTGGAGTAGGGGCAGGCCACATAGAAAGGAATGTCAAAGTACTGAGCGGAGATCGCCACCCCCAGCGTGCCGATTTTATTCGCCACATCCCCATTAGCTGCAACGCGATCTGTGCCCACAATCACCAGGTCAATCAGTCCCTGGCTCATCAAGTGGGCGGCCATGTTGTCGCAAATTAGGGTGACATCAA